>NZ_CP069213.1:2472500-2772500 GCF_016834455.1 Shewanella litorisediminis
AACGCAGGGAGACGGTAACTTATCCATGTCAGGTCAGCTTTTTAAAGTAGTGTGCCTTTTCCAGCTCACGTACTTCCATGGTCAGGCTGGATGCCTGGATCTCCACGCCATCAATAGCGACGGCAATCGCGTCCATCAGTGCCCGTTTTTGCTCACTGCTGCGCCCGGGCATGATGCTGATGTTTACATGGATAAAGCTGTCGTCGCCCTCCCCGGTTTTGGCAGCTTCAGCCTGATGGGCCCGGGTTTTAATGGAAGCAGGCTCGAACAGGCCGCTGGCGACCATGGCGCTGTGGCAGGCACGCGTCAGGCCCTCGGCAACGTCATAACCGGGAACATTGGCAGAAAAATCAATAATACAGTGAGGCACTTTAGCTCCTATTCAGACCAAACGGCATATTCATTGCCACTGGGACAGGCAAAGTGAAAACGGCGACCACCGGGGAAACTGAATACCGACCGCACTATGCGTCCCCCATGATGCATGATGTGCTCCTGCTTCGCCGTTAAATCGTTGCTGTAGAGCACCAACAAAGGCCCGGCAGCCGCAGTGAAACTCACGTCGGCCTGATAAAAGCCGCCATCGATACCGGCATCCAAAAAGCAGCTGTATTCGGGGCCATAATCGAGAAATGCCCAGCCAAAAACGGCACTGAAAAAGGCCTTGCTCTCAGCCAGTTTGCTGCAGGGAATTTCCAGATAGTTGATGGTGTTCACTCGGTTCATCGGGTCTCCTTACCGCCGACGGACACTTAAGCCATTCGACTGATTATGCCCACGCTATGGCCAGTTTAGGCCTGCAGCAGTCCGGCTACAAGGCCTATGAGACCGCCAAACACACCGCCCCACACCACAAGCCAGCCCAAATGCTCCCGGATCATGTCCTGTACCAGGCGTTTGACCAGTTCGGGGGTGAGTTCATCGAGGCGATTTTGCACTATCTGCGCTATCTGATTCTTAAAGTCTGACAGCATATCCGGCTGTTCCAGTGCGGATTTAAGCTGCTCGTGGAAATTATCAGACGCGGCAATGTCGATAAGGGACGCCTTCATTTTTTCTTCGAAGGGAGCCTTCATCGGCGCCAGGGCTTCAACGCCACCGAACATGGCCAACATACCACCAAAGGACGACTGGGCCACCGTTTCCACCAAGGCATCAAAGGCGGGGGTTAAATCGACGCCGGCGATGACCCCGGATAAGTCCAAAGCCCTGTGGCCGGCGCCGTCACTCAAAAAGCGGTCTATATTTTCGTCGGTGAAAAACTGCTGCATCATGAGTTCGTGAATTGCCTTTTTAAAGGACTCGAACTTGGCGGGAATCACACCAGAGCCATAAAGCCCGGGCACTTTTTCAAACAACATGTGCACGGCCAGCTCGTTGGTAAGCGCGCCGGAGAGTGAAAACAGACCGACCGAGGTCAGCAGTGGTTGCCCACCCGCAAAGCCCGCCGCCGTAACGGCCGCGGCCAACCCATTGGTTACCAGCCCTTTATTCATCAAATCCCCCAGTTGGACAACAAACAAAACGACGGCATTTTAGCAAGGAGTCCAACCGAGGCCAACGCCCTCAACGTTCGGCAAGTACCTGATAGATACTGCGATCGCCGGTTTCTGTATCCAGCACGACCGAAGTATTGGCATCCACCAGAGTGCGGCGCACACACAGGACATCAGTTTCACCGGCAAGCTCCATGGCTTTGTCTGCGAGCAAATCGGCAACACCGTGATCGCGATAGGCCGGGGTGACATAGCTGTCATCGAAATACCACAGCGGTTTAAGGTGCAACGACGAGTAAGAAGGATAAAGCTGAATGAATCCCACCGCGTTGTGCTCGTCCATGGCGACGAAAATCACAGAATCATTTTCGGCCAGACGCGCTGAGAGAAACTCGCGCACGCCAGTGGGGTCGGACACAGAGCCAAGGCTCTGGCGGTAGGCGTTAAACAGGGGAACAAGGTTGTCGAGATCCTTGTCGGAGGCTAAACGTATTTGCATGCTTCTTCCTTGAATTATCCAAAGCTCCAGGGCCCAGAAAGACTCAAATGAAGGTAACACAATGAAATTAAAAAAGACACAGGCGGATTTAACACTTAAATCCAGGGTGGCAGCCAGTTAAAAGGCACGGGAAAACCCAGGGTAAAGAGTGCGGTATTGTGCGGTGTTTTTACGCCTGGGCCGATACACATCGGCAGCACTGTCTGTCTGGGCTGGCGTTACAAACAATGACAGTTAACGCTGCCAGCACTGCGTTGGGGCGCTCTCATTGCCCGTCCTGATTTCTCGGCCGACGACGCAGATCGCGGTATTCAAAGGATTGGGTGTGTATTCGATCCATGTCCAGGGCACACAGGAAGGCATATTCGGTCACCTTGGCGACCATATCGGGCTCACCGAATAAAAACAGTCGCTTATCTCTGCCAAGCTCGTGCCGCTCCTTTAGAATTTGCGGCACCTCCATCAGGCGGACCCTGTGATTGTCGATACGGTCAGCATCACTCACGGCCGAAATCAGCCCCTGATAGTGCAATGCCTTGTGCTCCAGCATCAACTTAAGCAGGGTGCGATGCAGATAAAGGTCGTCCAGATACTTGCCCCAATGATAGAGACTGATTGGCTTTTGATGACCGCTCTCCAGTGCCGATTGCACCAATCCCAGCGCGGGGCCAATACCTGTGCCAAAGGCCACCACAATCAGCTCATCGCTCCCATAGGTTCCCTGGTAATTACAACGTCCCCAGGGGCGGGTAAGCGACAAGCTGCCCCCTACCTTGACCTCGTCGCACAGCCACTGACTGAAGCGACCATTGCGCTTTCGCCGCACATGCACAGCGAAGGTGCCTTCACCCTGCCCCTGCGCAATACCATAGGTGCGCCCCACGCCTTCGGGGCCACGAATACCGGTACAAAGTCCGGGACTGTATTGAATATCTGAGTCGGGCTTAATCACCAGGCGGGTAACATCCTCACTCAGACTGAGCTTATCAAGGAGCCGCGCACTGACATAAGTCTCCTCGGCAGGACTGCTGAATTTCATGCCCTGTTTGGCCACACACTGACAGGCGTACACCAGCTGCTGCGCTTTCAAGTCGGCTTCCAGTCCCTTCTGAGCCTTGGGGGCAATCTTGCCTTCGTCCAGACGCAGCAAACAACTGCGACACTGACCTTTGGTACAGGAGTAATTGATTGGGTGGCCGAGGCGTTTGAGGGCACTCAGAACGGTTTCGCCGGATTCGGCATGGAAGCGCTGGTTATCCAAAAAAAACAGCGTCATGTGTTGTATGGTTCTCCCTGCCGGGAAGGGGTTGGGCGCTTCAAGATGCTGACTTAGCCCGGCCTTGTCAAGTGAAGCTTAAAAGAGAGGGAGTCACGTCAAATGCGTTGCATGAGTTACGCCACAGAATCATTTGCGCCACAGGTAGTGACGGTCAGAGTAATCGCTGAGCCATTGGGGACGATATACCACAAGCAGGGTAACAGCCATGCCGTTGAGTAAGGCTTCGGGAAACACCATCAGCACCGACAGAGAAAAATAATCCTGCCACAATACGGCTGCCGACTGCATGCCGGTAACCCACAGCCACAGCGACCAAAGGCCTTGGTGACTCACCTGAGAAACACCAGCGTTGAAAAAACCACCGACGAATATCAGCACAAACACATTGCCCGGCAACCAATAAAAGCCGCGATTATGGATAATAAAGGCCAGATACAGTGGCAAACACACCCCCATTAGGGCATAGGCTCCGAAGAGCCCCGGCTGCTTCAACACCAGAAGGCAGTAAAAGGCGCAGGGCAGTAACGCCAGCACAGAGGCAAGACGCCAGGAAAACATCAACATCAGGGTAACCAGGCCTAAGAAGTGAAGCTGCAGCAGATCATGGACCCCGGCATTAAAGAGCCACAGTCCCATTATGGCGCTGAGGGTTATCAGAGCCCTCAGTTGCCTTTCCTTATCGGCCATCAGGCTCAGCATTGCCTCGGCGGGCCAGACAATCCACAACCAAATAGCCAGCAAAGCAGACGCCACACCATCGGCGAAGATGAAGGTGAAGCGCCAGTCGATACTGCCCCACAGATTTTGCCAAAACTCAGCCATGGAAAATCGTTGATTCCCGAGTGAATATGGTTACTCTTGATGACAGTGATTATCACCGATTTTTGGGGAATTAAAACTGTGCTATTCAAAATCGGCCCCCTGGTATTCTGGGCCTTGCTGCTGACAGGCTGCGCTGCATCCACCGAATCCAATGTCGAGCCAGAGGCAAAATATGAAGGCGTTATTCGCGATAAGCTGACCACCAGCATTGCCGAGAATGGCCTTAAGCTCTTTACTTACAGTGTCAGTAATACCCAGGCAATGCCGCCAATATCGGTACAGACGCTGGAATTGACCGGCCGCGACCGACGAAAACGCTCATCCGGCCCTGACTTAACCGAATGGACAGAGCAAATTGAACTTGGACTGAAGCGTACCCTTGCCATGTCGGGCTTTTGCCGTGAAGGCAGCATAGAGATTAGTCGACTCATTCAGGTCGACAGAGCCGAAATTCGCGGAGAATGCACCGAAGGCGCCACCGACGAAGACAGGCAACGCTTTGGAAGACAGGGTTAACGCGCCAGAGCAGTGGCATTTTCGGCGCTGCTTGGGTAGTATTCGCCGCTCGATTGCGCGGAGCTTAATATGAACAGAAGACAGGCACTGATAAAGAAAATGGCCAAACGCACCAAGGCCAGAGAAAACAAGAAAGAAAAGCCCAACGCAGGTGCGACAAAAGACAGATATATCTCCAAAGCTGAGCGCGCCAAACTGGAAGCAGAAGCACAGGCAGCTGAGGTAAAGCTTGCTGACGCATCGAGCAGTGAAACTGATATTGATGCCGATGTTATTGATGCCGACGTTGCCGCTGGTACAGGCAACTGAGTCAATGCCCGGCGCCCCGAATGGTGGGCGCGATTGCAAGCCCGGCATTTTCCAGCATTTCGCCTGATAAAAGAGGCTCCTTTACGGAGCCTCTTTTATGTCATCAACGCCTTGAACAGGCCTATCAAACCTTATCTTTTGGCACTGCACCCGCTTCAGGTGGGCTGGTCTCGGGCACAACCAAAAACTCCGTCGCTTCCTGCGCGCCAATACAGTCTTTCTCCTCGGTGTGCGTCGCCATCTGCACAAAAGATGAAGACAGTGGGCTGCTGCTGGCAGGTACCACCTCTTCGTCGGCCTCTTGCTCAACTGTATCTCGGTGGCCCTCAAAAGACGCCACCAGACGATAGGCCGTATAGACGCCGGCAACACCGAACAGCACTGAGCCCAGTACCTGACCAATCAACACTCCATATACGCCGCCGTATTGGGCGCCAAGCCAGATAAAGGGCAAAGTCCCCAGGGTAGCCTTGCCCACATTAAACACCGTGGAATACTTGGCTTTACCCAGGTTATTGAACGACGCATTGGCCACAAAAAGCGCCCCGGAGAACACAAAAAACACGGCAATATAGGTCAGGAAAAAGCCGATAAATTCCGCCGAGTCCCCCTTAAGGTCAAACGCCCTGATAATCAGGTCCTGGGCCAAAAACAGCAATAAGGCCATGCCTGCCACATAGGCCGTACAAAACAGCAGCGATTGGGTTAAACAATCCCTGAGCCTGTCGTAGCGCCGGGCACCAAAATTTTGTCCAACGATAGGGCCAATGGCCCCGGAAAGGGCAAAGATCATCCCAAAGGCCACAGGGGTCAAACGCCCCAGCACGGCCCATCCCGCCACATAGGCATCACCATAGTCAGCGATGGCGCGGGTCATAAAACCGTTACCTATTGGGGTTGCCACATTGGTGAGCATGGCCGGCCCGGCAATGGCGAAAATCGGCTTTAAGTCGCCAACAAAAGCATCGAGGGTGGGTTTGCTGCCGAGCCCATGTTTAACAAACACGCCGCGCCCGGCCACCAACATCACGGATAAACGCGCCAGCACAGAGGCAACAGCCGCCCCTTCGATGCCCATGGCGAGCACAAAAATCAATATGGGGTCGAGCACCAGGTTGACGCCGCCCCCCACCAGAGTAGACACCATCGACAGTTTGGCATCCCCTACCGCTCTGAGCGCGGCGCCAAGGGCCATGGCAAGGCAGATAAAGGGCAATGAAGGCACCAGAATGCGCAGATAATCTGCGGCAAGTTCTGCTGTGTGCCCGGTGGCGCCCACCAGCGTCAAAAGTGCCGGGATATTGAGGGACACCAGCAAAGACACGAGGCAGGAGACTGCCAGGGTCACCAGCAGCGAACTCATCAGCAGCCGTTTGGCGTGTTCAGTTTCCCTTGCGCCTATGGCCCGGGATACCTGTGCACCCAAAGCGATGGATAATCCAATACCGATGGAGGTGGTAAAAAACGAGATGGTACCTGCGTAGCCCACGGCCGCGGCAAGTTCTGCTTCCCCGAGTAAGCTGAGAAAAAAAATGTCCAGCAAGTCCACCACAAACAGCGCCGAAATGCCCACCGCAGCGGTGGAACTCATCACCAGAATGTGGCGCAGTATTGAACCTTCAACAAATTTTGCTTGGGTCATGGAGGGTCCTGTTACAACTCTTTTTGCAGCTCGCTGCCGCACTTACTGCAATACTCTGCATCTTGATCGTGGCCGGTTTTCAAGCAGTTACTGCAACGTCTCAGATCCCGGTTACGGCCAATTTCCTGGGAAATCTCCGCGGTGAGTATGCCGGTGGGGATGGCGATAATTGAGTAACCTATCAGCATGGTCAGGGCAGCGATGGCCTGGCCCAGTTCAGTCTTGGGGGTTATGTCACCATAACCCACAGTGGTAATGGTCACTATGGTCCAGTAGATGGACTTGGGAATGGACGAAAACCCGTTTTCAGGGCCTTCGACCATGTACATGATGGCACTGAGCACCATGATGATAAGGCTGACCGAGAAGAAAAACAGGAATACCTTGCGGCTGGACTGCATCATGGCCTTAAGCAGCAGATTTCCCTCACTGAGGTATCTGAGCAGTTTAAGCACCCTGAAAATTCTGAACAGCCTGAGCACCCGGATGATGAGGGTAAAATTGGCGCCCGGGAAAAAGAGCGCAAGATAACTTGGCAACACAGACAAGAGGTCCACAATGCCGTAAAAACTGCGCATGTACTGCCAGCGGTGGGCGCTGCAATAAATTCTTAGCCCATATTCCAGGGTAAAAATGACCGTGAAAATCCACTCGAGTACATGAATAAGCTCACCCCAGCGGGCATTAATGCTGGAGACAGTGTCCAGCAGCACCAGGGTTACACTGGCGATGATGCACAGGATCAGCGCCAAATCAAACCGGCGGCCCGCCGGCGTATCTGTACCAAAAATGATTATCCTGAGTTTTTTCTTGAGTTCACTCTCAGCAGCGGCCTCGGCTTGGCTCATGGGTTCCCTGACGTCCTTGGAATGGCTCTGAATCGCCCCACAGTGTGCCATGGCAATCCATCAGGCTCAAAAACAATTCTCAATGCAGTTTTCAGCCGCCGCCGCCTTGGGTAGAATCCAAACCAGCACGTCCTGTGCGTAAAATAGGGTGGATTGAGGATTTCATGTTTCGTCAGCTGTTGGTGTTATTGCTGCTGGTCAGTGCCAGTGTGCAGGCAAATGCAATTAAACCGGGCCAGAAAGTGGACCTGGTGGTGGTCAACAAAGCAGAAGCACAGATGCAGGTGTTTTACCGCGGTGAGCTGATTAAGAGTTATCGCATTGCCATGGGTGACAACCCCAAGGGGCATAAACTCAAAGAAGGCGATCAGCGCACGCCCCAGGGCCGCTACCTGCTGGACTTTAAAAAAGCCGACAGCGCCTATTACCGCTCGATTCATATCTCGTATCCCAACGACGAAGACATACTGCGTGCCAAGGCCCTCGGCATCAGCCCCGGCGGCGCCATCATGATCCATGGCCAGGACCCCAAATCGCCCCTCAGCGCCGAAGAAGCACAAAAGTACAACTGGACCAACGGCTGTATCGCTGTCACCAACAGAGATATGGATGAGCTGTGGCAATTGATTGACCCCGGCACCCCTATCGAAATCTGGCCCTGAGGTAAGGATGCAACTGGAATCACTGTTAACAAGCTGGTCCGAATTTGAGACCCGCATACTCGCGCTGGTTGATAAACTGGGCTTAACCGAGCTCGGCCTTGAGTGCGACCATGCCTCACTCAGGGTGAACACCCGTGAGGCGGCCGAACAACTGGCAACCGGCTTTGCCAGTCTGGGCGATGTCATCAGCAACAACATCATTAATGGGCGTCCCATTCTGATCTTCAAGCTCAACAAACCACTTCGCCTCGGCCCTTTCAATGTGCCCTGTATCGAACTGCCCTACCCCGGCAGCAAGCAGTACCCCAATGACGGCTGGGAACACATAGAGCTGGTATTGCCCTGCGGCGCCACAGACTGCGACGGACTGGAGCAGGCTCTTATCGCCAAATCCCCTGCGATGGGTGCCGTGCTGGCCGGGGACTCTCCCTTCAAGGTCAAGCGAAGCTCACCCCAGGGTGAGGCCGAACGTCTGCCCAACCCGACGCTTGCCTTTGGTCTGGATGGACTGACGGTTAAGGTGCATCCCCATGGAATCGAGGCTATTGTTGCCAGCGAGCAGGTTTAAAACTGGCACACAAGCCAGCGCTACGCACTTAACAACATGATTATCCTGACAGTGTTTTGTCTGGCGAACAGACAAAACCGCCAAATAGCGCCTGAAGCGGTTTATCAGCGCCGACGTTCTTGGGTAAAGTAGGCGGCAATTTCATACTCTGCGTGGCCCTGCCACGCCTTAACCACCTGAATGGAGGCAGTCATCCATGGCGTCGGTGACCAGCAAAAAACACCCCCAGGGACTCGATTACATTGAAGTCTCTACCACCCTGTGCAAGGCACGGATTTTTCTGCAGGGCGCTCAGATAGATTTCTTCCAACCCACGGGAAAACCGCCTTTGCTTTGGGTCTCAGAAGCGGATGATTATCTTCCCGGCAGCGGTATCCGTGGAGGGGTGCCCGTGTGCTGGCCCTGGTTTGGGATGCACACTAACCCGGAGTTTCCCCAGCATGGCTTTGCCCGCACCCGCCTGTGGCATCTCAAGCACAGCCATATCCATAATGAAGAGGTCGAGCTGGTATTTGGACTGGAGATTGCGGCAGCAGACCGCCAATTCTGGCCCCACAACACCGAGGTGGAGGTGCATTTTCGCCTCACAGAGACCCTGAGCGTGTCTCTGGTGAACCGCAACCGGGGTGACAGCCACGTCAGCCTGACCCAGGCGCTGCACAGCTATTTCCCCATCAGGGATATACACGCGCTCAGCGCCAGGGGTTTCAGCGGCGCCAAGTACATTGAGTTCGGTGAAGGCCCCTATGCCCAGGAAGGCGATGAGGTGAGGTTCGACCGGGAAACCGACAGGGTCTACACCGACCTTGGCCCCCGCCAGACCCTGCACACGCCGGACGGTGTGATTGAAGTCAGTCGCGAGCACAGCCAGTCGGCGGTACTCTGGAACCCCTGGATTGATAAGTCACAGCGTTTGGCCCGCTTCAGGGATGACGACTACCTCACCATGGTGTGCCTGGAAGCGGCCAATGTACTGGAAGACAAAGTAGAGCTGGCAGCGGGTCAAACCCATACCCTCACGACCCATATTCGGTGGCGCTGAGCCGCCAACGGCCTTGAACCAAACCCTATTTCCCCAAAAACGCGCCCTGTGCGCGTTTTTTATTGCCTGAAATTCCTCTCTTGTCGGTACACCAACGCAAGCCCAAGCAGGTTGGCCGGATTTCTCATTGCCTAATGTGTACGTTCGTGCAAGATTTATTAACAGTAATATAACAATAACGAGGAACACTCATGCACAACAAGACTCGAAAACACTGGCTGCCATCGGCAGTCGCTCTGGCCGTGGCACTGCAACTGGGGGGCTGTTTTTCTGACAGCGAAGACAGTCCGCAAACACCGCCGCCTCCGGTTGTGACGCCGCCAACGTCGGGCGGCCCCAGCTTTCCCGAAGGCGCCATCATGATTGAGGCTGGCGACAACCTGACCACCCGCATTCAGGAAGCCCTGATTAACGCCCAGAGTGGCGATGTGATTGTGCTGCCCAAGGGCCGCTTTGACATCCAGTCCACTCTGCTGTTTGACGGCGATGTGGATGGTGATGGCGCCTTCGCCAAGAACGTCACCATCATGGGTTATGGCATGGATGAAACCGTGCTGGACTTTGCCAATGCCAACTCAGGCGACGGCATCTTCGTGCAAAACGCCATGCAGATCACCATTTCAGATCTGTCTGTATATGAGGCCAAAAACAACGGCATTAAGCTCAAAAACACCAACGGCATCATACTGCGTAAAGTGGGCGCCGTTTGGGAAGGTGCGCTGGACAAGGACAACGGCGCCTATGGCTTGTATCCGGTAGAGTGCGAAAACATCCTGATTGAAGACAGCTATGTGCGCGGCAGTGCCGACGCCGGTATTTACGTTGGCCAATCCGAATACATAGTGGTGCGCAATAACATCGCCAAAGAAAACGTGGCCGGTATCGAGATTGAGAACAGCCGCTACGCCGATGTCTATAACAACGAAGCCATGGGCAACACCGGCGGTATTCTGGTGTTTGATCTGCCCATCAATAACCACAGATACGGCTCCAGCGTCAGGATTTTTGACAACAAGGTCTACGACAACAACACCCATAACTTTGCCAACGCCTCGGCCAACCCTGCCGGGGTACACATAGTGCCACCGGGCACCGGGGTGATCATTCTCTCCACCAACGATGTGGAGATTTTCAACAACCAGATCACCAATCACGATACCCTGGGCCTGACGGTCTCGAGCTTCTTCATTGCCGAGCCCGAAATCAGCGATTTTGTTGCCAACTATGGCCAGCCCGGTCAGTCCATCGAAGATGGCTGGCGCCCTGTGCCCCGAAATATCTATGTGCATGACAACGAGATAAGCGGCTATGGCGCCAAGCCCAACGGCTATCTCATCACCGATATCATCAACGCCTATGTGTTGACCCACGGCGCCATGCCCGGGATCCTCTACGATGGCCTGGGTGAACTCCTTGCCAATAATGGCACCGCCGCCTATCTGGGGCTTCGGGAAATGCCCTTTGCCGCCGACGGCAGTGACAATGTGTGTATGCAAAATAACGGCGATGTCAGCCTGGGACAGCTCTACAGCAACAACAATACCGACATGAGCATTGCTGATGTGCTGTACGAGAAAACCCAGACCAATCTGCTCAAATGTGCCCAGGTGAGTCTGCCGGTGCATACGGTCACCTTCGGCGAGCAAATTTTTGGCTGCGGCGTGGATGACGATACCGCAGGCTGTGATGGTGGCAACCTCATTGGCGGTGGTGGCACCATAGGCGACGGTGACGGCGGCATCATAGGGGATGGCGATCAGGCCTTGTGCGACAGCACGGCGTCCGGCGTCAACTGGAATGCCCTTGCCAAGGCGAACTGCCCCAAGCTGTCTGACTATGGGCTGTTTGCCGATGACACCGACCCAACCCAAAATGCCAACGGCGGCATGCCCTATGAGTTGAACACTCAGCTTTTCACCGACTACGCCAGCAAATACCGTTTCGTGTTTATGCCCGATGGCACCAAGGCGCAATACAGTGAAAATGAAGCCTTTGATTTCCCCGTGGGTACCGTAATCACCAAAACCTTCGCCCTGCCTGCTGACACCAGTAAGCGCGGCATCGCCAATGAGGATTTGATTGAAACCCGCCTGCTTATCAAGCGTGCCAGCGGCTGGACCGCCCTGCCCTATGTGTGGAACGCCCAAAAGAGCGATGCCGTGCTCACCAAGCCGGGCGCCGTTCAGGCCAAAACCGTCATGCACAAGGGTGAAGCCAAAACCTTCGATTATGTTGTGCCTTCCATCAACCAGTGTAAGCAGTGCCACCAGTTCAAGGCTGAAGGGGACGAGTATCCACGCTTTGTACCCATAGGGCCAAAAGCACGCTTCCTTAACGGTGACTTTGCCTATGCCGATGCCACGGTGAATCAGCTGAGCCGTTGGCAAAGCGCCGGCATCCTGGAAGGCATGCCGGCACTGGATGCCGTGCCCAAGGTACCGGTATTCCACGACGGAGACGAAGCCGGTCTTGCGGCCATGGACGATGCCAGCCTGATGCAAACTGCCAAGGGGTATCTGGACATTAACTGTGCCCACTGCCACCGCCCCGAAGGCAATGCCTCCAACACAGGGCTCAAGCTTGAGTACTGGCGCGGTTATGGCGATGACAACGGTTTCTCCCACGGCACCTGTAAGCAGCCAGTCGCCTACGGCGGCGGCAGCCTGGGATATGACGTGGTGCCCACCAAACCGGAAAGCTCCATCATGCATTTCAGGATGGCGAGCACTGAGCCGGGTGACCGCATGCCAGAGATTGGCCGCAGCCTCGCCCATGAGGAAGGCGTCGCCCTTATCCATGAATGGATAAAACGTCTGCCTGCGGCAGCCTGCTCCAACTGATGTCACAAGGCCGGGGAAACCCGGCCTTTCACTTTCCGGCCTTTCACTTTCTGGCCCTTCACGCTAAAGGTACCCAAGATGCAAAACCCCGGAATGACCCAGTCCCAGTTAACACTTTACCTCAGGTTACCCCTGCGGTGGCTGTCCGCTTTGTGGCTGCTGCTGATGCTCTCTGCCTGTGGTGGTGAAGGTGACAGCGCAGCGCCGGCGACACCACCGCCCATCGTTGTAACTCCGCCGCCTGCAACGTCATTGTGCGATAACGGTGAGGGCAGCATTAACCGTCAGGCACTGATGAGCACAAACTGTGCGCGCCTATCCGACTACCGACTTTTCAGCGACAGTAGCAATCCAACCAGGGCGCCAAATGGAGCCGGCGTGGCCTATGAGCTTGCCAGTGAGCTTTTTACCGACTATGCCATTAAGCGCCGCTTTGTGTTTTTACCCGAAAACACGCCCATGGTTTTACAGGGAGACACCCTGTCGTTGCCGGTGGGCACCGTGCTGGTGAAAAGCTTTTTATTGCCTGCGGACACCATGACAACCGATGCATCGGCCGCACGGCTTGTGGAAACCCGGCTGCTTATCCACCGTGAGAGCGGCTGGACGGCACTGCCTTACCGGTGGGATGGCAATGAGGCCTATCTTGCAGAGACCGGCGCCGACCTTCCCCACAGCATTAATGCCGCAAATGAAACCCTGAACTTTACCTACCATGTGCCAAGCCGCGCCGAGTGCAAGATTTGTCATCAAAGCGCACAGAATGGCATAACCACCATAGCCCCTATTGGCCCCAAACCCCTGCTCCTGAACAAACCCATTAGGATTGAGGGGGAGATGGTTAATCAACTGACATGGTTTGCATCACAGGGTCTGCTTACAGGGCTGGGTGAGCTTGAGTCACTGCCGCAAACCTTTGCCATTGGGGATGAGCAGCAAGATCTCACCGCGCGGGTGAAAGGCTATCTCGATGTTAACTGTGCCCATTGCCATAAAGCCGACGGCTTTGCCAGCGTGTCGGGCCTCAGGCTGGGGTTTGAGACAGACCATCACAGCTATCAGTACGGAATTTGTAAACAACCGCCAGGCTGGGATGGTGGCGAGAGGGGGCTGTCCTACGATATAGTGCCGGGGAATGGCGACCATTCGATTCTGGTCTACCGCCAGACACTCTCCGGACCCAAAGACCGCATGCCGCCGCTGGGGCGCGCACTGGTTCACAGTGAAGCGGTGGCACAGATCAGTTATTGGATAGACTTGATGGCACCGTCGGTGGGTAACTGCCAATGAGACGCTGAAATTTACCGGGCGGCGCGCCAAGCCAATGCTTGAAACTGGCCCTGAAATGGCTGACGTCGGTAAAACCCAGGGATTCTGCAATATCCTCCGCACTCAGGCGGCCCTCGATAATCAGGGCAATGGCCGCCTGGGTGCGTACCTTGTCCCGCAGCAACTGAAAGCTGCAGCCATTTTCAGCCAGCTTTCGTCTGAGGGTTCGCTCGCTGGTTGCGAGCCTCGCCGCCAATTCCTTCAGTGTAGGCAATACTGGCATGGAAAGCTTAAGCTGCTGCAACACCTGACAGATATAGCTTGGCTGTATCAGCTCAGGCTCGCGGCGCTCTTCGTCACTGAAGGCGTAAGTAATGGGCAGTGCGAGCACTGCTTCATCCACTGTCCACTCGCAAAAGGGGGCGTTGAATGAGGGAGTAACCCCACAGAGTGATTCGATAAAATCTGAAGAGTGCAGAGGTTCAGTCAAGGCGATACTCCCGATGGAGAACGACTGTCCACAGAGCTCACGCCCGAGCACCACCAGCGCGCCCAAACTATGGAGAAAGTGGCAATGGAACTGAATATCCGGGAGCCTCAGGGTGTTTATCCAACGAACCCTGAGCTTACCATCGGTAAAGGTCACCAAGCTGTCGTTCATGGTGCCGGCCCATTCGGGATTATCGTTCAGCAAGTAAAAGCAGTCCGCCAGGGTTTGGCAGCGGGCCAGATGTCCCTTCAAAAAGCCAAGCTCACTGACCCGATAATCTGCCGCCGCCCGCATACCTATTTGTCGGTCATCAGACAGAGTACACAGAGCCTCCATGGCGCCATCGACCTGCCACACAGGTACCAGAGTGATATGGCAAAGCACTTCGGGCGCCACACCCAGCTGCGCACAAACGGCGCGGTGGGCCTGCTCGCCGAAGAGCCGCCGAATGGCTGACAGTATCTGCAGCAGCTCCCAGGCTGGGTAGCCCTGATCCCCCACCATGGCGCCGGCGCGGTAATTTAATAACGACATACTCATGACTGACTGATATTCCCCCAATCGCCCAGTTGTATACCATTTGGGGATGGAAGAAAACCCCGGTTACAGAGAGTTACAAAAGGTCGTGCAGCGCAACAAAGCGCACAAAAAAGCCTGCTGAAGCAGGCTTTTAATACAGATTTCTGGCACTGAGCTTTATGGCAGCGGTTTATTCTTTTCCGCCAGCTTGCCAAAAAAGGTGCTGACCGTCAGCGCGGCGCTGTGGGCGAGCTTGTCGGCGAGCTTCTTACGCGGCTGATAGCGCAATTTAATCAGGGTTCTGTCTTTGGCCGCTGTCAGCATCAGGTCGTCGCTGGTACTGATGCTGTCCACCAGGCCTAAATCCAGCGCCTGCTGTCCGTACCAGTGCTCACCGGTGGCAACCTTGTCCAGATCAAGCTCCGGGCGATACTTGGATACAAAGGCCTTGAACAGCTGATGGGTTTCCTCCAGCTCTTCGCGGAATTTTTGCCGGCCCTCTTCGGTGTTCTCGCCAAACAGCGTCAGAGTGCGCTTAAAGTCCCCGGCGGTGTGCTGCTCGTAATCGATATCGTGCTTTTTCAGCAAGCGGTTGAAGTTGGGTAATTGCGCCACCACACCGATGGAGCCCACGATGGCGAAGGGCGCCGCATAAATGTGATTGGCCACGCAGGCCATCATGTAGCCGCCACTGGCGGCGACCTTGTCGATACAGGCAGTCAGAGGAATCTCTGCCTGGCGCAGTCTGTCGAGCTGGCTGGCCGCAAGACCATAACCGTGTACCATGCCACCACCACTCTCGACGTTAATAAGCACCTCATCGCCTTTTTCGGCAATCGTCAGGATGGCACTGATTTCTTCACGCAAAGACGCAACTTCGTGGGCATCAATACTGCCTTTAAAATCCAGCACAAAGGTTCTGGGCTTGGGCGTATCCTGCTTTTCAGCTTCTTTGGCCTCGGCTTTTTGGGCTTTCTCGTACGCCTTAAAAGCTTTTTTATCAAGCAGTTCGTGTTTAAGGTGAGTCTTTAAATGATCGAGTTCTTCGGTGATATTGGTCAGCGTCAGTTCGCCTTTGTCACCCTTACCACGGGCCGCACCGGCGAAAATCATGATCAGTATGGCGCCAATGGCGGCGACCACTGTCACTGCCTTCGCAAGAAACAGCCCATATTCGTATAAAAATTCCAAATTCCGCTCCAAAGCATCCCAACACCCGGCAAGCTTGCCGGGCGAGCATAAAAGTGCCGCTATTCTAGCAATTCAGCCGCTAAAACCAATAAAAAACCGGCCCAGAGGCCGGTTTATCTGTGACTAACTGTGACTCAACTGTGATTAGTCACAGGCTTTAAGTACGCTGGCATCGTTCACCAGAATGGTGGCCGTGCCTGCTGAAGCCGACTTGGCAAAACCTGCTACCTGCCACTGCATCTCTGCTGTCGCGGCGGCGGCCTTACCATCGGTGGCACCATTCTCACTCGGGTCCACGATAGAGCTGTGATGTCCCTTGATAAAGCGCACTGCACCGCCGCCCTGCGCCGTGGTGTCACGACACTCCAGCCCCAGATTGGCAATCAGGGGTTCAGTACCCGACAGCGGGAAGCCTTCCACGCTGTTTGGCAGTACCTGATCCGGCAGGTTACCGTTACCGTCACCGACCACCTCAATCAGGTGAACCGGCAAACCAGTGGCTTTCAGCATGCCCGCATGGTTAACCGGGTCGATGGAGTCCACACCGGTTTGGATGGCAAATGCGAAGGTAGGGATAAAACCGTCATAAACCTGCTGTACCAAGGCCGCATATTCAGGGCTGCCTGGCTCATAACCTGCTGTGTTGGCGGCATCCACCATGGCCTGGAACTCAGACGTACCGGTAATGGTATTAAAGAGCACAGGGCCGAAGGTCGCGGAGCCCGCAAAGGCGCCAGCCAAGCCACCAGCAGGCGCTACCAGAGAAGCCGCGGTGATGGCATAGGGATTGGGCAACTGAGTACCCGTGGTTGGGTCCACCAGCCCGGTAGAGGCATAGGTCGCAAAGTTGGTGTTTACAATGCCGCCAAGGCTCAGGCCCTGGGAAGACACCTTGGACACATCGAATACCTGAGACTGGTTGTTGGCGGCCAAATATTGCGCCATGCCAGTGAGGGCCAAACGCACGCCCAGATGGTCAGCCACGGCCTGACGGAAGTTATCCCGCACCGACAGTGAGCTTGCGATATTCACAAACACCAGCGGTGAACCATTTTTGAACGCATCGGGTTTACCAACCACAGGACCAAATGAAGGATCGGTCGCTGAGACCTCATAGATACCGTCTTTGTTGGCATCAAAGGAACGATCGCCGTGGAGCGGCATATCGATGGCGACAGTGGCCACACCGGCCGCCGCATAGGTACCCGCGTAGGCGAGCGCCATCTCTTTACCGCCACCCAGACCATGCATGGCAATATTCACTGGCCAGCCATTGGCTGGAGGCACAAAGGCCTGGCCCTGAGCTTCGGTAAAGGCCTTCAGCTTGGCAGCGTTGGGCAGAGTGATTAGCACAGAGACACTTTCGTAGGTCTTGGGCGCTGGAATGGGGTTGAACTTGGTGACATGGCGGGTTTTATCCGCAGGCGTACCATCATCAAGCTTAAACTGCTTTCCGGCCAGCAGCGCCGGGTTTGCCAGCGCCGCAGCAGGGTCTTCAATGCCCTGCGCCATAGCCTGGGCACCAAAGTTCTGTTGGCTCAGAGTACCGGCCTGCAGTGCCAGCAGCACAGACACGGGGCTGTCACCCAGGGCAGTCCAGCGGCCGTTAATCTTGGGCGCCATGTCAGCGGTCAAACAGCCGTTGGCGGAACAATCGCTGTATACGGGTAGCTTGATTTTGGCAACGTACACATCAGCCAGATCAGACAGTACATAGGGCAGCCCCATTTCTGGGCTCAAGCCTGCCATTTGCGCCACTGTCATCCCGGTTGGGGTTGGAAACATATCAAACGAAGGCTTGAACGCATCGTTGCTGGCCATCAGCAACTTCAGTGTCTCGTAGGCTGGGTTAACCGACTGGGTGGTAAACAGGCTCGAGTAGGTGATGCTGGCCTTGTCCACGCCTTTGGATTCGAGGGCATTTTCGTAGCTGTTAATCAGCGCCTGCAGACCACGCTGCGCTTCGGTGCCCAGTGGATAGCTGTTGATATCCATCTTCACCGAACCATAAGTAGAAGAAGCTGCAACTGGACGGTTTTCAGAGTCTTCAATCAGATTGGTGGTGGCGTAAATATATGATTGACCGGCTTTCAGAGGCTTTAAGGGCACAATCACTATCTTATTGCCTACAGCCTGACTGACAAAATCGACACCAAACTGCAGCTCATCGCCAATCTTACAGGCAGATACCGAAGGCGCCGCTTTACACTCTGCATCCGAGGAGAGTGCGCCGCCCACTGTGGCTTCAAACACGCGCACCGCACCGGGCTGGAATACGGAGGCTGCATTCAGGGACAGCAGGTTACCGCTGTGATCTCTGGACGGGGCAAAATCAATGCTGATGGGCTGAGTAGTAGACCAGCCATCGAGTGCGCCAATGGCGTACTGAGGGTTGGTGTAATCACCGCCTTCTTCACCGGGAATGGCCAGGGTACCGTCGAGAGTGCCACTGAACAGTAGATCGCTTGGCAGTGGTACCTTGCCGGCAGTGGGATCAAACACCAGGTGGGACTCGGGGATCAGCGGCTCTATATTATCCCTGAGCTCATTGACACTATCCTCGCCACCACAGCCGCTGAGGCCCAGAGCCGAGGCGATTGCTACTCCCAAAATGAGTCTTTTCATCTTTTTTCCCCAAATCTTGTTGTAATAATTTTGTTTTCCCCAAGAAATTGGTCACAATAGCCCGTATTGCGATGCCAACCGGACTTATTAAATGTCCGTAACTCGTTTCAACTTAACGCAAAAATATTGAGTTCGCTACAATTTTGTCACACTGCGCAATGAAGTGAACACCCAATAAACAGTCAATTGTTTTAAACAGCTGTATGACTCATAAAATCCCTCAGTAAAGACGGGAAGTTGCGCCAAGAGGAAGTTTAAATCCATGTTGGAATATAAAGTTGCCCCCGATGCTCTGAAAGGCAAAACAATTCTGGTTACCGGTGCCGGTGACGGTATCGGTCGCGCTGCGGCGCTGGCGTATGCCGCCCACGGTGCCACCGTGATCCTGCTGGGCCGGACAGTGAAGAAACTCGAATCCGTTTATGATGAAATCGAAGCGGCAGGCCACCCTACTCCAGCCATAGTGCCTTTGGATATGAAAGGCGCCACAGAGCAAAACTACCGCGACATGGCCGACACCATCGAAGAGCAGTTTGGCCATCTCGATGGCGTGCTGCATAACGCCAGTGTGCTGGGCGTGCTTGGTCCGTTCGAACACATTGATTTGGCGTCCCTCGAAGAAGTCATGAAGGTCAACGTGACCGCTCAGGCCATGATGACCAAGCATCTGCTCAAGGTACTGCGTAAAGCGCCAGCCGCCTCGGTGATTTTCACTTCCAGCGGTGTTGGTCGTACCGGCCGTGCCTACTGGGGCCCTTATGCCTTCTCCAAGTTTGCCACCGAAGGCATGATGCAGGTGCTCGCCCACGAGTGTGATGGCACCAACGTGCGAGCCAATTCAATCAACCCGGGCGCAACCCGCACCAAGATGCGTGCCAATGCCTATCCGGGTGAAGATCCGCAAACCCTGAAAACCGCCGAAGAACTGATGCCGCTGTATGTATACCTGATGGCAGACGACAGCAAAGACCAGAATGGTCAGGCCTTCAGCGCACAATAAGCTGTATTGACAAGGCCCGCTGAAGCGGGCTTTTTTATGTTTATTCTCAGCCAAATACAATAAAGACCAAAGACTATGACAGCTCCCTACCCCATTGGCACACCGGGTAAGCCCTGGAATGATGCCGACAAACAAGCCTGGTTTGAAGCCCAGACCGTTAAACGCAGCTATCAGGACGAGGTGCTGTCACGCATCCTTCCCCTGAGCGCAAATTTTGAGCTTATCAATTACGGTGCCCTTTCCATCGATGCCGGACGCTTCCCGCTCTACGCCCTGAAAAACCAGTGGCAGCCTGGCCTGCCGCTGGCGCTGGTAACAGGTGGTGTTCACGGGTATGAAACCAGCGGCGTACAGGGGGCGCTGGACTTTTTACATCAGGATGCCAAAGACTATCAGGGCAAGGTGAACCTGCTGGTTGCCCCTTGCGTGAGCCCCTGGGGTTACGAAATCATCAATCGCTGGAACCCCAAAGCGGTCGACCCCAACCGCTCCTTCGTGGAAAACAGTCCATCTGAGGAGTCAGCCGCTCTGCTCAAACTGGTCGCGCCTCATAAGTCTGACTTTGTGCTGCATATCGACCTGCATGAGACCACAGACACAGACGAAACCGAGTTTCGCCCGGCACTGGCCGCCCGTGATGGCAAAGATTACGAGCCCGATGTTATCCCCGATGGCTTTTATCTGGTGGGCGACAGCGATAATCCCCAGGAAGCCTTCCAAAAAGCAATTATCGAGGCGGTGGAAAAGGTCACCCATATTGCGCCCCCCGATGACAAGGGCAAGATTATCGGCTCACCTGTGGTGCAACATGGCGTCATTAACTATCCAGTGAAAAAGCTCGGCCTGTGCGCCGGCATAACCGATGCGGTCTATACCACCACCACAGAAGTGTATCCCGACAGCCCGAAAGCCACCGCTGAAGAATGCAATGCCGCCCAGGTGGCAGCCATTCGAGCCGCACTGGACTTTATGCTGGCAAATTGAGGTGACCCGGGCAAAAGTACCAAGCTGACCACTTGTACTACCTGAACCTTGCCAAAACGTAAGAAACACAAAAGGCCGCATAAGCGGCCTTTTTACTGAGGTACTCAACGCCTGAAGGCGGGATTAACTGCGGGTACGAGTCGGCTTGGGGCGTTTTGAGCCGGTGGCAGCGCCTACCTTGCTCTTACGCACTGCGCGGCGAATTTTGGCACTGCGCACCTGAGACGCACGGGCAACGCTGTGCTTGTCGGCGCCAATCATGGAGCGGGTTTCAGGATCCATACCGGCCAGCTGACGCAGGTAGTTGACCTGCTCCAGCGGCAATTCAATCCAACCACCACGGGGCAGGGTCTTCGGCAGTTCAATCATCCCGTAACGCACACGGATAAGACGGCTTACCTGCACTTCCTGGGATTCCCACAGGCGGCGCACTTCACGGTTACGCCCTTCGCGCAGCCCCACGTGCCACCATTGGTTAACACCTTCACCACCGGCTGCCTTCACGTAATCAAACTGCGCCGGACCGTCTTCGAGCATCACGCCGGTACGCAGCTTTTGAATGGTAAAGTCGTTCACTTCACCGAAGGTACGCACGGCATATTCACGGTCAACCTCGTTGGACGGGTGCATCAGGCGGTTAGCCAGCTCACCGTCAGAGGTAAACAACAAAAGCCCGGAGGTATTGATATCCAAACGACCCACAGCAACCCAACGGGCATCCCGCAGCTTTGGCAGACGGTCAAACACGGTTGGGCGGCCTTCGGGGTCTTTGCGCGAGCAAATCTCGCCCTCAGGCTTGTGATAGGCCAGCACACGACAGATGATGTCGTCGGCCGACTTGATGGACACCAGGCGGCCGTCGAGGCGCACTTTGGCGTCGGCATCCACCCGGTCTCCGAGGTTGGCGATTTCGCCGTTAATACTCACTCGTCCTGCAGCAATCCATGCCTCCATCTCACGACGGGAGCCATGGCCTGCACGGGCCAAGACTTTCTGCAACTTTTCACTCATGAGTTAATTCTTCCTGCGTATTTGGTAATTCAGTTTGTTTGCCAAATAACGCATCCAATGACTCCAGATCCGCCAGCGCCGGTAATGACGCCAGATTATCCAAGCCAAAATAGGCCAAAAATTCTGAAGTAGTGGCGTAAAGTGCCGGACGACCGGGAACCTCTTTATGCCCTACCACTCTGATCCATCGACGATCAGATAAGGTTTTCAGGATGTGGCTTCCAAGCGCAACACCCCTCACCTGTTCAATATCGCCCCGGGTTACGGGTTGGCGGTAAGCTATCACCGCCAATGTTTCCAGGGTTGCCCGCGAATACTTGGGCGCCTTTTCCTGCCACAGGGTCTGCAAGTAAGGGTTCAGGGTTTCCTGGGTCTGGAAGCGATATCCGCCTGCCACTTTCACCAGGTTGACCCCACGTTCCTGATAATCGACCACCAGCTCGGCGATGACGGCACTGATCCTTTCCCGGGAGACGGCAAAGGGCGCCAGCACACCTTCTCGCAAGGCTTTGATGGTCATCGGCTTTTGCTGCACAAACAGACAAGCCTCTATCAATTGTTTCAGCTGTAAGTGACTAATCTGCGCCATCAGGTCGCCTTCACGTAAATGCCGCTGAGGGGTTCGGCCTGGTACAGCTCAACCAGGGTTTCCTTCACCAATTCCATCAGCGCAAGAAAACTGACCACTACACCGCCACGGCCTTCTTCCGGCTTGAAAAGTGCCGTAAAGGGCATGAAGTGTTCATGATCCAGTTTGGCTAAAATTTCGCTCATTCGCTCCCGGGTAGAGAGCACTTCTTTTTTCACCTGGTGGTGTTCAAAGGCAGACGCGCGTTTAAGCACTTCAGCAAAGGCCATTGCCAGTTCTTTCAGTGAGACATCCGGCGGAATGACTTCAGGCTTAAGCCCGGGGGCTGCCTGAGCTTCTGCCTGGTGCACGTCGCGCTCGAGCCGCGGCAGTTCGTCGAGCTTAAATGCCGCCTCTCGAATCGCCTCATAGGCCTTGAGCTGCTTGATAAGCCGGACCCGCGGGTCTTCTTCCTCGTCGTCTTCCACCGCCATTTTGGGCAATAGCAGTCGCGACTTAATTTCCGCCAGGGTAGCCGCCATCACCAGGTAATCGGCAGCAAGCTCAATCCGTGCATCGGTCAGCAGCCGGATGTACTCCAGGTACTGAGCCGCTATCAGGGTCAGAGGCAGTTCTATCACATCGAGCTTTTGCTTTCGGATAAGGTAAAGCAGCAAGTCGAGCGGACCTTCAAAGGCCTCCAGGAACACTTCAAGCGCTTCCGGTGGAATAAAGAGATCGGCGGGCAACTCCCTGACGGGCTCCCCACGAACCACCGCAAGTGGCAAACTTTGCTGAATGCCTTGCATCCGTCCTCCAGGCTACCTAAAGGCCAACCTCTTACCAAAAAACCGCGCTTTTACAATGCGTAAGAGGCTCAATTCTCCCGGTTTTCAGCACCGTCCCCATTATCGGACACGAAAGCGCGCGATTATACGCGAAAACAGCTCTTCTTAAAAGCAAAGCCGCGTGAAAGCAAAACAGTCCGGACGCGTGCCATTACAGAAATGGACTGATATCCCCGGCACCTTCCCTGAGCACCGCGAAGGTGTCTTCGGACATGTCCACCACAGTGGTTGGACTCTCACCGAGGTAACCTCCGTTGAGAATAGCCTCCACCTGATGTTCGAGCAGGTCGCGGATATGTTCGGGATCCGACTCGGCAAATTCCTGACCGGGCATCACCAAACTGGTGGACATCAAAGGCTCGCCAAGTGCTTCGAGCAGTGCCAGGGCTATCACGTTGTCGGGCACACGGATACCGATGGTTTTCTTCTTGTCGTTTTGCAAACGGCGCGGCACTTCTTTGGTGGCCTTGAAAATAAAGGTGTAAGGTCCGGGCGTGCAGTGTTTCACCAGGCGAAAGGCCTGATTCTCGACCCTGGCATAGGTCGCAATTTCAGACAGGTCACGGCACATCAGCGAGAAGTGATGGTCCTGCTCCATCTGACGGATACGCACGATACGTTCCATGGCGTTTTTATCGCCAATCAGGCAGCCAAGGGCATAGCCCGAGTCGGTGGGATACACAATCACGCCGCCGCTTCTGAGAATATTGACTGCCTGATCTATCAGGCGTTTTTGAGGATTCACCTCATGCACGTAAAAAAATTGACTCATTCCCTCGTCCCCCAGAGTTCGGTTTGCCAGACCCAGGTCACACCCTGTGGTCGGTAAAGATTTTTGCCCAGCTCGACAAAGCTGCCGGGAAAATGAAAATCGCTGCCCAGGCTGCCGTATAAGCCGTTGAGATGGGACAGTGCCACCAAATTGGCCCTGTCCTCCAATGTTTGCTGCCCCAGCACCACTTCCATGGCATCGCCGTCAGCTTCTTTAAACTCCCGCACCAGCTTTTTCAGCCACTTGGCTGACATTTTATAGCCACTGGGGTGAGCAAGCACGGCCACACCGCCGGCGCGATGAACAATCGCAATGGCAGACGCCATATCGCCCCAGTTATTGGGCACATAGCCGGTTTTGTTGCGGGCCAGAAAGCGCTTGAATACCCCGGCCATGTCGGTTGCAATACCCCGCTCAACGAGCACCCTTGCATAATGGCCACGGCTGACCGCCGCGTTCCCGGCCAGTTGCTTTGCCGCCTCAAAGGTGCCGTCGATACCGGCCTTGGCCAGACGATTACCTATTTCACGGGCGCGGATTTCCCGAAGCTCCCGTTGCCGCGCAAGAAACGCCTGCAACTCAGGGTGATGCCGGTCCACCTGAAGCGCCACTATGTGGATATCGTAACTGTGCCAACGGGTTGAAATTTCCACCCCGTCAACCAATTCGAGCGGCGACTGGGACGCATTGTTGGCGCCGTGGGCTTCTTCAAGTCCGTCGAGGGTGTCGTGGTCGGTTATTGCAAGCAAATTCACGCCGCGTTCGATGGCGCGTGTAACCACATCCGAGGGCGAAAGTTGTCCGTCGGAGGCTGTGGTGTGGCAGTGGAGATCAACCAAATAATTTTCATCGTTCATGGGCTTATTCTACTTGAAAGCATTATGAAAAGCGCCTCAAACTTTCAGTCCTTCCCGCCCCCAATCGATGGCAGAATCAGTGAGTTCGCATAGATTATGATAAATATTCAATTGACAATCCCCACCGGCTGGGTTTTTCTATAGGCCAACAACGAATTTCACAAGATAAACGCAACATGAACCCAATCATTGCTTCTTTCATCAACTGGTGGTGGCACTTCCCCAATACGCGGGTGGTGTGAAGCTTGGTGTGCGTTTAACAGACACAAGATTCATCGAAAAGGCCCGCACTACGCGGGCCTTTTTGCATCTGGCCCGGGGAAAAGCGGCATAAAAACTTGAAGGATAACCGGATGACACAACAGGCGTTTGATGCCAAGGCAGAGGGAAAGCTCGCCACAGGCAAGTTGACCAAGCAGCCCTTGCCTTACCAGGATAACCCACTGGCGCTCTACGAGAGCCTGACTCAGGATGCCCATCACACACTCTTGCTGGAATCGGCTGAAATCGACAGCAAAGAGAACCTCAAAAGCATCATCATGACCCACGCGGCGCTGAAGATTGCCGCCCAGGGATATCGGTTGGAGTTTACCGCGCTGGATGACAACGGCAGGGTGCTGCTGCCCGCCATCGCCGGTTTTTTTAACTGCGAACAGAATGAGACCAACCGCCTCGAAGTGACCTTAACACGGGATACCAGCCTGCTGGATGAAGATGCCAGACTGAAATCCACCTCGCCCCTCGATGGTCTGCGGGCACTGCTCAAGCATATCCATGTGGGTAATGAGGTCGCCTTTGAAGATCTCTTTCTGGGCGGCGTGCTGGCGTACGATTTGATTGATGCCGTTGAGCCCCTGCCAAAAGCAAGAGACGGCGCCAATACTTGCCCGGATTATCTTTTTTATCTCGCTGACACCCTGGTGCTTGTGGACCACAAGGCCAAACAGGCCGAGTTGGTGTTGTCTGCCTTTTCCACGGATGGGCAAATATCGCCCTTCATAGACGATGAACTCAAGCGCCGCGCCAAGGTGATTGAGGCCATCGCCAATCGCCCCCGCCCGGTTAAAGCCCTCAAACCGGTGAATGTTGAGGCCAGCGTCAGTATCAGTGACGAAGACTTTAAAGACGCGGTGAACGCCCTGAAAGAGCACATCATCGCCGGCGACATTTTTCAGGTGGTGCCGTCAAGAAGCTTCAGTCTGCCCTGCCCCAATACTCTCGGCGCTTACCGTGCGCTGCGTAAAACCAACCCAAGCCCTTACATGTTTTATTTTCGCAGCAGCGATTTCACCCTCTTTGGCGCCTCGCCTGAGAGCGCGCTGAAATACGATGCCGGCAGCAATCAGGTAGAGGTGTACCCCATCGCCGGCACCCGCAAGCGTGGTAAAGATGCCAGTGGCAATATAGACCACGACCTCGATGGCCGTATCGAGCTGGAGCTTCGTCTGGATAAAAAGGAGCTGTCAGAGCATCTGATGCTGGTCGATTTGGCCCGTAATGACATCGCCCGCATCAGCCAAAGCGGGACCCGCAAGGTCGCCGAGCTGCTGAAGGTCGACCGATACAGCCATGTGATGCATCTGGTCAGCCGGGTCACGGGCCAACTGAGAGCAGATCTCGATGCCCTTCACGCCTATCAGGCCTGCATGAACATGGGCACCCTCACAGGCGCGCCCAAGGTCAGAGCCTCCCAGCTTATCCGCCAAACCGAAAAGACCCGCCGGGGCAGCTATGGCGGCGCCGTGGGTTACCTGTCCGCCACCGGCGACATGGACACCTGTATCGTCATTCGTTCGGCCTTTGTGAAAGATGGCGTTGCCCATATTCAGGCCGGTGCCGGAGTGGTGTATGACTCAGATCCCCAGGCTGAAGCCGACGAAACCCGTCAAAAGGCACAGGCAGTGATCTCTGCCATCAAACTGGGAGGTGGCCTGTGAAACTCTATTTACTCGATAACTTCGATTCTTTTACCTACAACCTGGTCGACCAATTCCGCGCGCTGGGATTTGAGGTAGTCATTTACCGCAACGACGTAGACCCACAGCAGCTGGCAGCCAAGCTGCTGGCCGAGCCTCAAACCGCACTGGTGCTCTCCCCCGGCCCGGGCGCGCCACACGAAGCAGGCTGCATGATGGCGCTGATTAACCTGGTGGCCGGAAAGCTGCCCATCCTCGGGATATGCCTAGGGCACCAGGCACTGGTTGAGCACTATGGCGGCAAGGTAGAGCGAGCCCCAAGCGTGGTACACGGTAAGGCAAGCCCCACTGTCCATGACGGTCAGGGGATTTTCCGCGGCCTGCCTTCACCTCTGCCGGTGGCACGCTATCACAGTTTGGTCGCCACAGAGGTGCCTGATACCCTCAAGGTGATTGCCACCACCGAAGGCATGCCCATGGCGGTACTCCAGGAAGAAGACAAGGCCCTGGGATTTCAGTTTCACCCTGAGTCCATTCTCACCACCCTTGGCAGTACCTTGCTGGTACAAAGCCTGGAATACCTGACCGGCATGGTTGCCAAAGGAGAGCTGCAATGAGCAAGGATGTCAGACAACTCCTCGATAAAGCCTATGGCGGAAATGCCTTGTCCCGCGCTGAAGCCAAGAGTCTTTTTGCCGCGCTGGTCAGGGGCGAACTCGATGAAGTCACCATAGCGGCGCTTTTGATGGCCCTCAAGGTGCGTGGCGAAACTATCGACGAAATCAGCGGCGCTGCAGATGCCATGCGCGAAGCGGCCAATCCCTTCCCGCGGCCCGCGCTTAGTGGCGGTATTTTGGATATCGTCGGTACCGGCGGTGACGGTTTTAACACCATCAATATCTCCACCACAGCCACCTTTGTAGCTGCCGCTGCCGGCGCCAATGTCGCCAAACACGGCAACCGCAGTGTGTCGTCCAAGTCGGGCTCATCGGATCTGCTCGGTCAATTCGGCATTGAGCTAACCATGGCACCCAAAACGGCCGCCGACTGCCTTGAAACTCTGGGTATCTGTTTTCTCTTTGCCCCCCATTACCACGGCGGGGTAAAACATGCGGTATCGGTAAGGCAAAAGCTTGCCACCCGCACCCTGTTCAATGTGCTTGGGCCTTTGATTAATCCAAGCCATCCCGACTATATGCTGCTTGGGGTTTACAGTGCATCTCTTGTTCGCCCCATCGCCGAGGTACTCTGCGCCCTTGGGGTAAAACGGGCCATGGTGGTACATGGCGAAGGGCTGGATGAAGTCGCGCTCCATGGCACAACTCAGGTGTGTGAACTCAGAGACGGTGAGCTTATGGATTACTCGCTGTCGCCACAGGATTTTGGGCTGGAACCTGTGAAGGTAACCGAGCTTGAAGGCGGCAATCCCGAAGACAATGCGCTCATCACCGCGGCCATTTTAAAAGGCGAAGGTAAGGCAGCCCACCGGGATGCCGTGGCCCTCAATGCGGGCTGTGCCCTTTATGTGGCAGGGCTTGCCGACACGCCTCAGGCAGGTTTTAAGCTCGCCATTGACACCCTCTCCTCCGGCAAGGCATATGACAAACTGATTGGCCTCGCCGCCATGAGTCAGCAGCGCAAGGTATAAGGAATAAAGCCTCCATGAGCAATGTGTTAACCAAGATTATTGACACCAAATATGCCCACATCGATGCCCTCAAGCAGCGGTTTCCTGAAGCGAGCCTCGCGCCAAAAATCTCTGACCGCAGCCTGTATCAGGCGCTGGCAGCACCGGCCGCAGGCTTTATTCTGGAGTGTAAAAAAGCCAGTCCGTCGAAAGGACTTATTCGTGCCGACTTTGACCCGGTAGCCATCGCTGGCATTTACAGCCGCTACGCTGCCGCCATTTCAGTGCTGACCGATGAGCAGTTTTTTCAGGGTGATATGGACTATATCCCCCTGGTGCGCGCCGCCGTTTCCCAGCCGGTATTGTGCAAAGACTTTTTTATCTCGCCCTATCAGGTAAAACTCGCCGCCCATCAGGGCGCCGATGCCATTTTGCTGATGCTGAGTGTACTGGATGATGACGATTACCGGCTGCTTGCCGCCGAGGCCGCCAAATATCAGCTCGACGTACTCACCGAAGTGAGCAACGAGGAGGAACTCGGCCGTGCCATCGCGCTAAAGGCGCCCATTATTGGCATCAATAACCGTAATTTACGTGACCTGAGCACAGATCTTGCCACCACAGAAGCGCTGGCGCCCCACATCCCCGCCGATACCCTGGTCGTAAGCGAGTCCGGCATTTACACCCACGAACAGGTAAAGCGTCTCGCCCCCATGGTGCAGGGATTTTTGGTGGGCAGCTCCTTGATGGCGGAAGCGAACCTGGATTTGGCCTGTCGTCGGCTGATTTACGGTGAAAACAAGGTCTGTGGTCTTACCCGCGAAGCCGATATTGAGGCCGCCGCCAAGGCCGGTGCCGTTTATGGCGGACTGATTTTTGCCGCAAAATCACCACGCTGCGTATCAGAAGACAAAGCTCTGGCACTGAGCCAATTCAATCGCGTGGCAAGCCAGCCGCTGGCGCTTGTGGGCGTGTTCGTGGATGAAACGGCGCCCAAGGTTGCCAACCTTGCCAAGACGTTGGGACTCGCGGCGGTGCAGTTGCACGGAGGGGAAGACGAGGCCTATATCGATGGCCTGCGTGCACTTCTGGCACAAGAGTTCCATCAGGGCTGTGAGATTTGGAAAGCCGTGGCAGTGGAAGCAGCCAAGGTATCTGCCATTCCCCATGGAGCCGACCGCATTGTCTACGACAGCAAAAACAGTGCTGGCTTTGGCGGCACCGGCGTGTGTTTTGATTGGCAACTGAATCTTGCAGACAAACACAGGGCCATGCTGGCAGGTGGTCTTGATGCAACAAACGCCGCCACCGCCGCCAAGCAGGGCTTTTTGGGGCTCGACTTTAATTCCGGGCTGGAAGATGCCCCCGGTATCAAATCTGCCGCCCTTATCGAGCAGGCCTTTGCCAGCCTTCGCAACTACTGACAAACACTTAACCGAACAGAATTTTTGGTGGTAACGCCGCCTTAGCAGATTGATTGACTTTGGAGAGACACAATGAGCGAGCTGAAACTCGACCCCTACTTCGGCGAATACGGCGGCATGTATGTGCCGCAAATTCTGATGCCGGCGCTGAAGCAACTGGAAACCGCCTTTGTCGAGGCCCAGCAGGACCCTGAGTTTTTAACAGAGTTCCACGACCTGTTAAAAAACTATGCCGGTCGTCCCACGGCGCTGACCCTGACCCGAAATCTGTCACCCAATCCCAGGGTGAAAATTTACTTAAAGCGTGAGGACCTGCTCCACGGGGGCGCCCACAAGACCAATCAGGTGCTGGGTCAGGCGCTGCTCGCCAAACGCATGGGCAAAAAAGAGATTATCGCCGAGACAGGCGCGGGTCAGCACGGGGTGGCCACGGCGCTGGCCTGCGCCCTGTTGGGGCTTAAATGCAAGGTGTATATGGGCGCCAAAGACGTGGCACGTCAAAGCCCCAACGTGTTTCGCATGCGCTTGATGGGCGCCGAGGTTATTCCGGTGACCTCAGGCTCTGCCACCCTCAAGGATGCCTGTAACGAGGCCATGCGCGACTGGTCCGGCAGCTATGACCGCGCCCACTATCTGCTGGGGACTGCCGCAGGGCCGCATCCCTTCCCCACCATAGTGCGTGAGTTCCAGCGCATGATTGGCGCCGAAACCAAGGCCCAAATGCTGGAAAAAGAAGGCCGCCTGCCGGATGCGGTTATCGCCTGTGTGGGCGGGGGCTCAAACGCCATAGGTATGTTTGCCGACTTTATCGACGAGCCTTCGGTGAAGCTTATCGGCGTGGAACCCGCCGGTAAGGGCATTGATACTCCCATGCACGGTGCGCCGCTCAAGCATGGCAAGACCGGTATCTTCTTTGGCATGAAAGCCCCCTTGATGCAGGACAAACACGGCCAGATTGAAGAGTCCTACTCCATCTCTGCCGGTCTGGACTTCCCTTCCGTGGGACCGCAGCACGCCTATCTCAATGCCACCGGCCGCGCCACCTATGAATCGGCCACCGACGATGAGGCACTTGAGGCATTCCAGCTGCTTGCCCGCAGTGAAGGCATTATCCCGGCGCTGGAATCGGCCCACGCCCTGGCCTACGCCCTGCGCCTGGCCAAAGATGCCACCACAGAGCAAATCATCGTGGTCAATCTCTCAGGCCGCGGCGATAAAGACATTTTCACTGTTTCCGACATTTTAGATGGCAAGGCCAGCGCATAAGGAGTACTGCCATGAACCGATATTCAAACGCCTTTGCCCGCTTAAAAGCCGAATCGCGGGGCGCCTTCGTGCCATTCGTCACCCTGGGGGACCCGGGCATTGAGGAGAGTCTGGCGATTATTGATGCCCTGGTCGAAGGCGGCGCCGACTGTCTTGAGCTGGGTTTTCCCTTTTCAGACCCCCTCGCCGATGGTCCGGTGATCCAGGGCGCCAACATCCGCGCCCTGGCCGCCGGCACCACTCCGGAAGATTGTTTCAAGATGATTGAAACAATCCGCGCCAGGTATCCTGAGCTCCCCATTGGCCTCTTACTGTACGCCAATCTGGTGTTTGCCAACGGCATAGAGGCGTTTTACCGCCGCGCCAAGGCAGCTGGGGTGGACTCTGTGCTGATTGCCGATGTACCGGCAGAAGAGTCGGCGCCCTTTGTCGCCGCCGCCAAGGCCGAAGGCATAGCGCCGATTTTCATTGCGCCCCCCAATGCCGACGCCGACACACTGCGCCGGGTAGCGTCCCTTGGCGAGGGTTACACCTACCTCTTGTCCCGCGCCGGGGTGACAGGTGCCGATACCAAAGCAGGTATGCCACTGGACTCGGTGCTGACGGCCCTCAAGGAATTTAACGCCCCGCCACCGCTTCTGGGCTTTGGCATCGCAGAGCCTTCACAGGTTCAGGCAGCCATCGCCGCCGGTGCTGCGGGCGCCATTTCCGGCTCGGCCGTGGTCAAGCGCATCGAAGCCTTGAAAGACGATATGCCAAAGCTCCTGGCAGAGCTTAAGGCCTTTGCCTGTGCCATGAAGGCGGCAACCTGACACGTTTAGTAACGGATAAGCCACTCATTCCAATGCGTTCGTAAAAAGACAGCGGTGAAACCCGCTGTCTTTTTTTAGGGCGAATATAAGATGAAGCGGCTGAAAAGCATCTCAGTGCCATCGCCCTGAGCGTCATTGCAGTGGATTGATTCTCCTGGAAGCAGCGTCCGGAAGGTTGACTCTCAACAGCACCTGAAATACAACTAAACCTATGAAGCACCGTTCGGCCCAGGGTCGAAGCAGCAGCTAAGGAGCGGCCCATGGCCAAGGCACTGCTAGTGATAGATGTTCAACAACTGCTTTTTGAAGGCGCCAAGCCACCATTCGATGCCGACAATATTATCCGGCGTATTAACCACCTGACTCAAACTGCGCGCGCAGCAGGGGCTGTCGTTATATTTATTCAGCATGAACAGCCAGACACACCCATTGCCCGTGAAACCCAGGGCTGGCAGCTGGTGAGCGGCTTGATACAGGATGAAAACGACTACTTTGTAGGTAAAACCACCCCGGACAGTTTTCAGGGCACAGGACTTAAGGCCTTACTGGATGAACTGGACGTGGATGCCCTGGCGATTTGTGGCTACGCCAGCGAGTTTTGTGTCGATACCACGGTGAGACGCGCCCTGGCGCTGGGGTATCCGGTGGACCTTATCACCGATGCGCACACTACAGCAGACAAGGCGCATCTGGATGCCAAGACCATCATTGCCCACGAGAATGCGACCCTGTGCAGCATTAAAAGCTTTGGCGTCGTGGCCACGGCAGTCTCCGCAACCGACTGGCGCCCCTGATACCTGCCAAAGCAACAGGCAGCGACCAGAGCCGATTAGGTCACTGCCCGTTCACTCAGTTATTCACTCTGGCCATTCACTCCGGGGCACGCACTCTGCTGCGTGCGCCCCAGTTCCTCAATCAGCAATGCTCTAATCAGCATTGCCCGAATCAGCAGTGCCGCAGTCGGCAGCAACTAATTCGGCAGCACAGCCATTAGCGGGCCAGTAGTGCAGCCACTGATTTTTCTGTTGCCCCAACTGTTTCGGTGTCAGGCGTACTTTCGGTTCCCGACGCGTTTTCAATTTCAATCACGCTTTCCCCGTCGGGCAAACTATCCGCTTTTGTCGTGCTTTCGAGCGTCCCCATACCTTCGGCATCGACTGTGTTCCCGGTCGTACTTTTATGGGGCACCTGATGCTGATTGATATCTATGACTGGAGCCATTTCAGCACTTTCTTCACGTAGTTCGGATGCAAACTCAGAGTCGGCTGACAGGATTGCATCGTCAGCCCCCCGGGGCGTAAGCGCATCAGCAGCGCTGATACTTCCTTGCCAACGATTTTGCCAATTAGCGAGTGCGGCGGCCAATGCAACGCCCTGCACTTCGGTCAAAATGCCGTTGTGGCCAGCGATCACCCCATCGGCAACCGCCAGTACCCATACCGCCTGACGGTTGGCATCTTCACAGCTTTGCACCGATTTACGGGCATGCAAACGGGCACGGATCTTCCAACCCGGGCCATCCAGTACCCCCATACACCCAGGCTTGGCATCGTGGTCCTGCAGCGCCTTGGGAAGCACAAGGGCACGGCTGCAATCCCTGCCGGGACAGGGGTCAATATCATGGGTAATTGCCCAGGAGTTGCCCACGGCACGCTCTCCCTGCTTGAGCCAGTTGAAGGCCTCAAGCACGGCAAAGTCCGTTTTGGACTGCAGCACCAGCATGGCAGGCCCGGCATTGTCTGGGCTGCGCCATTTATCCAATGGCTGATATTCCTTTGCGGAGGCTGCGGGATTGAGCAGTACGGTAAAATGCCGCTCCCCCTGCCCCTTAGCCAAGTTATCCAGCAGACTTTCCTTGCGGGCATGGAGTGCCACCACGCCACCGAGACTATGGCCTATGAGGGTATAGCGGCCCAATATGCCTTCATCCGCCAGAGTGTCGAGCTCCGCCAGCAAGGGCTTGACGCCATGTTCTCCCACACGCCTGGCCACCCGTTTGCTGGTGAAAATGGTAGGAAAGTCCAGCGGCTCGACAACACTATCGGGGTCGTCCGAGCCATCGAGCCAAAAGGGATCGTATTGATCGCCGCGCCAACCGATATAGAGTCCAAGCAGCGATGGATTATTGGCCGACATCTGTTGGTAAAAACGCTTAAAAGCCAAAAAGTTATCGTCGCCAGGCGCCGCATTGTGATGCCAGCCGTGGATAAAAATCAATAAGTCAGCACCGGGACTTGCCCTGAGCCGGGCCTTTAAGGCATTGAATTGCTCGGGCAGGTGCATGTCGCCGTCATCATTGAACTCAATGACGTGGAAATTGGCGAAAGGCTGCCCGGGTGAAACAGGATGATAGGCAATATCAGGAATACGTGTGGACCAGATGGACAACCCGAGCAACACAATCAGGGCAAGTTTTACGGCTGCGATGCCTTTCAACCACTTACGCAAAACACACTTCCACAAGATCAAAACCCTTACTGGGGCGGGCGGCCATTATAGGGCCGGTCACAGGCTTTCACCAGCGGGTAAAGTGCCATACCCAGCGGCCAATCCCCATGTTACACTCGGTTTTTCGCTGACGGCCCGATGCAAGCTTACGTGCCGTCAAAGGCTTACACTTTCGGACTTCACAGGACGCCATGAAACAGCTGCTCGATTTTTTACCGCTTCTGGTCTTTTTCGCCGTTTACAAGTTTTTTGATATCTATGCCGCCACCGGTGCCCTGATAGTCGCGACACTTATTCAGCTTATCGCTACCTACGCGCTGTATAAGAAAATCGAAAAAATGCACCTGATCACCTTTGCCCTGGTGGCCACCTTTGGTACCGCTACCCTGATTTTCCACGATGATGCCTTTATCAAGTGGAAGGTGACCATCGTCTATGCCCTGTTCGCTCTTGCCCTCATCGCCGGCCAGTTTCTGGGTAAACCCATTCTCAAATCCATGCTGGGTCAGGAAATGCCGGTAGACGATAAGATTTGGGCGAGGCTCACCTGGTACTGGGTGCTGTTTTTTGTGGTCTGCGGTCTTATCAACATTTATGTGGCATTCAGCCTATCCCAGGAAACCTGGGTGAACTTCAAGGTATTCGGGCTGACGGCCGCCACCCTGGTCAATACACTGATTACCGTGTTTTACCTGTTCAAACATCTTCCCGAAGATAAAAAGAAGGAACTCAAATAATGTGGTACATGATTTCATCCCAGGACGTTGCCAACAGTCTCGAAAAACGCCTTGCTGCCCGTCCGGCGCACCTTGCACGCCTGCAGGAACTGGCCGATGAAGGTCGACTGATGATTGCCGGTCCACACCCCGCCATCGACAGCGATAACCCCGGTGAAGCCGGCTTCACCGGCTCTCTGGTGGTGGCCGAATTTGAATCACTGGAAATCGCTCAGGCGTGGGCCGATGCCGACCCTTACATTGCCGCTGGCGTGTATGAAAAGGTGATCGTGAAGCCCTTTAAGCGAGTGCTGCCCTGATGAAAGTCGTTTCCTTTAACATCAATGGCCTGCGTTCGCGCCTGCATCAACTTCAGGCCCTGATAGATACCCAGGCGCCGGATATTATTGGCCTGCAGGAAACCAAGGTACACGACGAAGCCTTTCCGCTCGCCGATGTCGAGGCCATGGGTTACAAGGTGTATTACCATGGGGGCAAGGCCCATTATGGCGTGGCGTTGCTGTCAAAGGTTGAGCCAGAATCCGTGGAAAAGGGTTACCCCTGGGATGCTGAAGATGCCCAAAGACGGATGATTATTGGTAAATTCCGTCAGCCAAGCGGTCGTCTGCTCACAGTGATGAATGGTTACTTCCCCCAGGGGGAAAGCCGGGATCATGAAATCAAGTTTCCCGCCAAGCGTAAGTTTTATGCCGATCTCCAGCGCCTCCTGACCGAATCTTACAGCAGCGATGACGACATCATCATCATGGGCGATATCAACATCTCGCCGCTGGATTTGGACATAGGTATTGGTCCGGATAACGCCAAACGCTGGCTCAGAACCGGTAAGTGCAGTTTCCTGCCGGAAGAGCGAGAGTGGCTGCAAACCCTGAAAGACTGGGGCTTGTATGACAATTTTCGGGTGTTACATCCGGAACAGGAAGGCACCTACTCCTGGTTCGATTACCGCAGTAAGGGCTTTGATGATAATCGAGGTCTGCGTATCGATGTGATCATGACCACCCGAACGCTCACCGACAGATTGATAGCGTCCGGGGTGGATTACCATATTCGCGCAATGGAAAAGCCGTCGGATCACGCCCCTGTCTGGAGCGAATTCGAGTAAGCGGGCTGCTGACCATAAAAAAGCGCCGATAACCGGCGCTTTTTTTCTGCCTGTTACTTAATTTTCGGCGGCTATCAACGACCGAGGTTCATTCGATAGAGCCGATACCAATACAAGTGTCAGGTACCAGGCATCAGGTGCGGTACTGGCCCAGGATATCCGTCAACGCCACCGAGGCCTGTGCAAGTTCATGGGCCAATTCCAGGGCGTTGTGGGCATTTTCACTGATAACACCCGATTGGTTTCTGATTTCACCGAGCTGCGCCGCAATCTCACGGCATGCCACGCTTTGCTCTTCGGCCGACGCCGCGATATGGCTTGCCATATCAAACACCTGGTTGATGGAGTCAGCAATATTGCCCACATCCTCTCCCACCAGTGAGACCGCACTCTTCCCCTGCTCCGCCCGGTTGACGATATCCCCGGTTATTCCCGACAGTGCCTTGCTCCCGGATTGCAGGCTCTCAATCATGGATTGAATTTCCACTGTGGCCTGCTGAGTCCGGCCCGCCAGGGTGCGGACTTCGTCGGCCACCACGGCAAAGCCGCGTCCCTGCTCACCGGCGCGGGCCGCCTCAATGGCCGCATTCAGGGCCAGCAGGTTGGTCTGCTCAGAGATACTGTCAATGACGGTCACCACGGCGCTGATTTCGGTCGCCTCACGCGACAGCGCATCCACCGACGATGAGGCATCGCCTATCTTGCCGGACAGCTCGGCAATACCTGCGACCGTCGTACTGATACGCTTTTGGCTTTCTTTGACCGCCCCGGCATTGGACCGGGTTTGGGTAGAGGTGGCCGACGCATTGGCTGACACTTCTTCAATGGCCGACGTCATCTGCGACATGGCCACCGCCACTGAGTCGAGAAACTCGTGTTGGCGCCGGGCGAGGCTGTCACTGCTTTGGGCCTGATTGGAAAACGCCGAGGACGCACGTTTCAGGGTGTCGGCATTATTGCGAATGGCTGAGAGCATATCGCTCATGTTATCGGCGCAGCGGTCAATTTCGCGGGCAATAAGGCTGAAGTCATCGGTACCGAAAAAATTCAGTCGTTGGGTCAGGTCGCCATCAGCCAACCGCTTGATGGCCATGTACATATCCCAAAGGCCACCACCAAGGGAGGTGGACATCCAGTAACTGAGCTGAAACAGCGGCAGTAGCCCCAGTGCAGCCCACCAGAGCATCATGCTGGCATCGCTGCGGGGCTCAGTCTCCCAGTCTGCCACATTGCGGCTGAGCGCCAATGGCGAACCCGCAAGGTCGGTCACTGCCGTCACTGTGTTGCCTTTACGTGCTGCCTGGCCCGACTGAGACAATCCATGGCGTGCAGCAAATGCCGCGAGCGCCTCTCCCTGCAGATTGTTGGCCCGGGCGATGTCCGCATAGGCATCGAGTGCGGCGCTGACCCTTGCCCCACTGGAAGATTCTATGGTCGCCAGCTGCAGGCGATAGTTCGCCAACGCCACAACGGCAGTAATGGCGGCCACCATGGAACACACCAACCAAAATTTACCGTTAAGACTGAATTTGATCAGAATCGCATCAATTTTACGAAAGGTTATTTGTTTCATTGATTATTCTCCGGCCCGGTCAGCGTTCCCGGTCATGGGTAAGTATAGATGGTGACCAGGCAGACCTGAGCCAAGCTGCATATTTCGCCATGGCAACGTTAAATCATGAGGCGTGAGACTCACTCTGTTACAGCAACTGGCATGTAACGAGCCAGCAAACCCGAGAGAAGGCTCATGGCATACCCCATCACAGCTCCAACAAGTAAAGGCGGCAGTACCGCGATGAAATCACCATTTAATGCAAACATGGCGCAGCAGCCCAAAAAGGTCCCGGGAATAAAGGCGAGCAGCCGTTTACTGGCCTGCAGACACATAAACGCGGTCACGATACCGGTGAGAATGGCAGCACTGTATCCCATGGTCAGCACTTCAGCGCCATGGAGAATAAGCCAGGCCCACAGCACCCCCGACAGTGTGGTGGCCCAGGTAGAAATGACGCCTCGCGGGCTCAGCTCCCCCTGGGCAAAATAGGCACTGCATCCCAGAAACCCTACCCAGGTTACCCAGGAAAGTTGGCCGGATACCGCCACCCACAAGGCGGCTAGCAGGCCAGCGGCCAGCGCCACAGGCAATCGTTCGAACATAGTTGGACCCCTTTGTCTTTGTGTTATGGCGCTAACAATAAGGCAAACTGAAGGACGAAAAACTGATCTTGTTCCAAAAAAGTGTAATTAAATTACCAAAGATGACTCGTGCTTTGGTCAAAAGGACTGCCAAGGGCAATGAACGCAGGAGGGAAAAAGATAGCAACAAGGGCGCTGTGGCTCCTATGGCATCAAGCCCAGGGAGCCACAACCGTGGAATTACATATTAACCGAGCAGCTGATCGGCCACAAAGGGGTTATGGGCGCGCTCTTCGGCAAAAGTCGACATGGGACCATGGCCTGGTATGAAAGCGACATCTTTACCCAGCGGCCAGAGCTTGGTGGTAATGGAATTGATCAGTGCTTTGTGATCTGAACCGGGGAAGTCGGTGCGGCCGATTGAGCCACGAAAAAGCACATCCCCCACCAAGGCGAGCTTGGTCACAGGTTCAAAAAACACCAGATGTCCGGGCGTGTGTCCGGGACAATGCACCACATCCAGCATGACTTCGCCAAGGCGCACTTGTTCACCTTCCTCCAGGTAACGGGAAGGAGCAAAGGCATCACAGTGGGCGAACCCAAAGTTTTGGCTCTGACGGGGCAGGTTTTCCAACCAGAAGGCGTCATCCACATGGGGGCCTTCAATGGCAACGCCGGTTTCCAGGGCGAGTTTAGCGGCGCCGCCGACATGGTCTATATGGCCATGGGTCAGCAGAATCTTATCCAATGTCAGTCCATGTTTTTCCAGCGCCTCATGGATCCGTTCCAGGTTTCCACCCGGATCAACCACCGCAGCTTTGCGGGTGTTTTCACACCAAATGAGAGTGCAATTTTGCTGAAAAGGCGTCACTGGAATTATCTGATATTTCATAGTCGCATTCTCTTGTGAATTCTGGGCGCTAGATTAAGTGATCCTGGCCATTGTGTGCCAGTTTTCTCGGGCAGAAATTGATCTTGATAGGGCTTTGGTCAGATTCATGACTTGCCAGATGAGGGCATTTGTATACAATCCGCACCAAGATGCCAGCCAATGAGTCCTGCCCATGTCTGTTTCAGCCAAACTGCCCAACGCCTCCGGGGTCAAAACGCTTCTCCCACAAATGATTGCACAGAAGCTTAGCTTTATCCTGCCGCTGGATTACCAGGACCCTGCCAAAGGAACGATTGAAGTCTTTGCCCGTAGCTTGGTGCACAAAGATAAGCAGCACCAGGACCTGCCCTGGCTGGTGTATTTCCAGGGTGGCCCGGGATTCGCCGCACAGCGCCCTGTCAGCCACAGCGGCTGGATAAAAAGGGCGCTGGCGGAGTATCGGGTACTGCTGCTCGATCAGCGTGGCACCGGTCTTTCCACCCCGGTGAACGCCACAAGCCTCGCACACCTCGATGACGTGGCCAAAGCCGACTACCTGACTCACTTCCGCGCCGATAACATTATCAGAGACGCCGAAGCCATTCGCGCCATCTTAAGCCCCGAAACGCCCTGGACCATTCTCGGCCAGAGCTTTGGCGGTTTTTGCGTGCTCAGGTACTTAAGTGTTGCTGCCCATGGCTTGAAAGAAGCCTATATCACAGGTGGCATTCCACCGATTGGCCGAAGCGCCGACGAGGTGTACCGTGCAACCTTTAAACGGGTATTGCAGAAAAATCGACAGTTCCATCAACGTTTCCCGGATGCTGCATCGCTGCTGGCCGCCCTGCAGCAACACCTGCTTCATCATCAGGTGCTTTTACCTTCAGGCCAGCGTTTAACGCCACCCATGTTGCAACTGCTGGGTATACATCTGGGGATGGAAGATGGGCCTGAGGCCGTATATTACCTGATAGAGCAGGCGCTGTTGTCCACGCCTTCCGGGGAGCGGATAAACCCGCTGTTTGTTGAGCGCTTTGGACAGATGCTCGATTACAACACCAACCCTCTGTTTTCAGTGCTCCATGAGGCCATTTACTGCGAAATGCAGCCGTCCAACTGGGCCGCACACAGGATTCGGGCGGAGTATCCGCAGTTTGACGCAGCGCCACCTGCGCCGCTGCTGCTCACAGGGGAAATGATTTTCCCATGGATGTTTGACTGCTTTGAACACCTCAAACCGCTAAAAGGCTGCGCTGAGTTGCTGGCGCAGAAAACGGATTGGCCAAGGCTCTATGATACGGCCGCACTCGCAACCAATACAGTGCCGGTTGCCTCCGCCATTTACAGTGAAGACATGTTCGTGGAAATGGAGTACAGCCTGGAAACAGCCAAACAGGTGGCCAATCTGAAATACTGGCTGACCTCGGAATACGAACACAATGGCATTCGTATGGATGGTGAGCGCATTCTCGATCGCCTCATCGCCATCAATCGGGGCACGAGTCTGCGCTAGCCACAGGGCGCTCAGGGAATTTTAAGTCCGGCTTAAGCCCGGCTTGGCACACTCAATAGTGTTCCTCCTCTATGAGCGTTTGTGCTAACCACTTTTGGTTATCGCTTTTTGAGTGGAGTAAGCCAGGATCTTGGCTTACTCCTTTTTTTACCCGATACTCACTCAAGCACCTCAGTATCGGAGTCGCCCATGGAAATCCGTCACCCTTCGCAGTTAAGCCCTGAAATTCTTGTTGGCATAGTCAATGAAAAACTCCGCTTACAGTGCCCGGACAAGGCGTCACTTTTATACGAGCTGGGAATGCAAGAAGCTGAGCTGGACGCAAAATTGGCAGGCTTCGATTACAACCCCATCATCAATCAATATCGCAGCCGCTGAGCCTTGCCTGTCTACCTTTGATAGCCCTTGAGCTGTCGTTTTGAAGCACGCTCAGAAGGCGATAATCCGGGGTTGAGAGCGTGACACGTCAAGGTTCAGGAGTCGTGAAACTTTCGGTTTTCTCAGCACTCGCCCTGAGTCTTATCCCGGTTTCAAATCAAAGTGAAAACTTCGGATCACGAAATACGCTGCGCATCGCCCGTTGGGTTTACCGGCTTGTATCTGCTATTTAACGAGGGTTGATTTGCTTGCCCGCGCAGCTGTTTTACCGCCAGAGCTTGAACGGCTTTTGCGCCCCCAGCCAGCACTTGACCCGGATATTCGCCCTTTCCCCTTGCCGCCTCTGCCTTTAAAAGACCGTTTGGCCCCGGTTGCTGTGACGCCGGCCAACGCCGTCGGCAAACTGGCAGCGGCCTGCTGAATGAGCTTTTCAAGTTCCAACACCAGCGGCGCCATAAAGCCTTTGTAAGATAGCTGTCGTTGGCAGATATCGCTGAGCTGACGCTCCCAAAGCGCCGTCATATCCGCTGTGGTTGCCACCTCGGGCAAACTGGCAATTAAGCCCCGTCCGGCTTGGGATGCCATGATGCTTTTACCCTGACGCACCAAAAAGCCACGTTTAAACAGGAGTTCGATGATCCCGGCACGGGTCGCTTCAGTGCCCAGGCCATCTGTATCCTTCAAGATGCGTTTAATGTCCGGTGAGCTTACATAACGGGCGATGCCTGTCATGGCACTGAGCAAGGTCGCATCGGTAAAATGTTTTGGGGGCTGGGTTTGTTTGGCCAGCAGCTCACCGTGGCAGCACTGGGCTATATCGCCCTTATTCAGGGCTGGCAAGGGCGTCTTTTGGCTGGTGTCTGTTTCTTCCGGATCTTTAGCTTCTTCCTGCGCACCGCTGCGCTGAAACAACACCCGCCAACCTGCAGCGCGTTCAACCGACGCCTTGGCGAGAAAACTTCCGCCCTCGATAGTGAGCTGAATCTCGGTATCCGACAGGAGACGATGGGGATAAAACTGCGCCAGATATTGCCGTGCAATATGCAAATAAAGCTGACGCTCCCGCTGATTCAGCTGCGACAGCGCCGCGCGTTTCCCCGTGGGCACTATGGCGTGGTGGGCGTCCACCTTGCTGTCATCCCAGGCCTTGGACACCAGCTGCGGATTGGGCGGTGGCACGCTGTCGAGCAGCTCAGGCGCATTTGCGCTGATGGCCGCTACCACATCAGGTACCAAAGAAAGTTGTTCTTTGGGCAGATGACGGCTGTCAGAGCGGGGATAGGTAATCAGCTTGTGGCGCTCATAAAGGCTCTGCGCCGTATCCAGCACCTCTTTCGCGCTCATGCCAAAGCGTTTGGCACAATCGATTTGCAGCGCCGACAGGCTGTAAAGCAAAGGTGGCGCCTGTTTCTTGTCTTTGTGGCTAACCTGATTCACCAGCGCAGGCTTACCGTCAATGCGGTTAACCACGGTTTCTGCAAGGCGGCGTGACAGCACCCGCCCTTCTTCATCCATGTAGGGCTGACAAGCCTCGCTGGGTTGCCACTTGGCACAGAAAGACTCGCCCTTGTCTGTGGTAATGTGAGCAAGCACCTCATAGTGGTCTTTGGGCTCAAAGTGCTCGATTTCCAGATCCCGGCGCACCACCAACCCCAACAATGGGGTTTGCACCCGCCCAACAGACAAGACACCGGCATAACCCACCTTTCGGCCCTGGAGCGTATAAGCTCGGGTCATATTCAGGCCATAGAGCCAATCGGCACGGCTGCGCGCCAGTGCCGAAGTGGCAAGCGGCACAAACTCTTTGTTGCTGCGAAGCTGCCCCAATGCGCGGCGCACCGCATCGGGGTTTAAATCCGAAATCAACAAGCGCTGGGTAGATGCCAGTTTGGATGCAGAAACCTTGGCATGGGAAATCACTTCATCTACCAGGAGCTGCCCTTCCCTATCCGGATCGCCTGCATGTACCAGGGAAGATGCCTGCTTGATCAGGCGTTTTACCACCGCCAATTGGGCTTTGGCTGAACTTCGCGGGGTGAGTTTCCACTCGTCGGGAATGATGGGTAAATGGGCAAGCTGCCACTGTTTATACTCGGGAGAATAAGCATCCGGCTCGGCCTGCTCAAGCAAATGGCCAATACACCAGGTCACACAATCGCCGTTACCCAGCTCAATATACCCATCACCCTTTTTATGGGGTTTGGGCAACACCTCAGCAATGGCGCGGCCGAGGCTGGGTTTTTCGGCAATATAGAGGATCATGGCGGGATATTCGGGCCTAAAACACTGGATGAATTTACAGTAAATGTAGCGAAAATCCCCGGCGGACGCAACGCGCAATCCCAGCGGGTTAAAGCCAGGGTCAGATTTAACCTGATCCAGTGTAAATTTTGTTGAGAATAGTTCTCATCAAAGCTCAAATAACCGATATCAACCGATACCGGACTCGCCTATGCAAAGCTCAGTCTCTGTTATTCGTCATCAATGGCTGCTGTATGCCGTGCTTTTGTTGCTCGCACTACTGCTGTGTCTTCCCCAAACAGGCTGGCCACTGATACTGCTGCCATTATGTTTTATCGTTGGACAATGTCTGCAGGCAAAGCCGCTTACCCATTTCGGCACTGGCGGCTTATTTGCGGTTTGGCTGATATGTTTTGCCAAATCCATGTGGGTTTGACTTACCGAATCCTTGAAAACAAAAACCAGCACCTGAGTGCTGGTTTTGATTAGCCGTGAAGTGTTATCAAACCCTCTTTATCCGTAAGAGGATTAGGGATGACACACGTTGTGCAGCTCAAGGTTAGTGCCCACGTCGCTGTTACGATTGGCCTTGGCATCATCGTTTCTCAGCTGGGTGAGGTGGTCGAGGTACGCCTGAGTCACATCGCCTGTGATGTAATCACCATCAAATACGGATGTTTCAAAGCGCTTGATCTCAGGGTTTTCCATACGCACGGCTTCAACCAGATCCGGCAGGTCCTGGAAGATAATACCGTCGGCACCAATCAGTTTGGCGATCTCATCCGCATCACGTCCGTGGGCAATGAGCTCATTGGAAGTGGGCATGTCGATGCCATACACGTTGGGGAAACGAATTTCAGGCGCTGCAGAGGCAAAATACACCTTCTTGGCACCGGCTTCGCGGGCCATCTCGATGATCTGCTCTGAGGTAGTACCACGCACGATAGAGTCGTCCACCAGGAGCACATTTTTGCCTTTAAACTCGGTGTTGATGGCATTGAGCTTACGGCGTACTGACTTCTTACGCTCCTGCTGACCGGGCATGATAAAGGTACGGCCAATGTAGCGGTTCTTTACAAAGCCCTGACGATAAGGCAAGTCCATCACACGGGCGATTTCCAGTGCGATATCACAGGAGGTCTCAGGAATGGGGATAACCACATCGATGTCGTTGTCGTACCATTCTTTCTTGATTTTCTCGCCCAGTTTGGCGCCCATGTTTACGCGGCTGGCGTAGACAGACACCTTGTCGATGGTGGAGTCTGGACGGGCAAAGTAAACAAACTCGAAAATACAGGGAGAGTACAGAGGCGCTTCGGCGCACTGACGGGTAAACAGCTGACCGTCGAGGGTGACGTATACGGCTTCGCCCGGTGCAACATCGCGGATCACTTCAAAACCCACGGCATCCAGGGCCACACTCTCTGAGGCCACCATGTACTCTGTGCCGGTGGCGGTCTCATTTTTACCGAGCACCAGCGGGCGAATGCCATTGGGGTCACGGAAAGCCACCAGACCTTCGCCAACAATCATGGCCACTACCGCATAAGCACCACGGGTTTGAGCGTGCACCTTGGCCACGGCATCAAACACCTGATCGGCGCTCAGATGGGCGCTCTGCACTTGCTGCAGCTCATCGGCGAGCAGGTTCAGCAACACTTCAGAATCCGACGTGGTGTTCACGTGTCGACGCTGCTGCTTGAGGCGAGCCGACAGATCCTGAGTGTTGGTCAGGTTGCCGTTATGGGCCAGAGAAATACCAAAAGGCGAGTTAACGTAAAAAGGCTGGGCTTCTGAGGAGCTGGAGCTCCCGGCGGTGGGATAACGCACATGGCCGATACCGGCGTTACCCTGCAGGCGCTGCATGTGTTTGGGTTCAAACACATCACGCACCAGTCCGTTAGCCTTACGGAGCCTGAACGCGTCATTGTCTACCGTGACTATCCCGGCTGCATCCTGACCACGGTGTTGAAGCACTGTCAGTGCGTCGTAGATGGTCTGATTAACCGAGGAATGGCCAACTATTCCGACGATACCACACATGGGAGAGTGTCCTCTTTTAAGATGTTCTGTTGTTTAGCTAATTTTTATATTTTGGGTACGAAGCTTGAGGTGTTTTCCAGATAGTGGAAGAACCACTGGATCACAACCCCGAATTCGGGCACCAGTCGGGACTCCTTCCACCAGGGGGTGTTGGGAGCGCCGGTAAAGGCATCCATGAAAAACAAAATCGCACTGACAATCAGTGCGCCGCGCAAGGCACCGAAACACAGACCCAGGAGTCTGTCGGTGCCCGATAAACCGGTTTTAGCCACCAGTTGCCCCAGGATGTAGTTCACCAGGGCACCGAGGATCAGGGTGGTCACAAAGAGAATAGCAATCGCCACGCCGTTACGAAGCATTTCGTCCTGCAACTGAGTCAGGTGAACGGCGAGATCTTCATAGAATTGGCTGGCGACAAAAAAGGCGGCAAACCACACCAGCAAAGACATGGCTTCTTTGGCGAAGCCGCGGATCAGACTGATAAGGGTAGACAGTCCGATAATAAAAATAATGGCGTAATCAATCCAAACCATGGAAGGTCGTTTTCCGGGTGGCTTTTCGAATCGGCGCGATTCTACCAGAGAGTGACGAGATTCTCACCCCCGTTACCGAAATAAATCCCACGGGGGCGATTGGCTCAGCGCTCCAGCGGATTGTAGGCAATGACCTTACCCTTGAGTTGAGTGAGCGCTTCCACCTCGGTTTTGAGGCGTTCAATTTTGGCCTGGGACACGTCAGGCCCAACAAACACCTTGGTAAGACTGCCATCAACGGGCTTGGTGGGCACTGTATAGGCTTTGAAGCCGGCACTGCGCAGTTTTTTCACCAGCGCATCCACATTACCGGCGTTGCTGAAGGCGCCGAGCTGCAAGGTCCAGGCGGCTTGCTGCGCCGCTTTGGGCTCGACTTTGGGCTGAGGCGTCACTGCTTTGGCAACCACAGGCTCCTCTTTGGGCTTGTCGCTTACCTTGGCTGTTTGAGCTGATGTTTGACCTTGTGTTTCGGCTTGAGGCACCTTGTCTTCCGCCGACTGAGACGCTGGCTTGTTGCCGGTCTCCATGGCCCCTTGCACCTCTGACGATTCGAGAACAGTGTCAGCATCCTGAGAAGAAAGCTCCAGACTGCCCAGCTCTTCCACCTTGAAGCTTTCCTCCGGTGTATTCATTACCTGAGTTTGGGGCCGTAACGGGATCTCGGCGAATTCTTCCTGCACCCGGTCTTTTTTGCCATCCAATAAGTCAGGCAAAAAAATCACTCCCAAGGCCACCATCACAACGGTGCCAACCAAACGGTTTTGAAACTGACTGGACAAAATGGCTTCCCTTTAAGCTAATGATTTAAATCCGGATACAGTGTAAAAAGAACCAAACACAATTACCACATCCCCCTCGCCTGCATCCTTCAGTATCGCCTCACGGGCTTCCTGCATACTGTCGAAAGTATTGGCCTGTGCACCCGGCGGTAACGCACTGGCAAGTTCATCAGCGCGGGTGCCACGCTCACCTTCCAGTGTCACCAGATACCAGACAGCCACCGCCGGGTGCATGATATTCAGCACTTCGCGGTAGTCTTTGTCTTTGAGCATGCCGCAGAGCGCGAGCACACGTTTACCCGGCCAGCGGACAAGCTCAGACTTTAGGAAGCGCGCCGCATGGGGGTTATGGGCCACATCGGCTATCACCAACGGCGATTGGCTGAGTTCCTCCAGCCGGCCGGCAAGGCGCGCTGTGGCAATACCCTCAACCAGAACATCGTCAGACAAGCTCAGACGTTCGCCAATGGCTTCGCAGGCGGCAATGACGGTGGCGGCATTGGGGAGCGGCAACTGTGGCAACGGCATCTTGGTGAGGCTACGCTGCTTACCCTGATAGGACCAGAATGCATCTTCACGCTGATACTGAAAATCCTGACCCACCCGATACAGCAAGGCACCACAGTGATTTGCCACCTCGGCTACCGTTGCAGGCATATCCGGCTCCCCAACAACAGCAGGCCGCCCAGCGCGGAAAATACCGGCCTTTTCCCGTCCCACTGATTCGCGGGTGTTGCCAAGATATGCCTGATGGTCGAGATCCACCGAGGTTACCACGGCAATATCGGCGTCCACCAGATTGGTGGCATCCAGGCGGCCACCGAGACCCACCTCTAAAATGGCCACATCCAATCTGGCCTGCTTAAACAGCAATAGCCCCGCCAGGGTGGCAAACTCAAAGAAGGTCAGCGAAATGTCTGCCCTCGCCGCTTCAATGCGCTCGAATGCGTGAATGATGTCGGCATCGGCAGCATCCACACCGTTGATACGGATACGTTCGTTGTAGTGAAGGATATGGGGCGAGCTGTATACCCCAACACGGTAACCGGCGCGGCGCAGAATGTTTTCCAGCATGGCACAGGTACTGCCCTTGCCGTTGGTGCCACCAACGGTGACAACCAGGGTGCCTTCGAGTGACTTGACCCCCAAGCGCTGCGCCACCTGAGTGACCCGAGTCAAGCCCATATCAATCTCGGTGGGGTGAATGGCAAGCAAGTAATCCAACCACTCGCCAAGGGGAGCGCCTGAGGCTGGGGGGATGGCATGTTCCTGAGTCATAAACTTATCCTTGCTCCACTGAATTGGGCGTTCAGTTGTTGTGGCTATCGCTCGTTCTTACTGTCACTTTCTTTTGAGTGAATGTCGCAGGAGCCTCAGTCTGGCATAAAAAGTGGCCCGAGGGACAGTTTGGGTAAGCCAAAACTGTCGGGATAGGTCACATCCACCAAATAAAGTCCGTGGGGTTTGGCTGTAGCCGCGGCCTGGGTTCGGTCTTTTGCATCAAGCAAGGTCGCCATCCAATCCAGCGGCTGATTGCCAAGACCGATTTCAAGCAGCGAGCCGACGATATTACGCACCATATGATGTAAGAAGGCATTGGCCTGAATATCCACCACTATGTACATGCCATGGCGACTTACGCTGACCTTGTGCACGTTGCGAAACGGCGTATTGGACTGGCAGCCAATGGCACGGAAACTGGTAAAGTCCCGCTCGCCCAAAAGCGCCTGTGCGGCATCATGCATCCGCTGGACATCAATATCACCGTGATAATGGCTCACGCCCTTGCGCAAAATACCGGGGCGGAAATTATGGTTGAAAATCACGTAACGATAACGGCGGGCGGTGGCAGAAAAACGGGCGTGGAAATCATCACTCACCGGCATGGCCCAGCGAACCGCAATCTCATCCGGCAGGTGTACATTCACTCCCAGCGTCCAGGCGCCTTCCTTTCTTACTGCGTTGGTATCGAAATGCACCACCTGACCGGTGGCGTGCACCCCCGCGTCGGTGCGACCTGCACATTGCACTTCTATGGGTTCGTTGGCCACAATGGAAAGCGCCCTCTCAAGCTCAGCCTGTACCGAGTTCACCTCAGCCTGACGCTGCCAGCCATAAAACTTGCTGCCGTCGTATTCAATCCCAAGAGCAATGCGCATTTTTAAATTTCCTGCCAGTCAAAATCGATAAAGCGCCGCGATATTACCACATTCGCAGTTCATCGAGGGCATAAAAAAACGGCGCTCGGGGCGCCGTTTTTATGATGTATAAGGCTGACTCAGCCTATGTCCTGCAATAAGTCGGCCGCTTCCTGTTTCTGCCGCTCATTACCGTCCATTTCCACTTCTTTGAGCAGGGCTTTGGCACTGTCTTTGTCGTCAATTTCGATGTAAGCACGGGCCAGGTCCAACTTGGCGTTAACCGAGTTTTCCTCGTCATCCACATCGACCATGGCAGTGTCACCAATCAGGCTTTCGACTTCACCTATGTCCATGTCCAGCTCGCGATAGGGTTCAGGCTCGGTATCATCGGCATCATTGAGCAGCTTATCGATATCGATAAAACCGTTCTCTTTCTGGAAATTACTGAGGTCTGCATCCATTTCCACCTTGGCCTGACGCTTGGATTTTTCGCTGGCGTCCAGTGCCGCCAGTGCTTCATCCACTGTCATGCTGTGGTCAGCATCCACATCCAGCACAAAGGCGTCGTCATCTGAGTCGTCATGTTCTGCGGCAAAGGCCGACAGGAGTTCATCATCACTCACGTCCAAAGAAGGCGTTTTGGCATCGGCCGGGGTGACACTCTCCCACTCCAGCATATTGCTGCTGGCAGCACCTTTTTTACCCTTAAGATCATCAAAGAAGCCGGAGTCTCTGGCCGATACAGCAACCGGATCGGCATCTGTTTGTCCCTTTTCAGACGCCTTGCCAGACTCTGACTTGGCCGCACTGACCGAGGCCGCCGTAGCAACCGCAGCCGCTGCAAGGGCCGCGTCTTCAAGTCCGTTCTCATCCTCTTTGTCGAAACCCGCGAGCAAAGAATCAAGATCTTCATCTTCATCGCTAAGAGGCAGCTCGTCACCAAGACCCGCTGTAATATCCTCAAGCGGCGCTTCTTCCTCCTTATCGAAGTCTGCAAGGAGGGCACTCAGATCCTCATCACTGCCTTCCTCAGCCAGGGAAATCTCAGTTTCCAGCACGTTGGCAAAGGCATCATCGGCCAGGCTGAGATTGTCTTGGGGCGCCAAGACCTCATCTGCCGCCTCTTCACGCCCATCCAAGTCTTTAGCGTCGCCTTCTGATGCAAAGCCTGCGAGCAGCGCATCAAGATCTTCTTCGGTGTCGGCTTCGGTTGCAATTTCACCTTCAAGCTCAGCGGCAATCGCATCAGACAGATCTGTGTCCAGGTCATCCGATGGTGACGTTATCGCTGCTTCCGGGATGTCATCACCCGCGGCAGGGGCATCAAAACCCGCCAACAGCGCATCCAAATCCTCATCGCTGCTGATGTCATCATTTACCGTCAATTCAGACTCGAGCTCGGCGGCGATGGCATCTGTTAAGTCTTCTTTATCTGCATCGGCGATGTCAGCGGTTTCATCAGCGGGAGCATTAAAGCCCGCCAGCAGCGCATCAAGGTCTTCATCACTGACGGTATCGCTAGTTTCAGCCAGTTCAGCCTCAAGCTCAGCTGCGATGGCATTGCTCAGTTCATCTTCTTCAGCCAAAGGTTCATCGGCAGAGATGCTTTCTTCCTCTGGCGCATCAAATCCGGCAAGCAGCGCATCCAAATCCTCATCGTCTTTTGCTGCCTTTGCTGGTTCTTCGGCGTCAAAACCTGCCATCAAGGCATCCAAATCGGCTTCAATCTCTGCGCCCTGCTCACCGTCTTCCTGCTCGCCCATGGCCTCGGCCCACAGGTCGTCAAGAGACTGGCCATCATCTGCAAAATCATCAACTTGCTCGACGAAGAGATCTTCAGACGCTTCTTCAGGTAAGGTTTCTGGCGCCAGATCCACATTGCCCATGTCCAGCAAAGAATCCAGAGATTCCTCTTCTTCTGCATCCAGGCGGATGGCCATTTCTTCTTCGTCGGCGGAGGCAGCCACAGCAGCGGCCCCCACGGCAGCAGCCGCTGGCAGTGATGCGTCGGCAGCTCTGGGCGTTTCGCCCACTTCGCCATCACCGGCAGCCCGGCGACGACGCAGGAACAGCCAAACGGCCATTAAAATCAGCAAGGCGGGCACTACAGCACCAAGTACCAGCATCAATGGGCTGTCCATCAGACTGCGCCACAGATCGCCGGGCTTATTGGCTTCAACCTCAGCCAGCGCCTGAGCCTGTTTCAGTGTCTTGTTTTCCGCCTTGAGCACATCTGACTCTTCGGTAATGGCTGCCAGATTCGCTTTCAGGGTTTGCACTTCTTCGGTGAGCTGCTCTACCTGAGTACTCAGTGATTCAACGTCGTTTTTGCGGACATTGAGCTCTTCGGTCAGTCGACTGATTTCTGCCGACAGGGCCTGATTTTCTTCAACCAGCTTGGGGTCTACCGCGGGTACGGGGGCAGGTTTGGTCTCAACCTTGGGTGTTTGGGCAACAACTTTGGGCTCTTCCGGTGCGACAGGCTTGGCACTGGCGGGCTTGGCTGCCGCCGGCTTGGGTTCTACCTTGCCGCTACGCCATGCCCTGTCTTGCTCCAGAGCCCTTTGCTGCGCCAGATTTTTGGGAATGGCCAGCATCACCTCTTTGGAGGGGATGAGCAGTATCATGCCTTTTTCGAGGGTATTGTAATTGGCGCCGCTGAAGGCATGGGGATTGGCATCGTAAATCGCCGCCATCACCTGATAGACACTGACACTGTTATCCGGACGCACTTTTTGGGCAATGCTCCAGAAAGTATCCTGCACAGTGGTTGGGCCATACTGACGAGACTGGGCTTCACGGCTTTGCCCGTCCGGACCGGTAATTTTGAGCGGCTCTGCAGCTCTGACTTCGGAGAACTGGGGAATGGTGGATACGGCCAGAACTGAAGCCAGGAAACCCACGAGATAGGAGGTACGAAAGTTCATCAATTAATCCCTTTCAAGCGCTCAAGGTACGCCCGATGACGACTTGCTTTAGGCAATTGTATTTATTGAGATTACTATAAACCAGATTTCCAAGCCCTGCTACTGTTCACAAATGTAAAACAAAAAAAGCCCGCTCATTGCGGGCTTTTTCAACAAAGTCAGCGACTTCGGTGTATTTTTACAGATAATCGCGGATCAGAATTTCACCAATTTGTACGCTGTTTAATGCGGCGCCTTTACGGATGTTATCCGACACCACCCACAGGTTAATCCCGTTGGGGTGAGAGATGTCGTTGCGCACGCGGCCTACGAAAACGGGATCCTGGCCGGCACCGTCGGTGACGGCGGTTGGGTAATCATCGTCGTCTTCAAAGAGCACCACACCGGGAGCATCACGCAGCAGCGCCTTCACGGTGTCGGCATCCACCGGGTCGCGGGTTTCAATGTGCACGGCTTCAGAGTGGCCATAAAACACAGGCACACGCACGGCGGTTGGGTTAACCAGAATGGAATCGTCGCCGAAGATCTTGCGGGTTTCCCACACCATCTTCATCTCTTCCTTGGTGTAACCATTGTCCTGGAATTTATCGATGTGTGGCAGCACGTTAAAGGCTATCTGCTTTGGATAAACACTCGGCTCGATCGGCAGTCCCTGGAGCAGCTTGGCACACTGTCCGGCCAGCTCTTCGATGGCCTTCTTGCCGGTGCCTGACACCGACTGATAGGTGCACACGTTGATGCGATCGATTCCGTAGGCATCATAAATGGGCTTCAGTGCCACCAACATCTGGATGGTCGAGCAGTTGGGGTTGGCAATGATGTTACGGTTACGGAAATCGGCAATGGCCTCTGGGTTTACTTCGGGTACAACCAGCGGGATATCCAGGTCATAGCGGAAGTGTGAGGTGTTGTCGATAACCACGCAGCCGTGCTCGGCGGCAATGGGTGCCCACTTGGCAGACACATCACCACCGGCTGAGAAGAAACCAATTTGAGCCTGTGACCAGTCAAAGGTTTCAACGTCAAGAATTTCCACCTGTTTACCGTTGAAGCTTACGGTTTCACCGGCGCTGCGGGCACTGGCCAGGGGGAACAGATTGGCAACGGGGAAATTGCGCTCTTCGAGGATCTCGATCATGGTCTGACCCACTGCGCCCGATGCACCCAAAACTACGACATTAAATTCCTGCGACATAATACTCAACCGACGTTAGAAAAACCCAAAAAGGACAACCAATTTACCTCAGATCCCTTAGCATTTTCCAGCTTGAGGGCGCTGAATTCACGTCTGTGACGGTGATTTTTTCTCATTTTGTCAAATCCGAGTCTGTCCGTTCCACTTTGGCGGAAACGCACATCATCATCCCGCAGATCGTATACCGCCCGGCAGAGGGTCAGGAGCGCTCTCTCATCGGCCACTTCATGCACATTTATCACGTCCAAAAAGAAGGATGGCAGCAGGCTGTCGAGCTTTTTGTCGGCGGCGATTCCCACTACCCGGCAAAGCGCTTCATAGAGCATAAAGGTGCCTCTGGCCTTACCTTCGAGGCTGTAGCCGGCAATGTGCGGCGTGGCAATATCCACCAGCGGCACCAGCGCCAACATGGGGCTGGGCTCCCCTTCCCATACATCCAGCACCAGTTTGATATCGTCGCGTTTTTGCTTTACGTCGATAAGCGCGCGATTGTCTATCACCTCGCCCCGGCAGCAATTGAGCAGCCAGGCATCGGGTTTAAGCGCTTCCAGCCTTTTCTGGTCGAACAAATACCAGGTGGGAAAGTCGCCCTCTTTGGTGATTGGCACATGCAGGCTTATCACATCCGCCCAGGCAATCAGCTCATCGAGGTCGAAAAATTGGCGACTGTCGCCTTGCTCGGCCAACAAAGGGTCACACAGCCGATACTCCACGCCATAGGCTTGAAGGCAACGCGCCGTGGCGGAACCTGTGTTTCCTGCGCCTATTATCGCGACTCTTTTATTTTTCAGTGGCTGCTGATAGCGCTGCGCCAGCTCCAGCATGGCGATAAAGGCATATTCACCAACGGCAGTGGCATTGCACCCGGGCGCATTACTAAAGGGTATCCCCCGGCTTGCCAAAAGGGCTTTGTCCACGTGGTCTGTCCCTATGGTGGCGCTGCCAACAAACTTAAGCTGTTGGTTTTGGGAAACCAGCGCTTCATTGACCTGGGTCACCGAGCGCACCAAGAGCACATCGGCATCGGCAACTTGTTCGGGTGTCAGCGTGCGACCATTGACGTATTCAATTTCCCCAAGCTCCCCGAAGAGTGAGTCCACATAGGGCATATTCTCATCCGCAATAATTTTCATCTCTGTCGGCTTTCCTTTTCTGGCGATTGGGGCGGATTGTAACAGACAATAAAAAAGGGAAGCCTGGCTTCCCTTTTGATTTTGCGAAAACTGTGGTCGCAAATGAAATTAACGTTGACGTTTAGCGGTACTTGCGCATCACCAGCGTGGCGTTGGTGCCGCCGAAACCGAAGCTGTTGCTCATCACTGTGGTGAGGTCAGCATCGCGGCAGTGGGTCACGATTGGCATGTCAGCAGCCTGAGGGTCAACGTTGTCAACGTTGGCAGAGGCGGCGATAAACCCATTTTCCATCATCAGCAGGCTGTAGATGGCCTCGTGCACACCGGCTGCGCCCAGGGCGTGGCCCGTCAGCGACTTGGTTGAGGCGATAGGTGGAACCTTGTCTTTAAAGACTTCGCGGATAGCTTCCAGCTCGCGCACATCGCCCACTGGGGTAGAAGTACCGTGGGTATTGATGTAGTCGATTGGTGTGTCCACATCGGTCAGTGCCATCTGCATACAGCGCATCGCGCCTTCACCGCTTGGGGCAACCATGTCGTAACCGTCTGAAGAGGCACCATAACCAATCACTTCGGCATAGATCTTGGCACCACGGGCCAGCGCATGCTCCAGCTCTTCAACAATCACGATACCGCCGCCACCGGAGATAACAAAACCGTCGCGGTCTGCATCATAGGTGCGTGAGGCTTTTTCAGGGGTTTCGTTGTACTTGGTAGACAGGGCGCCCATGGCGTCGAAGCCCATGGTCAGAGTCCAGTCCAGCTCTTCGGCACCACCGGCAAATACCATGTCCTGCTTACCCATTTGGATAAGCTCAGCAGCGTGGCCGATACAGTGGGCAGAGGTGGCACAGGCAGAGCTGATGGAGTAGTTAAAGCCTTTGATTTTGAATGGGGTCGCCAAACAAGCTGAGGCGGTAGAAGCCATGATACGAGGCACAATGTAAGGACCAACACGCTTCACACCCTTCTCACGCAGGGTGTCGGCCGCCTGTACCTGGTTGGAGGATGAGGCACCGCCAGTGCCCACTACCAGGCCCACGCGTGGGTTGGAATACTGCTCTTCGGTCAGGCCAGCATCGCTGATGGCTTCCTGCATGGCGAGGTAAGCATAGGCGGCTGCATCGCCCATGAAGCGCAGTGCTTTTCTGTCAATATGCTCAGCGGGATCCAGCTTGATATCGCCCCACACGTGGCTGCGAAGCTGCATCTCTTCAAACTGAGCGGAATGGGTAATACCGCTGCGTCCGGCCTTGAGTGATTCGGTCACTTCTTGTTTGTTGTTACCGATACTGGAAACGATGCCAATGCCGGTGATAACGACTCTTTTCATGTTTTACTATCCATTCCGTACTGGGAGTACCAATTTTAGTGCGCCAATAGTATCGCCTTTGGCGCTTTTAAGTGGTCAGCTTTCCATAAAGGGCGGTAAAATATTGCCAATTTCGCGACATTGAGTAAATTTTTTTAAGCCCATGCCCGAGTTTTTTGCCATCGATATGGCCTTGCCATCTTCACTGCCCCTGCCAGAAGGCCCCTGTGTTGTGCTGTTTGAAGCCCTTCCAGAGCCGCTGCTTTGGCAATGGCTGCTCGCTGCGGTGCGAACAAGCCAGCCAAATACTGGCAACCAAAGCAACGCCTCGAAGACCAGCATACAGCATACGGCTAAAAAGCCATTACAGATCATCATACTGCTAAAGAATGAGCCAGAGCTTCAGGCACTGGCCCATGATCCTGCTCACCCCCTGGCCACCTTTGCCATGGCCGCAAGCCATATTAAGGGCGGACAAAGGTTTCATATTGATGACAACACCTGGCTCGACTTTTACCTTTGCCAGCAAGACGTATCTGCCGCGCTCGCAGCGCTGCCATCAGCAAGCGTCGATGTGCTTATTAATCCCCAAGGGCCATTTGAACGTGCCGCTTTGCGACTTGTGCACCAGCACAGCATCCTGATTGGCGATACTGAGCCTTCCTTTTCGACAGCACCTTCAGCCAAAGCGCCTTTCAAGCCAAGAGACATCAGCATCCTCGGTGCCGGCGTGGCAGGGGCAAGCCTTGCGCTGTCGCTGCTTCGCCGCGGCCACAGGGTAACTCTCTACTGCGCCGACAGCGCCCCCGGCATGGGCGCCTCCGGTAATCGCCAGGGCGCCATTTATCCGCTTCTGACCCCGGAAGACGATCACCTGACCCGGCTGTTTGTGCCGGCATTTTTGTATGCCAAACGCTTTGTCGAGTCCCTCGCCCACCATCCCCTGCCCTTTGATTTTTGCGGCGTGCTGCAAACCGGTCATGATGAGCGCGCCGCCGAGCGCATCGAAAAACTTTTGGGTAAAACCTGGCCCCAAGAAGTGGCCGTCAGGGTCGATGCCGCTCGGGCAAATCACATCGCCGGACTGGCCATCGACAAGGGCGGCATTTACTACCCCCACGGCGGCTGGGTGTCACCGGCCAAACTCTGTGAAGCTGCGATTGCTGAAGCAAAGAAACTGGGGCTCGAGTGCCATTTCGATGTGAACATCACCGCGATTGAGCGCACTGACGAGCGCTGGCGCCTTCACACACAGGCAGGCGACATTGATGCCCGGGAACTGGTGCTGGCCACCGGCCACAGGGTAACGGAACTTACACAAACCCAGGCGCTGCAGCTCGCGCCCTTTCGCGGTCAGGTGAGCCATGTGCCGACCCAGGGCAAGCTTGGCGAGCTTAAAACCGTGCTTTGCGCCCATGGTTATTTCACGCCCGGCGACGAGAGCAGTGGCAGCCACTGCATGGGCGCAAGTTATGTGCGCGGCGATACTTCTGCCGAGTATCGCGAGCAGGAGCAGCAGGAAAACCTGCACAAGATGCAGGAAAGCTATCCCGGCAAAGACTGGGTGAATGATTTGGATATCAGCGGCCAAAGCGCCCGAGCGGGCGTTCGCATGGTGAGCCGCGATCACCTGCCTATGGCGGGCGCCGCGCCGGATGTGGCCGAAATTCAGCGCCAGTATCTGGCGGTCGGCCACGGGCCCAAGGGGGCCCGGTACTGGCAAAGCCACGACGCACCTGTGCATCCCGGTCTCTACATCTTCTCAGGCCTTGGCTCCCGGGGCTTATCCAGCGGCCCATTGATTGCCGAGTGCCTGGCTGACAGCCTCTCAGGTACAGTGCCTGTACTCGACAGCAGTGTGATGGAAGCCTTAAACCCCAATCGCATGTGGCTTAGAAAGCTCAAAAAGGGCAAGGCGCTGGACTGATCTTAAGTGAGGTGAAGAGAAATGCGGTAATGGGGGCTGAGAAACCGTTACTTTAGAAAAGCAAAAAGGCAGGGTTAACCTGCCTTTTTCGTACTCGATGCCTTGCGACTTCGTATTCGATGCCTTGCGACTTTAGGAGTTAAAACTGGCCGCGCAGCTGAGCCCAGGCAGCTTCCACCAGCGCATAGTCGGCGTCGGACAGCTCCTCACGGGCAGTCTCGAGGCACTTTTCCATCTTGCTGTCCAGAAGCGCATTATCGATGCAGCCTTCGGTTTCAAGTTCGGCCAATGCCACAGCAAAATGCCCCTGCAGATAGCCGCTGGCGAACAGGGCGTCATCGTCGCCACTCGCTACAATGCCCTCAATCCAGTTATCCAGGGCGGTGTCGTATTTCTCAAACATCTGTTACTCCGTCGGATTTGCGACCTGATACATCACATAGTCGCGGTAGCCTGTCACTACCCGATAATAGCCAGTCAAGGCCTGGTCCAGCTCTGGGTCGCCACTATCCACGATAAGCGGCCGCCCTTCAAGGGCTTTAAGCTTGGTTTTGGTGGCAACAATCAAAATATTTTCTTTGCCTACCCGGCGAATAAGCGCCGGCGACAGCTGCTGATTACCACGGCCAAGGATATGCCCCTGGCCACCAATCAGGGTGATAACCAGTTTAAGTCGCTGATTTTCAGTCTGCTGCAGCAGTTGCTGGGCCGTCAGATCCGAGGCGACAAGCGCACGGTCCTGTACCAAATCCACCCCAAGCAGGGTGTTATCGAGACCAAGCTCCTCCATCACGGCCGCCACTGTACTGCCGGACCCCATGATGTAAAGGCTGTCGTCCATCTCTGAAACGATTTCGGCGGCGATATCGGCAAGCACCAGCTCATCGACTTCCTTGCCGCCCATCTTCACCGCCTGCACATAGCGGGGCTCGGCCGGTACCAACATTTCGCCGAAACGGCGGGCCCGCACCCTGCCCTGACGAAAGGCCTCTTCGTCGATGTCCATTACATCGGCGTTCATCAGTGACACCAGCTCGCCCTGCATCAGCATCTTGAGCACCAGACCCGATGCTTTGGGGGTAATACCGTAGACCCCTGAATGGATTTTCACCCCGGCTGGCACTCCGAGCACCACCTGCTGCTCATCGACTTCGGCAAACACATCCCGGGCGGTGCCGTCACCACCGGCAAAGAGCAGTAAATCCAGCGTCTCGCCGGCAAGCGCCTTCACCGCCTCACGGGTATCCTCGGCGGTAGTCTGTGCACCCTTGGGGATATAATGCACCTGCACTTCAAAGCCGAGCTCGCGGCAAAGGTCTTCACCCATGGAGCCTGCGGCGGTGTGGACGATAAAACGCGCTTTATAGGGCAATACCTGCTCAAGAGCAGCGCGCATCCGCAAATGTGCCTTGGGCTCAGCCCCCCGGGCCAGCGCTTCTTCGGCCACGCCGTCACTGCCTTTAAGGGCAACGCTGCCGCCAAGGCCCGCAAGCGGGTTAATAATCAGGCCCAATCTGAACTTATTGGCCATGGTTTTCCTCTTTCTTAGGGTACTTCTTGTTCTGATGTCGCTTTTGTTCTGACGTCAATTTTATTCTGATTTCGTTTGTATTCTGTTCTGGCTTTGCTTGCCGTTAAACCGCCGCAGCTTCTACTCTGCGCCCCGGCAGCGGCAGTACCAGCAGCGCCGCCACAAAGGCAAAGCCTGCAGCCAGCACCCAGCACAGGCTTGGGTTGTGGCTATAGACCAAACCACAAACCCAGGTGCCAAGCGCGCCGCCCACACCAAAACTGAGGCTGGCATAGAGTGCCTGACCCGTGCTGCGACGGCTCACATCAAACTGCTGGTGAATAAACTGAATGGAGGCCGCATGCACCAGGCCGAAAGTAAAGGCATGCAAAAGCTGGCTCAGGGATAGCCAGAACAGGCTCTCCACGCCCCATGCCATCATCAACCATCGAAATGCCGTGAATAAAATACTGATAAAGAGCAGCGGCTTGATGCCGTATTTACCCAAAAGCCTTGGCGCCAGCATGAACATAATGATTTCGGCAATCACCCCAAGGGCGACAAAGAGCCCCGCAGTCGCCTCGCTGTAGCCAGCATCTTTCAGATACAGCACAAAAAAGCCGTAGAAGGGCCCAGCGCTCATTTGCAGCAAAATGGCCGACAGTAAAAACCAGCCAATAGGTCCGGCATACTTGATAGTCACTTTGGGCGCATCACGGTTTACTTTCACCCTATTGGCAGGCAGTGGCAGACAAGCCGCCAGCATACCGGCAAAGAGGCCCATACCGATGTAAGGCAGCACTTCCGGGCCCCATTGACCGATGGCAAACCCTGTCGCTACCACCAGCACAATGTAACCCAGGCTGCCAAAGCTTCTGATAATGCCGTAACGCTGGGGTTTATCACCAAGGGTCTCGAGGGTTATTACCTCAAGCTGCGCCAAAATCGCGTTCCAAAAGAAGGTGTATACGGTAAGGCTGACCACCATGTACCAGAAGGCGCCCGGGTGGAAAAAGCTTAAGTAAGTGAGCGCACCCGCGCCGGCGCCGATTTTAATCAGCTCGCTGCGCATACCGGTTTTGTCGGCGACCATGGCCCACAGGTTGGGCGCTATGATGCGGGTGGCCATTAATATGGCAAGCAGGGAACCGATTTCGGTGGCGTTAAAGCCGCGGGATTCGAAGAAGACGCCAAGGTAAGGCACCATGACGCCGAGTATCGCAAAGAAGAAGAAATAACAGGCGCCGAGCCAGCGTAGCTGAACCTCGGCGCTCATGGGTGCTGTCTTGAACACGGTTTTCCTTAAGAGCGCATCCCCAGCACAGGGGTTTGGCTGTGCACATTCTGGTTTTGAGCACGGTGTCTGAGCAGATGATCCATCAATACAATCGCCAGCATCGCCTCGGCAATGGGCACGGCGCGAATGCCCACGCAAGGGTCGTGGCGGCCCTTGGTGATCACCTCAGCGGTATTGCCCTGCACTGTCATGCTCTCGCCGGGAATGCTGATACTGGACGTTGGCTTAAGCGCCATATGGGCCACAATCGGCTGGCCTGATGAAATGCCGCCAAGCACGCCGCCGGCATGGTTACTGGCAAAGCCTTCCGGTGACATCAGATCCCGATGCTCGGAGCCCTTTTGGGTTACGACTGCGAAACCATCACCGATTTCCACGCCCTTAACGGCATTGATGCCCATCAGCGCGTGGGCAATATCGGCGTCGAGGCGGTCAAACACAGGCTCGCCCAGGCCCACAGGCACATTGGTGGCAATCACGCTGACCTTGGCGCCAATGGAATCGCCGGATTTTTTAAGCTCGCGCATATACTCATCCAGTGCCTCAAGCTTGCTGGCATCGGGGAAGAAAAACGCGTTTTGCTCAATCTGCTCGCGGTCGATTTGCTCGGCCTCAATGGGGCCAAGTTGGGACAGGAAGCCGTAGATCTCAATGCCATGAACAGCCTTGAGGTACTTTTTGGCGACGGCGCCTGCGGCAACCCGCATGGCGGTTTCACGGGCAGAGGAACGGCCGCCACCGCGGTAATCCCGCAGGCCGTATTTCTGCTGATAGGTGTAATCGGCGTGGCCCGGACGGAACAAATCTTTGATATTGCTGTAGTCCTGGCTGCGCTGGTCGGTGTTTTCGATAATCAGACCAATGGAGGTACCTGTGGTCTTGCCTTCAAAGACACCCGACAGGATACGCACTTCGTCCGGCTCGCGGCGCGCTGTGGTATAGCGGGACGTACCCGGACGGCGACGGTCAAGATCATGCTGCATATCAGCTTCGGTAAGCTCGAGGCCCGGAGGGCAACCATCGATAATGCAACCGAGTGCAACCCCGTGGCTTTCGCCAAAGGTAGTAACCACGAAATTCTGACCTATGCTGTTCCCCGACATCCGCGCGCGTATCCTCTTGTCTGTTTAATGTGTAACCTCAGCGGCTTGCCCCGGCGCTTCCGGGGCTGCCCCATTATTCCCTATCTTTGTAGATGGCGAACAGTGATTCATTTTCAACTAGCTGGTCGCGGGTGAGTACGAATACCCCATCGCCACCACGCTCGAAGCTCACCCAGGTAAAGGGCACTTCGGGGAACTGCTCCATCAGGTGTACCATGGAGTTGCCCACCTCCACCACCAGGATGCCAGACGGCGTCAGATAGTCGGCAGCGTTGGCCAGAATGCGCTTGGTGATGTCCAGGCCATCACGACCGGAGGCCAGACCAATAGCAGGCTCATGGTGGTACTCGTCCGGCATATCGCCGATGTCTTCTTCATCCACATAGGGCGGGTTGGACACAATCAAATCGTACTGCGGCCCCTTGGGAATAGCCGAGAAGAGATCGGATTGCATTGGGAACACCCGTTCTACCAGACCATGGGACTCCACGTTAATCTGGGCGACATCCAGCGCATCTTCACTGATGTCCAGCGCGTCCACTTCGGCTTCTTCAAAGGTGTGGGCACAGGCGATGGCGATACAGCCGCTGCCGGTGCACAAATCCAGTACACGGTTCACATGCTTGTTGTAGAGCCATGGACCAAAGCGGTCTTCTATCATTTCTGCAATGGGAGAGCGCGGAACCAGCACCCTTTCATCCACGTAAAATTCAAGACCGGCAAAGAAAGCGCGGTTGGTCAGATATGGCACCGGCAGGCGTTCACGCACCCGGCGGATAATGAGCTCAACAATTTTGTGTTTTTCACTGCTGGTGAGGTTGGCATTGATAACTTCACGGCCCAGGTCGTCTGGCAGGTGCAAGGCATGGAATACCAGCGCGACTGCCTCGTCCCAGGCGTTGTCGGTACCATGGCCGTAATACACCTTGGCGTCGTTAAAACGGCTTACAGCCCAACGCAGCATATCGCCAATGGTGCGAAGCTCGGTAACGGCTTCATCAACAAATATCTTATCCAAAACAAGCTCCCGCTCTGAGGTTTGCGGGCATTGTAACTGAACTCTGTTCTCTTGGCACAGGATTCAATAAAATAGCCCCATGACTAAGATTATCTCCCATGAAGGCCTGGAAGATTTTCAGGCGCTGGTCGATGGCATTCGCCCTCTGACCCAGGATAAACAACATTTTGGCACGCCGCTGAAAACCAAGGCCGAGCTCACTGAGCAGGCGCCACAGCTCGCGGCCAATCATTATTTTTCCGATACCTTTCAGCCGTTGCTGCCGGTAGATGGCCCCATGCGCTGGCGAGCCGACCATGCGGATAATCTGGTGCTCAAGCGCCTGCGCCGCGGTGACTATGTGCCGGATCTGATTTTGGATGTGCATGGCATGCGTCAGACCGAAGCCAAACTGGAACTCGCTGCCCTGATTGAAGCGGCCATACGCGAGCAGTGCCAGTGTGTCAGTGTGATGCACGGCTATGGCACTGGGGTGCTGAAACAACAGATCCCCCTGTGGCTTGTCCAGCATCCCAAGGTGCTGGGCTTTCATCAGGCGCCCAAAGAATGGGGCGGCGACGCCGCTCTGCTGGTGCTGATTGACTTGGGCGACCAACCCCATCGGCGGTAACGGACACGTTTTGCTGAAACGCTTTGCTGAAAGTATGTAGCCCAATCGAAGGATTGCCTTGCCCAAAACAAACAAGCAGCCAAATGGGCTGCTTGTTTGTTTCTCGGTAAAATCTGGCCGTCAGAGCTCGCCGTCTGAGATTGAGGCGCTATTTCAGCTGATGGTGTGGGGATTGTGCATCCACACCTGATGGCATTGTTCGGCGTGTTTATCCAACAGGCAAACGCCTGATGTGGCAAACAGCGGCGGCTCTGTACCGGCCACCAACTCGCTCACCAGATACCCCAGCAAAGGCATGTGGGAAATCACCAGCACCTTATCCGCCTTGTATTGCTCGGCATAGGCAAGGATGAGGCTCGCCGCCGTGGCCGGATCGGCTGATGGCACCAAATCATCCGCTGTGACCCACTTGCGCGGCTCGGGGAAATGGGTCGCCACTTCCTGCCAGGTCTGCTGTGCTCTCAAATAAGGGCTGACCAACACCAAATCAAAATCGGTAACAAGACGATTTAAAAAGTTACTCATGAGCCGGGTATGATAACGTCCGGTATCGGTAAGGGTACGGTCTCTGTCGGATTGGGCCTGATAACCCGCCTCACCGTGCCTCATCAAAAATAGCTGCATACTTCTTTTGCCGCCTCTATTGTTATTTCGCGCCAATTGTAGCCCGAATTGATACTGGGACAAACTGAAAAAGCGTTAATCTTTAGTCGACAGTCCCACGGATTGTTTGCCAAAAACCTGTCTGCCTATCAATATATAACGAACCCTTGCCGACGGAGACTTGCCTTGCCAGTCAACCAGTTCCCTCTCACCAGTCCCAATGATCACCGTCAATACCAATATCTGGTTCTCGACAATGCGCTGAGGGTACTGCTGGTTTCGGATCCACAGGCAAGTCAGGCGGCGGCATCCATGGCCGTGAATGTCGGTCACTTTGACGATCCTGCACCGCGTCTCGGTATGGCGCACTTTTTAGAGCACATGCTGTTTCTGGGCACCGAAAAATACCCGGACCCGGCCGAGTACCATGCCTTTATTAATCAGCATGGCGGCAGCAACAATGCCTGGACCGGCACTGAGCACACTAATTTTTTCTATACCATCAATGCCGACGTGTTTGATGAGTCCCTGGACAGGTTCAGCCAATTTTTTATCGCCCCCGCGTTTAACCGCGAACTGGTTGATAGGGAACGGCAAGCCATTGAATCTGAATACAGTCTTAAACTCAAAGATGATGTTCGCCGTATGTACCAGGTGCATAAGGAAACGGTAAATCCGGCTCATCCCTTCTCTAAATTTTCCGTCGGAAATCTTGATACCCTTGGCGGGGATCAGGATGAGCTACGTGAAGAGCTGTTGCAGTTTTACCAAACTCACTACAGCGCCAACCTGATGACCTTATGCCTGGTTTCACCTGAGTCACTGGTGTCACTCGAAGCCATGGCACAAAAGTATTTCAGCGCAATCAAAAATTCAGCGCTTAAAAAACACTACCCCGATGTTCCGCTATATACCAACGCCGAGCTCGGCACCTGGGTTCAGGCCATTCCGCTCAAGGAACAAAAACGCCTGACGTTGACCTTCCCACTGCCGGGTATCGATAGGTTTTACCGCCATAAACCCCTGACCTTTTTAAGTCATCTTTTGGGTAATGAAAGCGAAGGCAGCCTGCAGGCACTGTTAAAAGAGAAAGGCTGGGTAAATCAACTCTCTGCTGGGGGCGGTGTGAATGGTTACAACTTCAAAGATTACAATATCAGCTTCCAGCTGACTGACAGGGGCCTTGGCAAACTGGACGATATTATTCGCCTGACCTTTGAATACCTGGAGATGATCAAGGCTCAAGGGTTGGATGAATGGCGTTACCGCGAACGAGCAAACCTGCTCAGACTGGCATTTCGTTATCAGGAACAAATCAAGGCCATTGATTTGGCGAGCCACTTGTCCATCAACATGCATCACTATTGCGTTGAAGATTTGATTTTCGGTGACTATCGCATGGATGGGCTGAACATTGACGAGTGCCAGTCGCTGCTGTCACAGATGTCGCTGAATAACCTTCGTGTCCAATTGGTCTGCCAGGAAATCGATACCAACCGGCAAGCCAATTGGTATCACACACCCTATTTATGCCGGCCACTGCAAGAGCAAGAGCTTAGCCGCTGGCGCCCCAAAGGGGATACCAATGGACTTAAGCTGCCTGAACCAAACCCCTTTATCGTTGAAGATGCACAGGCTCGGCCAGACAAAAGCCTCTCACCAGTTCCCACCGTGGTTGCCGAGGCCAATGGTTACAGGCTGTGGCATAAAAAGGACGACGAGTTTAATGTCCCCAAAGGGCATCTGTTTTTGTCACTCGATTCAGAGCAAGCCAGCCAGGATCCCCGCCACGCAGCCCTTACCCGCCTCTATGTAGAAATGCTGCTGGACTACCTCACTGAACACACCTACCCCGCAGAAGTCGCCGGCCTCAATTACAACATCTATCCCCATCAAGGCGGCTTGACACTGCACTTAAGCGGTTTTACCGGCAATCAGGAGACCTTACTCTCGCTGCTTATCAGTAAAGCCAGAGAACGTAATTTCACGCAGGAACGTTTTAGTGTCATTAAACGGCAGCTCCTTCGCAGTTGGTACAACGCAGCCCAGGCAAAGCCCATTTCTCAGCTGTTTACCAGCCTGACAGTGACTCTGCAGCGCCGCTCCTATGAGCCACTTCGTATGGCAGAAATGCTGGAAGAATGCACTCTGGAAGATTTGCACGAACATGTTCGGGCATTTTACGAGAAAATCTACCTCGAAGGACTGGTATATGGCGACTGGCTTACTGAGGAAGCCCAAACACTTGCGCACAGATTGAGTCATATTCTGTCGCTGGTTTCCACACCGAGTGGTGAATCAGCCAGGGAGCTTGTCAACCTCACAGGCAAAGGCACCATGCTCCGAGAGCTCAATATCAGCCATCAGGATAGCGCCATTATTGTCTACTACCAGTCACCAAGCGCAACACCTGAAAAAATGGCGCTTTTCGCGCTAATGAACCATACAATGTCGTCCACCTTTTTCCATGAGCTGAGAACCGAGCAACAGCTTGGATATATGGTCGGCACCGGCTATTTGCCGCTTAACCGCCATCCCGGAATGATTTTTTACATCCAGTCACCATCCGCCGGACCTTTACAACTGCTGGAAGCCATAGACGAGTTCATTGCCGACTTCAGCTACGCGGTAATGCAAATCACCAAAGAGCAGTGGGAGTCCACCAAAATGGGGCTCATCAATCAAGTCATGGAACACGATGCCAACCTTAAAACCCGAGGGCAACGCTATTGGGCGAGCATCGGAAACAAGGACTATGGCTTTAATCAACGGGAATTGGTGGTGGCTGAAATCGAAAAGCTGACCCGTGCCGACTTGATTAAATTCATGATGCAGCGGATGCGCACCAAGCACTGCGATCGATTGGTACTGTTCAGCACAGGTGAACAACACAGGCACCTGCAAGCCTTAACCTCAGACAAGATGATCACGGATTTACGGACATTTAAGCTGCACTCGGACAAATTTCACCTTTAAAAGGAGTGCGCTTTATAAGTCTGAACCGTCAATACTGAACTAAGTCACTGATGAGCCGACAGTGCACTAACCAGGAAACTACCAGCCCAAAGCCTGTGGAGACGGAAAACTGCGGGAGGACTCTGACAAATGAGCCTCCTACACATCTGTTTTAGCAGAGTTCTGCGAGCGGATTCAGCACAGCACTCATCCCCCAAAACCAGCGCTCATTAATGCAGTGCTCATCGAACGTGCGCTTTTTGTGCATCTGATTGCCCTGAAAAGAAAAATTATTCTCAAGTGTTTTGACAAATCAGCACATTTCTGAAAAAGTGGGATAACACTTAAGTGCAATCTTTGTACGCATAAAATCTACAACATATGAAGATTCTATCATTCAGCCCCCTTTGGTTCTTCTTGCTACTATTCATAACTCTTCACTCGCAGAGTTCAAACGCTTTTTCTTCCGATATCGAACCCACATTCGTCTTGGATGGCAAATATCTCGGCGTAGAAGAGGGACTTAGCCAAAGCACCGTAACCTCTATAGCTGAGGACTCTGACGGCTATCTTTGGTTTGGCACTCTCAATGGATTAAACAGATATGATGGTAATACAGTAAAGCAATTTTTTCAGCATTCCGAATCTGGCTTAACCAGTTCATTTATTCAATCTCTTGAAGTAATAAATGGTACACTATTTGTTGGTACAGATTCAGGGCTTCATCAATATATTCCAGAACAGGAAAAATTTGAGATATTTAAAGGATTTAGCGAGCCAGTCTGGTCTATTTCCAACTCAAACAACAATATATTAATAGGTCTGGGCAATGGAATAACTTCTATAAACCCAACCGATCATTCAGTAGTAAATGATTATAGAAGCAATAATCTAAAAGGAATTAAAACCATCATCAATGATGGCAATGATTATTTGCTAAGAAGCTATAATGGTGAACTTTACCAATTATCACACGATAAACTTATTAAAATACAAGAAAATGTTCAAGACTTGCATTTAATTAACAATAAAGCCGTCACTCTAATTAATGGTGAAATTGGATTAGAAACCCATGAAAACAGAATCTCAGCGGACACATTAGATACATTCAACGACTTAATTTACTTCACCCGCGGCGATTCCATATTCTCCTCAAGCGCATCCTTAAGAGATATAACTAAAATTGGCTTTTCCAATGCTTTTGAAAATATAAAACCATCAAAATTAAAAATAACAAAAAACTATATTGTAGTTATAGGCAACAATAATGGAGCCTATTTAATTAATAAGAAAAAAACATACACCAGAAAGTTAGAAAAATTTAATAGCGCAGTTTGGAATGTAAAAAAATTCAATCAAGACATAATTATTTCAGATGATAGCAGCAAACTAAAAATATTGAATTCAGGCCTGGTTACAAAAGAAGAAATAGAAACAAAAATACCAGGACCTAAAATAGTAATCCCTCATAACAAAAAGTATTTCATTGGTACTAATGAAGGGCTCTTCATTGTTAACAAGGACACCATATCAAAAACTGATGACCACAAGATAACATCAGGTGTTATTTCGGACGAAATCCTATATGTAACAACATACTCCAACGAAGTAATTGCGTATGATGCAGGCAATGGGAAATTATTGTCAAAGACAACGCTTATAGGAGAGCAGCAACCGCTTGACATTGAAATATCAGGCAATCACATTTACATTGCTCATCAAGGTGGCTTATCAAAGATATCAAAAAACCTGCAACATCAAGAAATTGTCCACCCTCATGAGATTGTTTACTCCCTTAAATATTCAAATGGCACTCTCTATTTCTCAACTCAATCAGGACTTTATAATTATAAAGATGGAAAGATTTCAAATATTTTTAAATCTACTCACCCGATATACTCTGTAAGTGTATCGCCACAAAACATCTTGCTGGCCACCTCCATAGGGAAATATTACAAAGTTAAAAATAGTTCTCTACTTACATACAATAGCGATTTTGGTAGCCAAAACGAGTACAATACTCAAAGCACTATTTCTACGGAAGACTATTTTATAGCTGGCGGGATGAATGGAATAAGCATAATTCCTGTCGAAATCGAAAGCACACACTTGGAAAAAATTAAAGTTAGCTTGACAGAACTTTCTCTCTTTAACTCATCTGTGCCCATTGGAAGTGAATTACTACCTAAAAACTTAGAGAGCATTGAGTCTCTGACCTTGAAGTACTCTGACTATCCGTTTTCTTTAAGTTTCAAGTCTCCGACCAGTGGTCTAAAAAATATTAACTACTTTTATCGCCTTAACGGTCTTTCTGAAAACTGGCTTTCCTCCGAAGGTGGCAATCAGGCAACCTATACCAACTTATCGCCAGGTAAATACACGTTTGAAGTCTATGCTGTTAACCCAGTTACGAACATACCCGGTGATAAAGTTTCTTTAAATATTGCTATCACTCCCCCTTGGTGGATGTCACTCGAAGCCAAACTAGCTTATGCGTTAATTGTTCTGCTAATCACATCCGGCATTATTAAAGCCGCGCTGCGTCGCCGTGAAGTACAGCGCCAAATTGCAATCAGTGAAGAGCGTCTCAAGCTATCCCTATGGGGCAGTGGCGATGAGATGTGGGACTGGGACATAGAGACAGGTAAAATCTATCGCTCCAATATCTGGGGCTCGCTTGAGTTTCCAAAAGATGGCCATCGCTCAGGGAAAGATGACGAAGAGAGTAATATTCATCCACAGGACCAGGAGCGGGTGCGCGAAGCACTGAATCGTCATTTTTATGGTGAAACCGATCACTTTGAAGCGGCGTACCGTGTCAAAGGCAAGGATGGTCATTGGGTCTGGATTTTGGACCGTGCAAAAATTGTTGAGCGGGACGACAGTGAAAACGCCCTGCGTATGACAGGGACAATCAAAAACATCAATAATTTCAAACAAGCCGAAGAGCAGCTGAGACTTTTCGAACGCGCCATCGAAAATATCTCTGAAGGCATGTTCATTCTCGACAATGAATTCAGATTTGTGGAAGTCAACGAGGCGTGCTGCGACATCTGCCTGATGGACAAAGACAGTTTTATTGGCACTCAACTTCAGTTCAGTTGCTATCCTGACGCCTACTCCGAGCAGGTGCGCATTATTCTTCGCCAACAGGGGCGTTGGAGTGCTGAGGTGGAATCCCGCCGGGGAGACAACACCACATTCCTGATGGAACTCACTGTGGACGCCATCTACGATGAACAGGGCACTCTGAGCCACTTTGTTGGGGTATTCTCGGATATTTCAAGACGTAAGCAGCAGGAAGAAGAACTGAGAAAACTGACCAACAACGATTTGCTTACCGGTCTGCCAAACCGTTCCAACCTTCAGGTGTCTCTGAACAACCTGGTGAAAAAAGACACGCATCATACCCTGATGGTACTCGACTTAGACAACTTCAAAAAAATCAATGATTCACTCGGTCACCAAGTGGGTGATGAGTTGTTGCAGCTCGTTTCCAAGCGCATGTCAGCGGCGTTGCCGGGTCACACCAGCCTCTATCGCCTGGGCGGCGATGAATTTGCGGTACTGCTGGACAAAGATCCCGATATTGGCAGCGCCGCAGCTATCGCCAAGGGATTGGTTGATGCCTTTATCGCGCCATTTGAACTTGCCGGAGAAAAACTGGTAGTGGGCGTCAGTATCGGTATTGTGCTTTACCCTGAAGATGAGCAAAACGAGCAGGCGCTGCTCAGAAAAGCCGACATCGCTATGTACCACGCCAAATCAGCGGGTGGTAATCGCTACCAATTCTATTCCGAATCACTCAATAGAAACGCCCTGCGTCAATTGGAAGTCGAAAATCTTATTCGTGATGGCCTCAGGGACGACCTCTTCGAAGTCTATTACCAGCCCAAAGTCGACTTAAAAAGTTCACGGATGGCCGGTATGGAGGCCTTGGTGCGACTTAACCATCCCACCCAGGGCTTGATCCCGCCGTCGGAGTTTATTCCGCTCGCAGAGGAAACCGGGCTGATTGTAGAAATCGGCGATCTGGTGATGCGTAAAGCCTGCTTTGCGGCCCAGCGCTGGCGCGAACAGGGGCTGTTTGATGGCAGAGTCGCCGTCAATTTGTCGTCACGTCAGTTTGCATTAACTGATTTGCAACAACGTATTGAGTCAATTTTACGTCTGACCAAGCTGCCTGCGGCCAATCTCGAATTGGAAATTACCGAAGGCACTGTAATTAAGCAGCCGGAAAAGGCTATCAAGGTGATGCAGCAGCTCGCCAAAATGGGAGTTAGCCTGGCCCTTGATGATTTCGGTACCGGTTATTCGTCATTGTCCTACCTCAAGCGCTTTCCAATCCACACGCTGAAAATCGACAAGGCCTTTGTGGACGATATAGATAAGTCCGACCGCGATCTGAAAATGGTCGACTCCATTATCACCATCGCCCATAACATGGGACTGACAGTCGTAGGCGAAGGGGTAGAGGTACCTTCACAACTGAATATTCTTAGGGCGCTGAAATGCGAAGAAGTTCAGGGGTATATCTACAGTAAAGCAGTGCCAGAAGCCGAGTTTACCGCCCTGCTGCAGCAGGATATGGGTGAGTTCCTGAACCAAAAATACAATCAGCGATAGTTTTTTCATCACTTTGCCAACATTGGCACAACACATGCAACGCGTCTCTCAGTGTCAATAATCAATCACTGAACTGAGAGACGATAAAAATGATCAAAGGAATTCTGACTACTGTTGCCATGATATCTGCAGCTTTTGGTGGTGTTAACGTTTCACAAGAGACGCAGGTTGCAGGTTCTCCACATATTCGCTATAGCGAAGGTTCACCGCATATCCGCTATATCGCCGGTTCTCCACATATTCGCTACAGCGAAGGTTCACCGCATATCCGCTACACCGCCGGTTCACCGCATATCCGCTACACCGCCGGTTCACCGCATATTCGCTACACCGCCGGTTCACCGCATATTCGCTACACCGCCGGTTCACCGCATATTCGCTACACCGCCGGCTCACCGCATATTCGCTACACCGCCGGCTCACCACATATCCGTTACACCCAAACTGCCTAAGCAGTGGAAACTTCTAGGGAGATTAGGTTATGTTTGATTCAATCAAGAAAGCACTGGGTCTGGCCAAGCAAGAGCGCAAGAAAGTGAAACTGCCAAAGGGCATCACTGAGCTTCAGGTAGTTAATGCCAAAGGTTGGTGGAATTGAGTTTCCCCACGCCCAACACAAAGGGAGCCAGAAGGCTCCCTTTGTCGTTTCAGTAAATCACGTTATAGCGACTATGAGTTCAGCAGCGGAAATCGCGCCCTGACAGCAGCCCTGCCCTGCGTGCATTCAGGCGTTTGTGAGTGGTAAAGAGTGGATAGCCTACCGGTCCCATCAGCGCTCCCACAAAAGCCCAGCGCTTTACCGGCATCCCCTGGGAAAACGCCAGGACTCCCAGATACCAGGCGGAACCCAAACTCATCAGCAGGATAAACAGCATCAACATAGACAACCTCGGTAACGTTACGGCGCATCCTGCCACATTCAATTCATCATTGCGGCCGACGAGTCTACCCCAAAGCAGGACCAAAATCGAACATTTTTCAGGCAAAAGTTTGCCTTGCGGCAATAAAAAAGCGGCATCGGCTTGCCGCTTTTTTAATCAACCCATATGGTTCTTAATAAAAGCGTGTACCTTCGGCCGCCATGGTTTTCAGCAATGCCGCTGGTGCAAACCTGTCACCGTACTTGCTCTGATAGCCTTCCAACAGGCTCACCATCTTTGTCGCGCCCAGGGTATCCATATAGCGGAACGGGCCCCCCAGGAAAGGCGGGAAGCCAATACCGAAGATAGCGCCAATATCACCATCACGGGGTGAGGCAATTATCCCCTCTTCCAGGCAGCGGACTGCTTCATTCAGCATCTGCACCACACAGCGCTCGGCAATTTCACCCGCTTCCTTACCCGTAGCCGGCGTCAGGCCAAGCAGGCTGTAGACACTCTCGTCCACTTTTTTACCTTTCTTGGCTGCTTTACCGTAGAGATAGAAGCCCTTGCCATTCTTACGACCTTTACGATCGTCGGCCATAAGCTTGTCAAAAGCGGCGGGGGCTTTAAAGCGTTCACCCAGCTCCTTTTCAAGAATGGGCGAAATCTTGGCGCCCACATCAATGCCCACTTCATCCAGCAACGTCATGGGGCCCACCGGGAAGCCAAACTTCACCAGCGCTTTATCCAGATGATCCACCGCCTGACCTTCCAGCAGCAGCTGCGCCGCCTCGTTCATATAGAGCGCCAGAATGCGATTCACATAAAAACCGGCGCAGTCTTTAACCACAATCGGGGTTTTACCTTGCTTGCGGGCAAAGGCTACCGTAGTGGCAATGGTCTCGGGTGAGGTTTTCTCGTGGGCAATCACTTCCACCAGCGGCATTTTCTCCACCGGTGAGAAGTAATGCAGACCAATCACGTTTTCTGGACGACTTGCCGCCTCAGCAATTTGGGTAATGGGCAGTGATGAGGTATTGGAGGCAAATATGGTGTGCTCGCCGCATTCTCTCTCGATATCTCGTACCATCTGATGCTTGAGGTTCAAGTCTTCAAATACCGCTTCAATCACGATATCGGCATCTTTCACACCACGGTATTCAGTGGTGGTGGTCATCAACGCCATCAGCTTGTCACGCTCCGCAGGCGTCATATGACGGCGCTTCACACCCTTATCCAGCAATTTGTACGCGTAGCCAAGGGCATTGGAAAGCCCCTTTTCACTGATGTCCTTCACCCTCACCGGCACCTTGGCTTTGGTGGTAGTGACAGAGGCAATCCCGCCCCCCATCAGGCCGCCGCCAAGCACAACGGCCTTCGCCACTTTACGGGGCTTGGCTTCACCGGCACCGGTCTCTTTTTTCATTTCGGTTGTGGCAAAGAAAATAGAGCGCAGCGCAGCCGACTCAGGAGTGGCCACCAGGGCGCCAAAGTGCGCCGCTTCCACTTCCAGGCCTTTTTCCATCCCCTTGGCCATGCCTTCACGCACGCAATCAATGATTTTCAGTGGCGAAGGATAATTACCCTGGGTCTTTTTCAGCACCTGTTTGGTGGCCTGATCAAACATAATGTTACGGCCAATCGGCGTGCCTTCCAGCAACTTGGTAACCAATGAGGTCTTCTGTGGCTTGCGGGGCTTTTTACCTGCCAGCGCCATCTTGATAGCGGTATCGAGCAGAATGGACTCGGGCACCACATCATCCACCAACCCCATCTTGATGGCCTGTTTCGGGCGCACCTGCTTGCCGGTAAGCATCAAGTCCAATGCGTTGGCAATACCGATAAGACGCGGCAGACGCTGGGTACCACCGCCACCGGGCAGCAGGCCCAATTGCACCTCTGGCACCCCAAGCATGGTTTTGCTGCTGTCGCTGCACACCCGCTGATGGCAAGCCAGCGCCAGTTCCAAACCACCGCCAAGGCAGGCACCATGAATGGCTGCCACCACGGGGATAGTCAGTCCTTCCAGTTCGGCAAACACATGGTGCCCCTGACGGGACAGCAGTCTTGCATCTTCTGCGGTTTCACAGGCATCCAGCATGGAAATATCCGCACCGGCCACAAAGGAATCTGCCTTACCTGAAATCAGAACCAGTCCCTTGATGCTGCTATCGGCTTTGATCTCCTGCAATATCGCGGTGATCTCCGGAGCAAACTGCGCCTTCAGGGTGTTCATGGTTTCACCCGGCACATCCATGGTCAGCAGCGCGATGCCGTCGTCACGGCGGCTGAGGCTAAACGTCTTTTCCATTGTCTGTTACTCCACTTCCAGGATCATTGCCGCGCCCAGACCTCCGGCCGCACAGGCCGTGGTCAAACCCACACCGCCACCGCGGCGCTTGAGCTCATTACACATCTGGGTAATCAAACGTGCGCCGGTTGCCGCAAAGGGATGGCCATAGGCGAGGGATCCGCCCAGCACGTTGAATTTGCTCATGTCGATTTCACCGATAGCGCGGTTTTGGCCAAGCTTTTCTTCGGCAAACTTTTTGGATGCAAACATCTTCATGTTGGCGAGCGCCTGAGCCGCAAAGGCTTCGTGCATTTCAATCAGCGTCAGGTCTTCCAGCTGCATACCGGCACGCTTAAGCGCCATGGGGGTGGCATAGGATGGCCCCATCAACATGTCTTCCCACACATCGATGGCAGCAAAGGCATAACTCTTGATGTAACCGATTGGGGTGTAACCCAATGCCTTGGCACGGCCTTCGCTCATGAGCAGAAGCGCCGATGCGCCATCCGTCAAGGGGGTGCTGTTGGCGGCGGTCACACTGCCGTGCTTGCGGTCAAACACCGGACGCAGCTTGGCATAAGAGGCCAAATCCGAGCTTTCGCGGATGTTGTTGTCTTTTTCAATGAACTGGTTGTACGGCGGAACATGGGCCACCATCACTTCGTTTTTCATCACGCCGGAGGCCCAGGTTTGGGCGGCCAGGGTATGAGAGCGGTGGGCCATGGCATCCTGATCCGCGCGGCTGATACCGTGAGTCTTGGCCATCTGCTCGGCAGTCTGCCCCATAGAGAGGCCAGTGGAGTACTCGGCCACCGCAGGCGGTACCGGCAGCAGATCTTTGATGCCAAGGCGGCGGAAAATTGCCAGCTTCTGGCCAAATGTTCTGGCCTTGGTCAGGTCAACCAGGGCATGTGCCAGCTTTTTGGATACCCCGATAGGCAGCACAGAAGAAGAGTCTGAGCCACCGGCAATGCCGATTTCGATGTTGCCGGTCATGATGCTTTCAGCGATGTTGACGGTCGACTGGAAACTGGTGGCGCAGGCCCGGGTAACACTGTAGGCATCGGTGGACACATTCATGCCGGTGCCCAGCACGATTTCGCGGGCAATGTTTGGCGCTGCCGGCATTTGCACTACCTGACCGTAGACCAGCTGTTCCACCAGCTTGGGGTCAAGCTCGCTGCGGCTTAAGAGTTCGTTCACCACCATCTTGCCCATATCCAGGGCAGATACCCCGTGGAATGCAGTCGCCTGCTTGGCAAATGGGGTTCTCAGGCCCGAGACGATGGCAATACGTTCGCCTCTGGCATTGGTTACCTGCTGTCTGTCACTCATTTGTCACCCTCTTTATTCTCCGCATCGGGCCACTGTCCGTCTGCTGCTGTTTCCTTGCTGACCTGACGACTCAACAGGTCTGACCATTAAAAGTGTGACCCGATTCTAACTTCTTGTCATCGGGTTTTAAACACTTGTTTGCATTTTTGCCACTAGCCAAGGGGTAAGGGAATTTTTTACCATAGGGGATGTCTCAAGCTTATCAATAGAATAAATCGAGTTGCATCATGCCTTTGAGCCGTTTTCAAGCCTTAAGAAAATACCTGAACACCCTGATTTTGGGTCAGCCTGTTCTCACCGAAAACCTGCTTATCGCGCTGGTTGCCAATGGTCACCTGTTGGTAGAAGGCCCGCCGGGTCTGGCCAAGACCCGGGCGGTCAAGGCCTTGTGTGATGGTGTGGAAGGCGACTTTCATCGTATCCAGTTTACCCCGGATCTGCTGCCGGCGGATTTAACCGGAACCGACATCTACCGCGCCCAAACCGGCACCTTCGAATTTGAGTCAGGGCCCATCTTCCACAATCTTATTCTTGCCGATGAAATCAACCGGGCGCCGGCCAAGGTGCAATCGGCGCTGCTGGAGGCCATGGCAGAAGGCCAGGTCACCGTGGGCAAGAAGAGCTACAAACTACCCAAATTCTTTTTGGTGATGGCCACCCAAAACCCGCTGGAAAACGAAGGCACTTATCCGCTTCCCGAGGCGCAGCTCGATCGCTTCTTGATGCATCTGAATCTCGACTACCCCGATGCCCAAACCGAGAGGCTTATCCTCAAGCTGTCCCGGAATGAAGCCTTGCAGGGCGAACTGCCCTCGGTGGAGCCCATAGCGCAGGCAGACATCTTCGAGGCCCGCACAGAGGCATTGGAGCTCTATCTGGCCGAGCCGCTGGAGCAATATATAGTCGACATCATTATGGCAACCCGAGAGGGCCATAAGTACAGCGAAGAGCTGGGCAACTGGCTCGATTATGGTATCAGCCCAAGGGCCAGCCAGGCGCTCGAGCGCTGCGCCCGCGCCCGCGCCTGGCTCGATGGCCGCGACTTTGTGTCGCCGGAAGATATTCAGGCCGTCGCCCCCAATGTGCTGCGCCACCGTTTACTATTGAGTTTCCGTGCACAGGCAGAAGGTGTCAGCGCCGATACGGTGATTGACCACATTTTGTCTCAGGTAGCCGTGCCCTGATGCGAGGCCCAATGTCCGAGCTTAACAGGTCTGTCACCCTGCCACTCTTTGCCGACGGTGTGCATCTGGATACCCCTGAGCTTTTGGCCTGCCAGGAGCTTGCCAGAGCGCTGCCGGATGTGCGCAGCCAGGCCCGCGCCAGTATGGCTGGCAACAGAGCCAGCCAAATCAAAGGCAGGGGTATGGAGTTTGCCGAGGTTCGCCAGTATCAAAAAGGCGATGATGTGCGTACCATCGACTGGCGGGTTACCGCCCGCACCGGCAAGACCCACACCAAACTCTTTGTGGAAGAGCGTGAACGCCCTGTGCTGCTTCTGGTGGATTTAAGCCACAGTCTCTATTTTGGCTCGACTTTGATGTTGCAGGCAGTTCAGCTTTGCCATTTGGCCACCACCCTCGGTTGGCGTGCCATAGGTCACGGCGATCGCATTGGCGCCCTTATCGCCAGCGAACATGAACACCTGGAGCTCAAACCCAGAAGCCGTAAATCCGGTATGTTACAGCTCATCAGCGCGCTGACTGAGGTGCATCGTCATCAGTTAACCGCCTTTGATGCCACGCCGCGGGACCCTGAGCATTTGCTGCGGGCCTGCCAGCGGCTGGAGCGCATCGCCAAGCCCGGCTCGTTGATTTGGTTGCTGTCTGATGGGTCTGGCTTCAGTGATGCCTGTGTCGGTCCCTTGATGAACCTTAAACGCCACTGCGAGCTTGGCGCGTTTTTGATAACAGATCCCCTCCGTGATGGCCGCCTTCCTCTGCCCGATAATCTGGCGCTGCCGGTGCGGGAAGCTGGCAAAGAGAGGCTGCTCGACCGCAGTGGCTATCAGGCATGGCTTGAGCGCCAAAGGTCGCAGACCAAGGCGTTTGAACATCTCACCCAGCGGCTGGGCATCGCCCTTAAAACCGTCGATGCAGGCCAGCCGCTCTCGGCTCAGTTGGACATATTGCGTTAATACCATGGTAAATCTTTCGGCAACTCCGGCAGGCAACCCCATGCTTGCACAAATGAAAGACATTCAGCTGCCGCCAGAGGTGTCAGCCTGGCCACCCGCGCCCTGGGTTTGGCCCGTGCTGGCAATCCTGCTTGGCCTGTTGGCGCTCGGATTCTGGCGCTGGCTCAAATACAGGGCGGCGAAACAGGCATTACTTAAACCCAGAGCCGAAGCGCTTGCTTTACTCGCCGAACTTTCGCCCACTCATCCCGGGTTTGCGCTCGACCTCTCCGGGCTGCTTAAACGCGTAGCCATGCGCTATTACCCGAGGGCGCAAATCGCTTCCCTGACGGGCAATGCCTGGGCTGAGTTTCTCGCCAGCCGATATCCAAACCGGCAAGGCTTGGATGTGTTTCAACTGATGGCCCAAGCTGCGTATCGGCAGGCGCCACTCAGCGCAGAGGATGCTGATGCCCTGAAACAGGAGGCGCAGCGTTGGATTGCCTCCCTGCCCCACAAGCCTTTGGCATCTGACACAAACTCCGGGGAGGCCAAAGTATGTTAACTCTGGTGTTCCCCTGGCTTCTCTTGCTGCTGCCATTGCCGCTGCTGATTAAGCCGGCTCAGCGCCAAACCCAGGGTGGCTTTCTGCACCTGCCCGGCAGCGGTGACCTCACAACCAAAATCAACATGAGCACCCCAAAAGCGAGGAACATGCTCAAGTGGCTGATGTGGGCTCTGCTGGTGCTTGCGGTCGCCCGGCCCCAATGGCTGGGCGAGCCCATAGAGCTGCCAACTAAAGGACGGGACTTGATGGTTGCGGTGGACCTGTCAGGCTCCATGCAAATCGAAGACATGGTGCTGGACAACAAAACCGTGGACCGATTTACCCTGGTGCAGCATGTGGTGAGCGACTTTATTGAACGCAGGGCCGGGGACCGAATCGGCCTTATTCTGTTTGGCGATCATGCCTACCTGCAATCGCCCATGACACTGGACAGGCGCTCTGTCGCCCAATATTTGCGCGAAGCCCAAATTGGCTTGGTCGGAAAACAAACCGCTATTGGTGAGTCAATCGCTCTCGCAGTAAAACGATTTGAAAACCTTGAAGAAAGTAACAGGGTACTGGTGCTGCTCACCGATGGTACCAACAATGCGGGGAATATCGCACCGGATAACGCCGCTGCCATTGCCGCCGAACGCAAGGTCACCATTTACACCATAGGCGTGGGTGCCGACGTGATGGAGCGGCGCAGCTTTTTTGGCCGCGACAGAGTCAACCCCTCCATGGATTTGGATGAGGCGCAGCTTCAGCGCATAGCCAACACCACCCAGGGCAAGTATTTCAGGGCCCGGAGCAGTGAGGATCTCGCCGCAATTTATCAGGAAATCGACAAACTCGAGCCCGTAAGCCGGGACACCCAGAGTTTCAGGCCCAAGCAGGAGCTGTTTTTCTATCCCCTCGCCCTCGCCCTATTGCTGAGCCTGTTGGCGGCACTGCGCGAAGGCGGCCTGGGTGCTCCCGGGAGGATTGCGCCATGATCCACTTTATTCGGCCCGAATGGCTGCTGCTCTTTATTCCGTTGATGCCCTTACTATGGTTTTTAAACCGCCGCCAAGGTGCAATCTCAGCCTGGCAGGGGTACATCGCGCCCCATCTCGCCAGGGTACTGTTAACCGACAGCACCAGCCGCCGCTCAGGCTTGGGTTTTTGGTGGCTCGGCGCAGCCTGGAGCATCACCACCGTCGCCCTCTCCGGCCCCGCAGTGACCAAGGAAGCCATGCCGGTGTTTGCAGCCGGTGCAGCACGGGTTCTGGTGATCGACATGTCCATTTCCATGTATGCCACCGACTTGCCACCGAACCGACTGACTCAGGCGAGGTTTCGTGCCATCGACCTGATAAATCAGCTGAGTGATGGGGATACGGCGCTGGTCGCCTATGCCGGGGATGCCTTTGTCATAAGCCCCCTGACACGGGATAAGGCCACCTTACTGAACCTGCTGCCCTCACTCAGCCCCGACATCATGCCGCTACTGGGGTCTTCTCCTGCTTCTGGCGTCAGCCTTGCCAGAGATTTGCTTATTCAGGGCGGACACCCAGACGGTGACATTGTCTTGATGACTGATGGGCTCGATATGGTCGATGTGGCAGATGTGAAGCGGGCGCTGAAAGGCAGCCCATTTCGCCTGGCCGTTTATGGCTTTGGTACAGCCCAGGGCGCGCCCATGAAGCTGCCAAATGGCAGTTTTGTCAGGGGCAACGACGATAATCTGGTACTGCCCAAGCTGGACGCCGAGCTCCTCGACGAACTGGCGCAATCCGAGCGTGGCATTTGGCAACCTTCAACCCTCGATGGCAGTGACATCGGTCGCCTGGTGCAATGGCTATCCCGGGAAGGTGAAGCCACAGACACAGAGCTCACCGGTGACACCTGGCAGGATCTGGGGCCTTATCTCGCCCTGTTGCTGCTTTTACCTGCGCTGCTGAGTTTCCGAAGGGGCATGCTGGCGTCGATGCTGTTGCCCGCGATGTTGACGCTCTCCGTAATCAGCCCTGACGCCGGGGCCAGTATCTGGCAAACCCGGGATCAACAGGCCATGGAGGCGTTTCGGCAGCAAGACTTCGCCACAGCCGCCAATGAATTCGAGCGTGAAGATTGGAAGGCCGCCGCCCACTACCGCGCCGGAAATTACGAAGCCGCGTTGCAGGGGTTTGAGAAAGATAGCAGTGCTGCAGGTCTCTATAATCAGGGCAATGCCCTGATGCAGCTCGGCCGCTACGATGAAGCGGCGAAACGCTATCAAAAAGCACTTCAGCTGCAACCTGATATGGAAGATGCCAAGCGCAATGCGGCATTGGCTAAAGCCCTCGATGAGATGCAAAAATCCCAGCAGGCTCAAAACAGCCAGGATGGACAGCCCTCATCTGACGAATCACAGCAGCAAAACTCACAATCGCAACAAGGTGATACGCAGCAATCAGGTTCTGAACAGGGCCAGAACCCGCAACAGGGTTCTGATAAGAGCAGCAATGACCCGTCAGGAGACGGCCAGCAGCAAGGTTCTGAGGGTTCACAAGGCTCAGCGGATGCACACAGCCGCAGCGAAACCGCTAAGGAGTCAGCCTCCAATCCGGATAAGGATCTGTCTGACCAAGGCGCAGCAAATCAAAGTGGCGGTAGCCAGAGCGCCAGTAACCAGAGCGCTGCCAATCAAACATCCACAGAACAGTCATCAAATGACGAAGGCTCAGACCCAGACAGCAAGGCAGATAAAAGCAGCAACGAAGCCCCCATGAGTGCCGATGTCCCCATGTCGCAGCAGGACGCCCCTGCCCCAACAGATGAGCCAGCAGCTATGAATGGTCGCGATGAGGAGGACGGGCAAAGCAATAAAGGCAATCAAGCAGCCCAGACAAGCGCACAGCTCGCAGAAGGTGAACAGCAGGAAGATGGCGAGCAAGCCCAGGTGGGGGTGATAGATCCCACCCTTAAAGAGTCGGACCTGCCGCCGGAGATGCTGCGGGCACTAAAGTCGGTCAACGACGACCCCTCGGTGCTGCTTCGCAACAAGATGCAACTGGAATATCAACTTCGCCGCGCCCGCGGTGAACACAGACAGGAAAAAGAAAAGTGGTAAGGAATCTGATACTGGGACTCGCCCTGTTTTTTTTCACCCTCCCGGGCTGGGCATTGGACCGCATTGAGGCCACAGTCGATAAAAATCCGGTGGGACGCGATGAGAGCCTGGTGCTCACCGTGATTGCCGATGATGAAGTAGAAGCCAACCGTCTGGACACCTCCGCGCTGCTGCGAAACTTTTTGGTGGGCCGCACCAGCGTCAGCCGCTCTACCCGCATCATCAACTTTAACAGCGAGAAAGAAACCCGCTGGCAGGTACTGCTGACGCCGCGGACCACGGGCACCCTAACCATTCCGTCATTTACCATCGACGGCGTATCCTCTGCTCCTATCCGGGTGGAAGTGTCAGAGCAGGATCAGGTAAACCGCGACGCCCAATACCTGTATATAGAGGGCGAACTGCTCACCCCCAGTGTGTATGTGGGCCAGTTGGCGCTCTATAAGGTCAAACTCTATTTGGGCCTGGACCTGCAGCGGGGCGAACTGTCGGCGCCGCAAATGGCCGGAGCCCAGATTAAGCAGCTCGGAGAAGACAAAGATGGCAGCGAAATTGTCGACGGCCGCCGGTTTCGGGTCATTGAAAGGATGTACGGCATTATTCCCGATAAATCAGGCTCCTTAACCCTTCAGGCACCCGTATTTGAAGGGGATGTATTGGTCCCCGCCCCCCGCAACGGCGGCATGTTCAACTTTAACGAAAGCCGTCCCATGCGCACCACGGGCAAAAATACCGCCATCGAGGTGCTCGACAAGCCAGAGGGCTGGCAAGGGCATTGGCTCGTGGCCAATCTGGTGGCGCTAAAGGAAGAGTTTCCTCAGGATATAGAGGAGTTTGCCGTCGGCACACCCATTACCCGCAGCATCACCCTGCTGGCATCCAATGCCGACGAAACCAGCCTGCCAAGCCTCAATCTGCCCCTGCCAGCAGAGCTTAAGTCCTATCCGGAAAAGCCCGAGATCAAGAGCTTTGTGCGGGAAGGCCAGTTGGTGGCACAGCTGAGATTAACCCAGGCCATAGTACCCACCGAAGTGGGCACCTTTGAACTGCCTGCCATCGAAGTGCCCTGGTGGAATCCCCATTTAAAGCGCCGTGAGATTGCCAGCATTCCCGGTAGAACCATCAGGGTCACGGGCCCGGCACCTGCCGCGCCCGTGCCGACGATCTCCGAGGCAACAGCGCCCACCGCCAGCTACTGGCCCTGGCTTACCGCCTTTTTGGCACTGGGCTGGCTGGCTACGGCACTGGGTTGGGCCATGAGTGTTAAACGGGCGCCAGCGTCTCTTGTACCAACGCCGTCACAACCTCAGGGCGTCAGCCAGCTGAAACAACAGCTCGCTGACGCATGCCGTGGCTCGGATGGCAGCGCCATGTTAAGCGCGGCCGCAGACTACCTGTCTGCCCGTTACGGGACTAACATTACCCTCGACAAAGCCAGAACCTTGTCTGAGCCACTCGGGAAGGCGCTTGGACAGATACAACGCGCCCGGTTTGGCCAGCATGGCACAGGCAATGAGGCGCCAGATGGTGCGTCCCTCATTGCCGCCATCGAGGCATTGGAGACAAAAACCAATACCAGCACCGCGGCCTCACTCGGTGATCTCAATCCCTGACGGCAGGCGTATTGCAGGGGATACCACCGGGGCCTGCGGCCGAAGTGGGGAACGCGGCTTACCCGAGTACCCCCATCATCACTTTTGGCCAAAGGTTCAACCCCCCCAACATCAAGGGCCCTCTTCACTCCTGATGAGGGCACAGGCACTACAGGGATAAAAATGTTTGCATCGCTGCGAAAGAAATTCGCAACCGGGGCGGTCACCTCTGACATGCTGACAAAACAACGACGTTACGACAGCCTGGTCAGGGCGCTTCATGCCGATGTTTACCGCTTTGCCTATTGGCTGTGCGGCGATAAACACATCGCAGAAGACATCACCCAGGAAACCTTTTTACGCGCATGGAAGTCTTTGGATTCCCTCAAGGATGACAAGGCAGCCAAGGCATGGCTCATCACCATTTTGCGGCGGGAAAACGCGCGCAGATTTGAGCGTAAACAGTTTGATTACAGCGATATAGAACAGGATTCTCTGGAAGATGTGCTAAGCCACACCACCGAAGATGAAACCGAGCACTATTGGCTGAGACGACAGATAGCCAAGCTGGAACCCGAATATCGGGAACCCCTGGTACTCCAGGTCATTGGCGGCTTCAGCGGTGATGAAATTGCCGAACTGCTGGAGCTCAACCGCAACACAGTGATGACCCGGCTCTTTCGGGCCCGCAACCAATTAAAAGACGCACTTGAACAACCAGAAAGCCGAGGTCAATCCAATGGATGAACTTGAGTTTCGCCGCCGAGCCTATGGCGAACCACAATGCCAGGATCCTGAGTTTTTACAGGCTCAACAGGAGGCCTCTGGCCGCGATGCCTTTGTCAGCGATCTTAAGGCGCTGGACAGAAAAATCGCCAAAGCACTCAAGGTGGATGTCCCTGATGATTTGGCCGACAAACTGCTGCTGCGCCAACAGTTGACCGTTCATCACAAACAGCGGCGCCGCACCACGTTTCTGCTTGCTATGGCGGCCTCAGTGGCCTTTGTCTTTGGATTGAGTTTCAGCCTGTTGCGGCTGGGGCCTGTGGATTTGGGTGAACATGCCCTCAGCCACGTGTACCACGAGTACAAAGCGTTGCACAGCGATAGAGACGTCAACCTTGGCGATCTGAACGCCAGTCTGGTGAGTGTGCGTGGGTTGGAGTCAGCCCATTTCAGCAGCGTTCCAGGCCGCGTGGTATTTAAGGCCTACTGTGATTTTCAGGGAGTACGCAGCTTGCATCTGGTGCTGGAAAGCGATGCCGGTAAGGTTACCCTCTTTATTGTGCCGGTGGAGGAGCGGATGCAGCTGCCCCCCCAATTTGCCGACAATCGCTATCAGGGCATTGGGGTGAAAACAGATGATGCCTACCTGCTGCTGGTTGGCGAAGAAAAATCCGCGCTCGAACACATCGAACAAAACCTGCTGCAAAGCTTTATATAAGCTGCCGACGCAGGCGGCCAATTGGCCGTCTGCGTCCATCCTGCCTAACCAAAAATCGCTGTCTGCCTTAACTGAGTGAACATCGATGGCAATGTTGCACTGACGTATCCCCCCGCTGACACCGGGTTGCCCGACGACGGATTACCCACTCTTCGCTTTCAGCGTATCCGGCTCAGCCGTTGAGCACATCACAGCCGCACTGGTCAGATATGCATCACAACTCCTGAGGCAATTGGGATCCCGCCCAAACTTCTGATAGCATGCGATGGCGAAAGTATTCCAATAAAAAACCTATGGTTGATACAGCATGAGCATAGATACACCTATTTTAGTCACCTTTGTGGGCTATTTGGCCCTGATGATGGGGATAGGATTCTGGGCCTACAAGGCCACGGACTCCGTTGATGATTACATTCTTGGTGGCCGCAAAATGGGCCCGGGCGTAACCGCACTCAGTGTGGGAGCCTCCGATATGTCAGGCTGGTTATTGCTGGGTTTGCCGGGCGCTGTTTACCTTGGCGGTCTGGGTGAAGCCTGGATTGGCATTGGTTTGGTGATTGGTGCCTGGTTGAACTGGCTCTTTGTGGCAAAGCGCCTGCGTATTTACACCCAGCTGGCCGACAACGCCCTGACCCTGCCTGACTTTTTTGAAAAGCGCTTCCACGACAAAGCCGGTGTATTGCGGTTTGTGTCAGCCCTCACTATCCTGGTGTTCTTCACCTTTTATGCCTCGTCCGGCATGGTCGGTGGCGCCATCCTGTTTGAGAAAGTGTTTGGCCTCGACTACACAGCAGCGCTGGTGATTGGCTCCGCCATCATCGTCGGCTACACCTTTGTGGGCGGCTTCTTTGCGGTGAGCTGGACCGACTTTTTCCAGGGCTGTCTGATGCTGATTGCCCTGCTGATTGTGCCCATGGCGATTTTCACCAACACCGACAGCCACGCCAGCATAGACTCGCTGTCGCCCGAGATGCTGTCGCTTATCAGTGAAAACACCACCCTGTTTGGGGTGATTTCGCTGATGGCCTGGGGCCTTGGTTACTTTGGTCAGCCACATATTCTGTCGCGTTTTATGGCAATTGAGCGCCCTGACCATCTGCCGGTTTCCCGCCGCATTGCCATGAGCTGGATGATAGTGTCGCTGATGGGTGCACTGGCCACGGGCCTTGCCGGCAGTCTGTATTTCGCCAAGGAACCGCTCGCCAATGCCGAGACTGTCTTTATTCATCTGGCTCAGGTGGCGTTCAATCCCTGGATTGCTGGCCTGCTCATTGCCGCGATTTTGTCGGCCATTATGAGCACCATCGACTCCCAGTTGCTGGTGTGCTCGAGCGTGGTGACAGAAGACTTCTACCGCAAGTTCCGCCCCGAAGCCAAGGATAAAGAACTGATGCTGGTTGGCCGCTTTGGCGTACTGGCGATTGCGGTGATTGCCGGGGTCGTTGCCCTTGACCGCGAAAGCAGCGTTCTTGGATTGGTGAGCTACGCCTGGGCAGGTTTTGGTGCCGCCTTTGGCCCTGTGGTGCTGCTGTCGCTGTTCTGGCGCGATTACAGCAAAACCGGCGCCATTGCGACCATCATCACCGGTGCCGTTACCGTTGTGGTGTGGAAGCAGCTCAGTGGTGGCATGTTCAACCTGTATGAAATTCTGCCGGGCTTTATGTTTGCTACCCTGGCTGGGGTGGTGTTCAGCAAGCTGGCAGCGGTGGATGAGCAAGTCACCAGCGCCTTTGATGACTTCAAACAGCGGCTTTAATCAGCGCAGTCCAGATAAGGTCTCGGGGATATAAACCATTGCCAAACCCGATGAGCTAAGCCCCGGAAGATAAAAAAGCGTACACTTGTACGCTTTTTTATTGTCTGAGAACTGTAACCCTTTGTATCCCAATCCCGCTGATTCGGTAAATGCTTAACTAAACAGCTGTCCACATTCAACTTGCCACAAAGCCCCGCCAACTGGCCAGTCCAGTGAAGCAGATAAACGCCACCAATGGTAATTCGCTTATCGACACCCCATATAAATTAACTGATTTTTAACAGGTTTTAACTAAAGCAAAAGCTCTGGTCGGACTTGTTATGGTACAGTCATACTCCTAAGATGCCATGTTAATTTTTACCGTCAGGCCCTCTTGCCTGCGGCATGACCCAAAAAAAGAGAAGAGACGATGAAGTACTTCAACAAGACACTGCTTGCCGCCGCCGTTGCTCTGGCCAGCACCCAGACCATGGCTGCCGGTTTCCAGCTCAACAGCCAATCTGCCACTGGTATCGGCCGTGCGTTTGCCGGTGATGCCGTGATTGCCGACAACGCCTCTGTATTGTCACGCAACCCTGCTGCCATGGCCCTGTTCGACAGCGCCGCCCTGTCCATGGGCGTGACCTACGCCGATATCGACGTCACCGTAAAAGACGTGTGCCTGAACGGCTCTGCTGTGTGTTTCGGCTCCGAAGATGCGGCCGCTGAAGCCAAAATCATCCCTAACTTCTACTACATCAACCCCATCAATGATAAATGGGCCTTTGGTGTGGCGGCCTTCTCCAACTTCGGTACCGGTACCGACGTGGGTTCACTGGCAAGTAATGTTGTGCAGATCCCAGATCGTTCAACAATCCCAGCTCCGGTTGATCTGCTGGGCAACACCGAAGTGGTTACCATGAACCTCAACGCCAGTGTCTCTTACCGCGTAAACGACCAGCTGAGTCTGGGTGCCGGTATCGACCTGATTTATGGCGAAGGCAAACTGACCCGTGAAGGCCAGCTGCCTGTACCAAATGTTGGCATGACCAACGTCAACCTGGTGAACGTGGATGCTGACGGCTGGGCCGTAGGCGGTATCGTGGGCGCGGTGTACGAGTTCAATGCCGATAACCGTATCGGTATGAGCTATCGCTTCAGCCCTGAGTTTAAAGCCAGCGGCGACATCAGCCAGTTCGTGCCTCAGGCTGGCGCTGCTGCCAACTACGATGAGATTGTTATCCCGCTGCCGGATATCTTCCAGGTTGCCGGTTTCCATCAGCTGACCGAGAAGTTTGCTGTGCACTACACAGCGCAGCTGACTACCTGGGGCGACTTTAAAGAAATCAGCCTCGAAGATGGTCGTCTTGGCGATGTCAGCATTCCGTCATACCAGCTCAAGCACTATGCCTGGGATGACTCCTGGCTGTTCAGCGTAGGCGGCACTTACACGCTGACTGATGCCTGGACACTGCGTGCCGGTTACATGCACGACAAGGGCGTAGTAAACGAAATCAGCTCTATCTCTATCCCTGACTCAGACCGCAACTGGTACACCCTGGGCGCCAGCTACAACCTCAGCACCAAGTCCACCATCGACTTCGGTGTAGCCTTTGTTCGCGGTGAAAACGTTGAAGTGCTGGAAACCAGCGCCATTATTGGTGACGTTGTGGCCCACACCCGCTCCAACGCTACCTACTATTCAATGCAATATTCTTATAAGTTCTGATAGTTGCACTGAAAAAGAGCCGCGCCTGTCGCGGCTTTTTTGTATCCATCGCCACTGTCGCCTACCCTTTAATCAGGCAGACATTGCCCAAACAGGGGAAAGCACATGGCAAAGGTGATTGGCTTGGGGGGCATATTCTTCAAGAGCTCGGATCCCGAAGCCCTGGCTGACTGGTACAAGGCCCATTTGGGTATGCCGGTGGAGCATTGGGGAGGCTGTGCCTTCAGGGCGCTGGACTTGCCCAAAGGCAGTTACAGTGTCTGGAGCCCGTTTGCCGCCGGCAGTGACTACTTCCATCCTTCCCGCCATCCCTTTATGTTTAATCTGGTTGTGGACGACCTGGATGCCGTGTTGGCCCAGGCCGCCGCCGGTGGGGCCGAGGTGCTGCCCGGCCGGGAAGACACAGAGTTTGGTCGTTTCGGTTGGTTTATCGACCCCGATGGCAATAAGGTGGAACTCTGGCAAATGAGTGTCAATTCGTAACTCAGTCACACTCCTGATGCAAAGGGGCGGTAATTTGCGTATTCTGGTGCGAAACCGCCGTTGAAACAGGAACTTTCATGGATAAGTCTCTCACTCCCGCCGCCCTGGTGCTGGGTCTTTGCCTCGCCGGTGGTTTGGGTTTTATCGGACACAGCATCACTGCAACCGCCACCCATTTAAAAGCCCTGGACCGCACGGTCAGTGTTAAGGGGCTTGCCGAGCAGGAAGTCATGGCCAACGTGGCTATCTGGCCGGTTCGATTTGCCGAAGTCGACAACGATCTGGCAAACCTCTACAACACGGTGCAGCAAAAAACCGACAAGGTCGTGGCCTTTTTAAAAGCCCAGGGATTCAGCGACGATGAAATCACCCTGACACTACCTGCTATCGAAGACAGAAACACCCAGGGCTATGCCGACCCCAATATTAAATATCGTTATGCCGCCAGAGTGACCGTGTCGCTCTACACCCATCAGGTTGACAAACTGCTGCAAGCCAGAAAACAGATAGGGGCGCTCGCCCGGGACGGCATTGCCATTGGCGGCAATGAGTACGAGTCGCGCACCGAGTTTTTGTTCACTGAGCTTAACCGAATCAAACCGGCGATGGTGCAACAGGCCACAGAAAACGCCAGGGAAGTTGCCGAGAAATTTGCCAGGGATTCAAGCTCCAGCCTCGGCAAAATTAAAAACGCCAGTCAGGGGCAATTTATCATTACAGATAGGGACAGCAATTCGCCCCACATTAAAAATGTGCGAATAGTCAGCACGGTCACCTATTATCTAACTGACTGATTTTGATTGAAAGGAGCCTTTTGGCTCCTTTTTTCTGTGTGTGAGTCACATTCCATAATTTTTTTCTAATGAAATGATTGCCGCCAAGACAACTTTTCATTAGAATTTTCTCATAGATTATGCGGGAGCATTTTTATGACGACTTTCAAACAGCTCTTGGGACTGTCTCTTCTGGCCATCGGCCTGAGTGCCCATGCAAGCCAACCCCTGATAGTGGAACACACCGAAGAAGACAGGTATTTAACCCTGGATGCCCTGATTGAGCCTGTACAGGCAGCCACTGTATCGGCGCAAACCTCAGGCCGGATCCTGAAAATCCATTTCGATGTCAATGACACTGTACCCGCCGGTGCTGCCCTGCTGGAAATCACCAGCAAGGAGCAAGGCGCCACGTTGGCAGCCGCCGAAGCAGACTACGCCCGTGCCATTGCCGTAAATACGGAGGCGCAGGCCACCCTGAAGCGCTATCAGGACCTGTTCCCCAAGGGCGCCATTTCCCGTGGCACATACGATGAAGCCATCGCCCGTGCCAAGAGCAGCGAGCAGGCCGTAACAGCCGCCAATGCGGCCATAGTGCGCGCCCGCGAATCCTTAAGTTACACCACTGTGTACGCGCCCTTTGGTGGCGTACTTACCGAGCGACACGTGGAACAGGGTGAAACCGTGAATCCCGGTCAGCCACTGCTGTCCGGCTTCAGCGCCGATAAAATGCGTGCCGTGATGCAGGTGCCGGGCCGTTATCTCGATGGCTTGAAGACCGCTGGCGCCGTCAGGGTGGAACTGGCCGATGGTCGCAGCATCGACAGTAACGACCTGACCATCTTCAGCTTTGCTTCTCCCCAAAGCCACAGCTTCCAGGTGCGAATCCAGTTACCGGACAATGCCAACGTACAACCGGGCAGCTGGGCCAAAGCCAGTTTTGTACAGGGAAAACGCCGTATGCTGTTGGTGCCCCAAAGGGCGATAGTGTCCCGCGGCGAACTCACCGGGGTCTATATGATGCAGGGTGATAAGGCCGTGCTCACCCAGGTACGCCTTGGCAAGCAGCAGGGTGACAGAGTTCAGGTGCTTTCCGGCCTGAATGATGGTGACATCATTGCCGCCGATGCCTACGCCGTAAATGCCCGGTGAGGAGAGAACAATGACGAGCGATAACCTCCAACACATGGGGATTTCCGGCCGCATAGCCCGCGCGTTTCAAACCAGTGCCATCACACCGCTGCTGGCGCTCTTGGCACTGCTTCTGGGGATGTTTGCCGTGATGGTGACCCCCAAGGAAGAAGAGCCACAAATCGATGTGACCTTTGCGGATGTGTTTATCCCCTTCCCCGGTGCCACACCAGCCGAGGTGGAACACCTGGTTACCCTGCCGGCTGAGCAGGTTATTTCAGAAATCAAAGGTATAGATACGCTTTACTCCTTCTCGCAACCCGATGGCGCCCTCATCATTGCCATCTTCGAAGTGGGGGTAAAACGTAATGACGCCATAGTCGCGCTCTATAACCAACTCTATTCGAACATGGACAAGCTACCCCGTGGCGCAGGGGTGGGAGAGCCCCTGATAAAGCCACGCGGCATTGACGATGTGCCCATTGTCAGCCTCACCCTGTGGTCAGAGGCAACAGACATTACCCCAGAACAACTGACTCATGTTGCCCGTGGGCTGGAGACAGAACTTAAGCGTATTCCCGGCACCCGAGAAATCTACACCCTCGGGGAACATGAGTTGGTTCTCAATGTGCGTATCGATCCGGCCGCCCTGTCGGCTTATGGCCTCAGCTACAGCGACATCAACCGTGCGCTCTCGGGTAACAACCAGATCTCCATGCCAGTGCCTTTGGTACAGGACAATCAGGAGATCAAGGTACAGACGGGTCAGTTTTTAAGACGTCTGGAGGACGTTCAGGAGCTGGTGGTTGCCGTGCGTCAGGGCCCGGATGGCTACAGCGAACCCGTATACCTTGCAGACCTGGCAGAGGTTAGCCTGAAGAGTGACCTGCCCCGCGCTCAGGTACAACATGTCACCAAAGATGGCAGCTATCCTGCGGTCACCCTGGCAATTGGCAAGCAGACAGGCATGAACGCCGTGGATATTGCCGATGCCATAATCGAGCGCATGGCCGCCCTGGAAAACACCCTGCTACCCGCCAACGTGCATGCCACGGTATCGCGCAATTATGGTGACACTGCGGCCGACAAGTCCAATACGCTGATTTTAAAACTGATATTTGCCACCACAGCCGTGGTGATCCTGGTGCTCTTTACCATGGGGATGCGTGAAGCCCTGGTGGTGGGCATTGCCATTATCATCACCCTGGCGCTGACCCTGTTCGCCAGCTGGGCCTGGGGCTTTACCCTCAACCGTGTCTCGCTGTTTGCGCTTATCTTCTCCATCGGGATTCTGGTGGACGATGCCATTGTGGTAGTGGAAAACATTCACCGGCATATGGCCATGGGCAAAAAGTCCATGAAGGAGCTTATTCCAGTTGCAGTAGACGAGGTGGGTGGCCCGACGATTCTGGCCACCTTCACAGTGATTGCCGCCCTGCTGCCCATGGCCTTTGTGTCTGGACTCATGGGCCCTTACATGAGCCCCATCCCCATCAATGCCAGCATGGGTATGCTGATTTCGCTGGCCGTAGCCTTTGTGCTGACCCCCTGGCTCAGTGGCAAGCTGCTCAAAGCCCATGACCATGAGGGCGGCGCCGCAGGCCAGGAATCCCCCCACGGCGGTGAAGACCCACGCATGGTGAGGATTTTTACCCGCCTGATAGGGCCCTTCCTCAATGGCAAGGCCGGTCGCAAGGCCCGCCTTGGCCTCGGCCTGGCCATCATTGGCCTCATCATGGTGGCCGTCGCCTTACCCGTCATGCAGGCGGTGGTATTGAAAATGCTGCCCTTTGACAACAAGTCAGAATTCCAGGTGATGGTAGACATGCCGGAAGGCACCACCTTTGAAGAAACCCATAAGGTACTGCAGGCGTTGGCGGATGAGCTTGCCACGGTCGAGGAGGTGCAGCATATACAGCTCTATGCGGGCACAGCCGCCCCCATGAACTTTAACGGTTTGGTTCGCCATTACTTTTTACGCTCAAGCCCGGAGCTTGGCGATATTCAGGTCAATCTCAGGGATAAAAAGCACAGAAGCAGAGACAGCCACAGTATCGCGCTGGCGGTAAGGGGCCCGTTGAAGGAAATTGGTCGTCATTTCGGCGCCAACGTCAAGGTGGTGGAAGTGCCTCCGGGTCCACCGGTATGGTCACCCATTGTTGCCGAAGTCTATGGACCCAACGAAGCCATGCGTCAGGAAGCCGCCCAAAATGTACTCGGCGTGTTTAATACCACCAAGGACGTGGTGGACATGGATATCTTCCTCCCCGCCGGGCAACAGAAATGGCAGGTGCTGATTGACCGCAGTAAGGCCGCACTGCTTGGGGTTTCTTATGCTGAGATAGTGGATCTGGTTGCCACCTCTGTGGGCGGTAAAGATGTGAGCGTGCTGCATCTTGAAAACCAGGCCCGTCCCGTGCCCATTCGTCTGCAACTGGAAGAAGGCAGTAAGCTGGATCTGGATGCCATCATGGGCATGACGTTGCCCGGCAGCCGTGGCCTGGTGGCCGTGTCCGAACTGGTGACAATACGTAAAGGCGTAATAGATGCGCCCATCATCCATAAAAACCTTATCCCCATGGTGATGGTGGTGGCCGATATGGCAGGCCCGCTGGACAGCCCGCTGTACGGCATGTTTGAAATGGCCGCGACCATTTCGGACAGCGAGGAGATGGGCTACGCCCAGCATTATGTCAATCAGCCCTCCGGCCTGACCGATGTGGCCGTGCTCTGGGACGGCGAGTGGAAAATCACCTATGAAACCTTCCGCGACATGGGGATAGCCTACGCTGTGGGCATGATTGCCATTTACCTCTTGGTGGTAGCGCAGTTCAGGTCATATCTGGTGCCGCTCATAATCATGGCGCCCATTCCGCTGACTGTGATTGGGGTGATGCCAGGGCACGCACTCTTTGGCGCCCAATTCACCGCCACCTCCATGATAGGCATGATTGCCCTGGCCGGGATTATTGTGCGCAACTCGATTTTGCTGGTGGACTTTATCAATCAGGAAGTCGAGCGCGGCGTGCCCTTTGCCCAGGCGGTTATCCACTCCGGCGCCGTCAGGGCCAAGCCCATTATGCTTACGGCGCTGGCCGCCATGATAGGTGCCCTCTTCATTCTGGACGATCCCATCTTCAATGGTTTGGCTATCAGCCTGATTTTCGGGATATTTATTTCAACTTTGCTGACGTTGGTTGTCATCCCCGTGCTCTACTACAGTTTTATGAGACACGGCCATGAAACCGAATAACATGCCCTGACACTTAGGAGAAACACTATGTCACTCGAACGCTCTATTATGGCTTTTGCCGGCTTTATGGTGCTGCTGTCATTGGTTCTGACTGCCTTGGTACATCACAATTTTGTCTGGCTTACCGCCTTTGTCGGCGCTAATCTGTTTCAAAGTGCCTTTACCGGCTTTTGTCCGGCCGCCATGGTGATGAAAAAGCTTGGCGTAAAATCAGAGGCTGAACTTTGTAAGCTAAAATAGTCGCTGTAATCAAAAAACAGTCATTAAGGAGACACTGTGAACCCATTGGCTAAAATCTGGCAACTCGCCCTGATTGGTCTGACATTGATACTGACAAGCAATTTGGCCATCGCCCAGGACAAGGACCCCGCTACCGCCTGGCAACTGATTGAACAGGGCGCCATGCTGGTGGATGTCCGCACGCCGGAAGAATATGCCGCAGGGCACCTCGAAGGGGCCATTAACATTCCCTACGAAGTGATTGCCACTGAATTTGCCAAGCGCGCCATCGACAAAGATACCTCAGTGGTACTTTACTGTCGCAGTGGCAGGCGCAGCGGCGTTGCCAATGATGCCCTTAACGCTGCAGGCTTTACCAGGGTCTATAACGGTGGCGGCTACGAGAGTTTGGTTCAATCGGGCAAATCCGGACAGGGTGACAAGTAACCCGCAGCCACGGACAGTTATCCCCCGCAAAAGGCACCCTCCGGGTGCCTTTTTGTTATCTGATTGTTTTCACAAACACCGCACGGCAAGCGGTATCCCTATGACTAAAGCCATAAAAATGGCGCAAATTCGGCATTTTAGTCGCAGAATCAGCAAAAACCACAAAAACATCAGACAGCAAGAATAAGTTATAACCAAATATAATAAAAAGCATAAAATTTTAATATTTTCACAATTTTAATGCCAAAATCCTGCTCGGAACGTATTCCGCTGGCCGCCCAGCAGTGTCATTCACGGAATCGAATATCCATTCAATATGCATTTGAACAGACGAATAAGCCCCCTCTAATTTGCATAAATATTCTAAACAATCCGTAATCCAGTCAATTGTCTCCACACGCCATTCTGTTTACATATTGTTTACAACTGTTTCATCGGTAGATACATTCACTGCCGAAAATGGATTTCAGGCTTTACCGAATGGATGCCAAATAACAACGACAAGTTCTGCCTCTTGCAACATGGAAGACGAGTATGACAATCAAACACAAAAAAACTTTAGCCCTGGGTTTATCAACCCTCGCACTGGCAGTGTCTGCCGGTGTGCATGCCGCGCCCACTAACGCTGTCTTTGCCAAAGGCGAAAACTCGCCGTTGCCAAAGCGCTATGTAGTTAAATTCAAAAACAATGCTGCTGCCGAGCTTTACAGTGCTGAAGACGCACTCAACAGCATGCAGTATCAGCCTCGCAGCCACGAGGTATTTGGTCATCACCGCGCCCTGAATGCCGCCAGTGCCAAGGAAATGAAGCGTATCGGTCGCAGTAACGCCTATACGGTGAAGCTGGACAACAATGGCATCAAGGCCCTGCGAGCCCGTGCCGACGTTGAATTTGTGGAAGAAGACGTGCCACGTCGTCTGCTCGCTGAAACCACGCCATGGGGCCAGACCTTTGTGGGCGCGACTCAGCTGGCCGATAACCTCAGCGGCAACCGCACCATCTGTATTATCGACTCAGGTTATGATCGTGGTCATGCCGACCTGTCCGGCAACAACGTGACCGGGACCAATAACTCAGGCACAGGTAACTGGTTCGAACCCGGTAACAACAACGCCCACGGCACCCACGTTGCCGGCACCATTGCGGCGATTGCCAACGGTGAAGGCGTGGTGGGCGTACTGCCAAACCAAAATGCCAACATTCACATCATCAAAGTATTTAACGAAGCCGGCTGGGGTTATTCCTCCAGTCTGGTCAGTGCCGTGGATACCTGTGTGACCAATGGCGCCAACGTGGTCAGCATGTCACTGGGCGGTGCCAGCTCAAGCACGACAGAGCGCAACGCACTGGCAGCCCACTACAACAATGGCGTTCTGCTGATTGCTGCCGCAGGTAACGACGGTGACAACACCCACAGTTACCCTGCATCCTACGACAGCGTGGTTTCGGTTGCTGCGGTAGACAGCACCAAGCAGCACGCTGCCTTCTCCCAGTACACCAACCAGGTGGAAGTATCAGGTCCCGGTGAAGCTATCCTGTCTACCGTGACCCGCGGCGAAGGCCGTTTGTCGGACATAGTGGTTGGTGGTCAGTCTTATTTCAACAACGGCGTAGTGCCTCACAACCGTTTGGTGAAATCCGGTACCAGCTACGCCCCAGCGCCAATCAATGGCACTGTTACCGCGACGCTGGCCGAGTGCAGCGTATCAGGCAGCACCTTTAACTGTGGCAACATGACAGGCAAGGTGTGTCTGGTTGAGCGCGTCGGTAACCAGGGTTCCAGCTATCCTGAAATCAATGCCGCCAAGGCCTGTCAAAACGCCGGTGCCTCTGCCACCATCGTTTACTCCAATACTGCCCTGCCCGGCCTGCAAAATCCCTTTGTGGTCGATACCAACAGCGAGCTGACCAAGGTCTCTGTGTCTGTTGACAGAGCCACAGGTCTGGCACTTCGCAGCCACATAGGTTCCAGCGTCACCGTATCCAGCGAAGGCGGTAAGGACTACGAGTACTACAACGGTACCTCCATGGCCACTCCGCACGTTTCCGGTGTTGCTACGCTGGTATGGAGCTATCACCCAGAGTGCAGCGCCGCTCAGGTGCGTGCCGCCCTGCGTGCGACTGCCGAAGATCTGGACGTAGCGGGCCGTGACGATCGTACCGGTTACGGTATGGTTGATGCGGTTGCTGCCAAGGAGTATCTGGATGCTTCCTGTAATGGCCCAACCGATGGCGGTGGCGGTAACGGCGGCTCCGAAGCTGAAATGACCAATGGCGTTGCCAAGTCTAACCTCAGCGGTGCCAAGGGCGATGAGCTGCACTACTACATTGATGTGCCTGCCGGCGCCACCAACCTGAACTTCGCCATGAGCGGTGGCAGCGGTGATGCGGACTTGTACGTTCAGTACGGCGCTGCGCCAACCACCAGCAGCTACGATTGCCGTCCATGGAAAGGCGGTAACACCGAGTCTTGCCCAATCACAACCGCTCAGGCCGGTACCTACTACGTGATGGTACAGGGTTACAATGCCTTCAGTGGTGTGAACCTGGTTGCCAGCTACACTGCCCCCACCGGCGGCAGCACCGGCGGTACCACGGGCCCCGCGACTTACACCAACACCGATAACTACAGTATTCCGGACAACAACACTGCCGGGATCAGCAGCCCCATCGATGTAAGCCGCAGTGGTGATGCTGGCACTGTTACCGTGAAAGTGAACATAGTGCACACCTACATTGGCGATCTGCAGGTTGAGCTTATCACCCCGAATGGCCAGGTAGCCGTACTGCACGACAACACAGGCGCAGGCACTGACAACATCAGCAAGACTTACACTGTGAACGCTACAGGTGTTGAATCTCAGGGTACCTGGAAGCTGAAAGCCGTGGACAGTTCACGCCGTGACACTGGCTACATTGACTCATGGGAAATCTCTTTCCAATAATCGATTGAGTCTGTGAAAAAGGAGCCTTCGGGCTCCTTTTTTATTGGTCGTTGGTCGGAAAAGTCATTCAGCGCAGCGAATAGGTTCATCCGCCCTGTGTGGCCACGCCATTTAAGCTGCACTACTTGAGACACTGAGGGACTATCACCACATCGTACTGGCCATTGGATACACGCACGTTCCCCTCTTCATCGATATTCACCGCCAACGTCATGGTTTTGGCCACAAAAGGCAACAATGCCTCAAGGCTTGGATTATCAAACGCGAGCACAGACAGGGTGTCGATTCGGGCGCACTTTCCTGCCATCTCGTCCCACCAATGGCTTAAATCCTGTCCCCCGTAGGCGAACACCACCACCTTATCGGCCCTGTGGACAGCGCGTTTTATCCGCCGCTCATCCGCCAGGCCAAACTCCGCCCACAGTAAATAATGTCCATCCATGGCTTGCTCACAGAGCTCCGGCTCATCCTGATTGCACAGCTCACCGACAAACTTAAGTTCGGCAGAGGCATAAAGCGCAAAGGCAAGCAGCCTCAGCATCAGCCGCTCTTCTGTCTCGGAGGGGTGCCGAGCCAGTGTCAGTTTGTGATAGCCAAAATAGCCACGACGCAGATCGGCAATCTCAAAGCTGACTTTATGGACATCGGACTTAAGCGTCATGGCGATGACGGGATGGCGTTAAAGTGCGCCTGGCTTAAGATGCCTGGCCTGGGGGAAATGGGCCCGCAGCGCCTTTATCTGGGCCGCATCAGCATACACCAGCACCCGTTGACCCGTTTCCAGCGTCTTATCCAAGGCAGCCAAAGAAGAAGGAGGCCTGCGCTCGGCATCACGCCTGAGCAGTTCATTAAGCTCCGGCGGCAAGCTGCTGTCGGTTTCGATAATATCGAGGCGCTGCAACATGGCCATGGCAGCGATGGGCAACAGCCGTGGCGAGGTATCCTCATCAATCAGCAGCAGCTCGCCCTGCCCATCGAGTGACAAAAACGCATCTTCGAAATGAAGCTCTGTCTGACCATCAAATCTGTCGCCATTGAGGGCAAAAAATCGCTCCCAGAAACGTCGACGAGCGGGCACAGTGGCCAGGGTTTCCTGCACCTGTTGCCGACGCGCCGCAATAAAATCGAACAGCGGCGTCAGTGAGGGCGGCAGCCAGGCTTCAAGGCGTGCCCGAATGTCTCTGGCAAACACAGGAGCGGCACCTGCCGTACTGATGGCCACCACCAGGCGACCACGATCGACAATGGAAGGCGTGATAAAGTCGCAATATGCCGGGTTATCCACCACATTGGCCCACATACTCCGGCTGCGGGCGATACCCGCGAGGCGTATGTTCAAGGCTTCATCATTGGTGGCAAGGTAAAGCAAATCCCAATCGTAAATATCATCATCATTTACGGGCCGTTCATGGAGGACAACGCGGCCACTGCGTTTCAGTGCCTGAATATCGTCACAGGCCTCAGTGGCAATCACGGTGATCCGTGCGTCGGTGCGACAAAGCAGTTCCAGCTTACGGGCAGCAACGTCACCGCCACCCACGACCAGAACCGAACGGTCTCGTGTATCAACAAACAGGGGGAAATATTGCATCGGCAGTCCTAGTCAGTCACCAACGGCAGCTGACGGGCAACCCAGGCCTTGTAGCCTCCTACGAGGGAAGCCACCTTGGTGTACCCCATAAGCTGCAGATTATAGGCTGCCAATGCAGAGCGATAACCGCCACCGCAGTAAAGTAACAAGGGGGTCGATTTATCGGGGAAACGGGTTTCAACATCCCGTTCCAGAATGCCGCGGCCCAGGTGTCTGGCGCCGGGAAGTCTGTCTTTAAGCCATTCGTGATCTTCACGCACGTCGAGCAGTTGCCAGCTGTCGTCAGCCTGATACTCCTCAACGGTGATTTCGGTGACCTTGGGAAGTATAGATTCAACCAAGGCAACAAATCCGGGATTATGCTGCATTTTGAATTCCTTATGATGCCCTTTTGCGACCAGTGTAGTGCTATGGTCTGGGCTTCACAAGTGAAGCATGACAAGTTCAGTTATGGGCTTCGCTGCGCTCTGAACTACAATGCCAACAGAGCTCAAAGCTGGCTTCATTCATCTCATGGCAGTGCAAACATTGCCATTGGGGACGGTCGCCTCCCAGGCTGTCCAGCTGGCTTTGAGCCTTGGCGAGCTCAGATTCATAGACCCACAACTCCACATTCTGCAGATCCACCGGCAGTTCACCCACACCACCGAGCAAGGCCTCACCCCTTAGCTCAACCTGTATACCAGCTACCTGCAACAGGCCTTTCCAGGTGTGTGCCTGCAGCAAATTACCACCGGCCAATAAACATTTACGTTGTTCCATCGGACTTTCCTACAACCACTGCTGTCTCTTTTGATGTATGCCCCACTCCCGGGCCAGCCCATGCTATCGACAAATCGCCGTAAAATCGAGCACTGAAAAGCGGGTATTGTTAACGTTTTTAGAACATGCTGTTCAATATTCACGAAAATGAACCATAAAAAAACCACCCCGAAGGATGGTTTTTCAAGTGACATCAGGCCTCAGGGCATGATGGAAGGCTGATCGGCGCCTTCTTTTTCCACTTCTACCGGCATCATGTGCTCCCGGTTGATACCGAGTCGGATGGCCAGATAACTCGCCACATAGATGGACGAGTAAGTACCCACCACAATACCCAGCAGCAGCGCCGTGGCAAAGCCGTGAATCAGGGTACCGCCCTTGAGGAACAGTGCCACAACGGTGATCAGCGTGGTACCAGTAGTGATAATGGTACGGCTCATGGTCTGGGTGATAGAGGTGTTAACCACTTCTTCCGGACTGCCCTTACGCATCTTGAGGAAGTTCTCACGAATACGGTCAAATACCACGATGGTATCGTTGAGGGAGTAACCCACTACCGTCAAAAGCCCCGCCAGAACCGTGAGGTCGAACTCCAGCTGCAGCACAGAGAACACACCGAGCGTCACGATAACGTCGTGGGCCAGTGCGGCCACCGAACCTGCGGCAAGACGCCACTCGAAGCGGAAAGACACGTAAATAAGGATACAGATAAGCGCCACCAGTACCGCGAGGCCACCCTGCTCTGCCAGTTCCTTACCCACCTGTGGACCGACGAATTCAACCCGCTTCTGGGTCACGTCTGCATCGAGCTTTTTGGCCTCAGCCATCACGATGCGAACCTGATCGTCGCTCTTCACGCCGTCACGCACCTGCAGACGCACCAGCACATCGCGGCTTGAACCAAAGTTCTGAACCACGGCGCCGGCCACTTCGGGCTCGGTCATGCTGTTTCGCAGGGTCTCCAGGTTAGCCGGTTTGGAGAATTCCATCTCCACCACGGTGCCCCCGGTAAAGTCCAGGCCCCAGTTAATGCCCCGGGTCGCCAGCGACACCAGTGAGCCCACTACCAAAATGGCAGACAGGATACTGATGGGCAGCGCGTGCTTGAGGAAGTTGATGGAGCCCTTGATATCTAAAAGCTGAAACATGGTATTGGCTCCCTCAAATCGACAGTTTCTTCACGCGCTTGCCACCCCAAAGGGCGTTAACAATCGCACGGGTGCCCACGATAGCCGTGAACATAGAAGTAGCGATACCAATCATCAGAGTCACAGCGAAGCCTTTTACCGCACCTGTGCCCACCGCAAACAGAATAAGCGCGGTGATAAAGGTAGTGATGTTGGCATCCGCAATGGTCGACAGAGCATTGCCGTAACCTTCATGGATAGCCTGCTGCACGCTGCGACCGGCACGAAGTTCTTCACGAATACGCTCGTAAATCAGCACGTTGCCATCGACCGCCATACCCACTGTCAGTACCATACCGGCAATACCCGGCAGGGTCAGTACTGCACCCGGAATCATGGACATCACACCCACGACCATGATGAGGTTGGCGCACAGGGCCAGGTTGGCAATCACACCGAAGGCACGGTAGTAAACCAGCATAAACGCCAGCACCACAGCCATACCCCAAATCATCGCCTGCAAACCGTTTTCGATGTTTTCTGCACCCAGGCTTGGACCAATGGTGCGTTCTTCCACGATGGACACTGGAGCAATCAGGGCACCGGCACGCAGCAAGAGCGCCAGATTCTGCGACTCGCTGTGGGTCAGACCCGTGATAACAAAATTACGGCCAAGGCGTGCCTGAATGGTGGCAACCGAGATAACTTCCTCGATTTTACGCATTTTCACGCTGCCATCGGGGTTACGCTCACCGCTGTCCTTATATTCAATGAACAGGGTCGCCATCGGCTTGCCGATGTTGTCCTTGGTGACGTTGGAGAAAATTTCCCCACCCTTGGCATCCAGTTGAATAGCGACCTGTGGACGGCTGTATTCATCAAAAGAAGGCTGGGCGCCGGTAATATGGTCGCCGGTCAGCATTACTTCTTTCTTCAGCACCACAGGGCCGCCTTCGCGGCGCTGATACAGCTCGCTACCGGCAGGCACACGGCCATTGGCTGCAGCAGCCACATCGGCTTTTTCGTCCACCATGTGGAATTCAATGGAGGCAGTCGCACCCAGAATTTCCTTGGCGCGGGCAGTGTCCTGCACGCCGGGAAGTTCCACGATGATGCGCTCAGCGCCCTGACGCTGCACCACAGGCTCTGCCACACCCAGCTCGTTAACACGGTTACGGATGGTGGTGATGTTTTGCAGCAGGGCTTCCTCTTTAATTTGCTTGAGGTAAGCCTCGCTCATCACCGCGAGCAGCACCACGTTGTCGCCACTGGATATGTCCGAAAACACCATGTCATTGCCACGGCTCTTCAGGAAACGCTCAGCCTGAGACAGGGTCTCGGCGTCACGGAACTTGATTTCGATACCGCGCACAGTGCGGTGTACACCGGCATAACGAATACGCTCTTCACGAAGCTGGCTGCGAAAATCGGCAATCTTGGCCTCTTCCATCTTGCGGATGGCTTCGCTCATGTCCACTTCCATCAGGAAGTGCACACCGCCGCGAAGGTCAAGACCCAGCTTCATGGGGCTGCCGCCAACAGACTCCAGCCACTCGGGGGTGGCCGGTGCCAGGTTGAGTGCAACCGTGTACTTGTCGCCCAGCAGATCGGCTATGGCTTCTTTGGCAGTGAGCTGATCTTCCGCATTGGCCACACGCACCAGCAACTGACCGTTTTCAAGCTCAGAGCGCTTGATGCCAATGCCTTTGGCTGTGAGGGCCTCGGTCACATTCGACTGAGTCGTCGCTGTCACGTCGGCACCACGGGTAGCCACGACCTGTACGGCATGATCCTCGCCGAACAGGTTGGGCAGCGCATAGAAGCCACCAACGGCGATGACCAGCACCACCATGATGTTCTTCCACATTGGGTATTTATTTAGCACGCCTTTCGCCCTCTTGGCTTACAGGGACTGGATAGAGCCTTTTGGCAATACCGCTGCGATGTAGTCCTTTTTGATGGTGATGTTGGTGCTGTCGTTCAGCGCCAGCAGTACGTAGTCGCTGTCGTCGGTAATCTTGGCGATTTTACCGAGGATGCCACCGCTGGTGAGTACTTCATCACCCTTGGACAGGGAAGACATCAGAGCCTTGTGCTCTTTGACGCGCTTGGACTGAGGACGGAAGATCATAAAGTAGAAGATCAGGCCAAACAGGCCCAGCATGATCACAAGTTCCATGGTACCGCCACCCTGAGGTGCTGCACCGGCTGCATTGGCATACGCGTTAGAAATAAACATAGCTTTCTCTTCTTATTGCTTGATTGTTAGTCTTTTAACTCAGGAACTTCACGCCCTTGGCTGGTATAGAAGTCCGCAACAAAGGCGTCTAATGTACCCGTCTCAATGGCGCCGCGCAAACCCGCCATCAACCTTTGGTAATAACGCAGGTTGTGAATGGTGTTGAGCCTGGCTCCGAGGATTTCGTTACAACGATCCAAATGATGCAAATACGCACGGGAATAATTGGTGCAGGTATAGCAGTCACATTTAGGATCCAGTGGCGATGTGTCATCACGATGACGCGCGTTGCGGATCTTGATAACACCTTCGCTGGTAAACAGATGACCGTTGCGGGCATTACGGGTTGGCATCACACAGTCAAACATGTCAACGCCACGACGCACGCCTTCAACCAGATCTTCTGGCTTACCTACCCCCATCAGATAGCGTGGCTTGTCGGCCGGGATTTGCGGACACACATGCTCAAGTACTCTGTGCATGTCTTCCTTGGGCTCACCCACCGCCAGACCACCGACGGCATAACCGTCAAAACCAATGTCCAAAAGCCCCTTAAGGCTCTCGTCACGCAAATCTTCGTACACGCTGCCCTGAATAATCCCAAACAGTGAGTTGGGGTTTTCGAGGCGGTCAAACTCATCACGGGAACGCTTGGCCCAGCGCAGAGACATCTGCATGGATTTACGCGCCTCATCGTGGGTTGCCGGATACGGCGTGCACTCATCAAAAATCATTACGACATCGCTGCCCAGCGAATGCTGGATTTGCATCGACTTTTCGGCGTCCATAAAAATCTTTTCGCCGTTGATGGGCGAGCGGAAATGCACCCCTTCTTCGGTGATCTTACGGATATCGCCAAGGCTGAATACCTGGAATCCGCCCGAGTCGGTGAGAATGGGACGCTGCCAGTTCATAAAGTCATGCAGGTCGCCGTGCTTGCGCATGATTTCTTCACCGGGGCGCAGCCACAGGTGGAAGGTGTTGCCCAGCAGAATATCTGCGCCGGTGGCACGCACTTCTTCCGGGGTCATACCTTTTACGGTGCCGTAGGTGCCCACTGGCATAAAGGCCGGGGTTTCCACTGTGCCACGCTCGAATACCAGTCTGCCGCGACGGGCCCGGCCCTGGGTAGTAATCAGTTCAAATTTCATAATAACCTCGTCAGAGAAACAGTCTGACCTCATAGTGGCCTATCGGCCGATTAAGCTCACATGGGGGCTCACCCTGACAGCTTCAAGGCAACACCCACGAAAAAAAAGCCCAACCAGATGGTTGGGCAGGCATTTTAAATCAAAAACCGCATTCAGGGGGCTTTTTTAGTCACAAACATGGCATCGCCGTAACTGAAAAAGCGGTATTTTTGTTCAACCGCGTGTCGATAGGCGCCAATCACCTCATCAAAGCCGGCAAAGGCGCTCACCAACATGATAAGCGTTGACTCCGGCAGGTGGAAATTGGTGACCATGGCGTCCACCACTTTGAACTCGAAGCCCGGATAAATAAAGATATCGGTATCGCCGCAAAATGGCTGCAATTCACCTTCGCTGGCTTTGGCAGCACTTTCCAGTGAACGTACCGAGGTCGTGCCCACGGCTATCACCCGCTTACCGGCGGCCTTGGTGGCACGGATTTTTTCAACAACATCGGCGGGAACTTCGGCCCACTCGGAGTGCATCTTGTGCTCGAGCACGTTGTCGACCCGCACCGGCTGGAAGGTACCGGCTCCCACGTGCAGGGTTACAAAGGCTGTATCCACGCCTTTTTCTTTCAGGGCTGCCAGAATCTTTTCGTCAAAGTGCAGACCCGCAGTTGGCGCGGCCACGGCGCCGGGGCGCTCGTTATACACGGTTTGGTAGCGCTCTTTATCGGCATCTTCATCGGGGCGGTCGATATAGGGGGGCAGCGGCATATGGCCCACGGCTTCAAGCACCTCGAGGATAGATTTATCGTCCTTGAGTGACAGCTCAAACAGCGCATCGTGACGGGCATCCATCACCATTTTGTAGCCGCCATCGAGGATGATTTCGGCCCCAGGCTTGGGGGACTTGGATGAACGCACATGGGCGAGAATACGTTTGTCATCCAGCATGCGCTCCACCAGGATTTCCAGTTTGCCGCCACTGGCCTTCTGGCCAAAGAGACGCGCAGGGATAACCCGGGTGTTATTGAAAATCATCAAGTCGCCCGGCTCAATCAGCGCCAGAATATCGGTGAACTGACGATCGGCCAAGGCACCTGTGCGGCCATCCAGGTGCAGCAGACGCGACGCAGTGCGCTCTGGCATCGGATAGCGGGCAATCAGTTCATCAGGAAGATCAAAGGTAAAGTCAGCTACTCGCATCTACAACTCTCAAGCCATGGCCAAAAGACGCGCGTAGTCTAGGGGGACAGGCGGCCAAGATCAAGACGACTTGGACCTTTGCTTATCCCTTTGAGCCTGGTTGACATGGATATGGGTGCCGGAACGGGTGTCCAACTGCTCACAGGGCATGTCGAACTCGACTCTTTTGCGGGGCTTATTGTGTTTAAAGGATTTGCGGGAGATTTCGCCTGGCTGGCGAATTTGACTCGGCATCAATATGCCAAAGACGCGGGTAAACCATTTCCACATCATCCATGATCCTCCGGTGGCTGTTACTCTGGGTACGGATGTCACCTCCTTCAGGCCCCGTTCACTCTGCGGCGAATTAAGATTGGGGTTTCCTGGACATCAATGGTCATGATACCTTGAACCCTCACGCCACACCAAGCCCAAAATATGAACTTTCTAGCACACTTGCACCTGGCGGATATCAGCCAAACCAGCCTCGCGGCCAACCTTGCAGGCGATTTTGCCAAAGGCCCCATCGACCAGTTCACCAAACCGTTGCAACAGGGATTGTGGTTGCACCGGCAAATCGACAAAATCACAGATGAGCATGAAATTTTCAAAGAAATGCTGGGTAAATTTCCCCGGCATTTAAGCCGTGCAGCCCCCTTACTGATTGATTTGGGTTTCGATCATCGTCTGGCGCTGGACTGGGAAGAATATCACCATGAGCCTCTCGATATCTTCTGTCAGCGTGCCTACGATGTGCTTCGCACCTGTGACCATTTGCCGCCAAAGCTTGCCGCCATCGCCCCCAGAATGTGTGATGAAAACTGGTTGGGCGCTTATGGGAGCCGCAGCGGCATCAACGCGGCCATTGCCGGTGTTCGGCGAAGATTATCCCGCCCCGAGATTTTCGATGGCGCCGAAGCGGCGGTTGAGCAACTCGACGTGGAACTGGAGATTGCCTTTCGCACCCTGTATCCGCAGCTGATGGCTTACTCAAGACGTCTGGCCCGCACCACACCAGAGCAATACCTGTAAATGAATGACGCCCCCGCACCGCGCAGTAAAGCCAAACGTCTGTTGCTGGAAGCTCTGATTGCCATCGGGCTTTTTTACGGTATTTCAGCTTATTTTCAAAAAGATATGCTCAAAGACACCGCACCGGTCATTGCCAGCAAAGGTGTAAAGGGCACAAGCTTGTCCTTGCCATCCGCCACAGGCAAACCCACCCTGGTATACTTCTTTGCCGAGTGGTGCGGCGCGTGCAAACTCACCTCACCTGCGGTTGACAATATTGCCACGGATTATCCGGTGCTCGCTATCGCCGCCGACTCGGGCAGCGATGCGAACGTGAGAGCCTTCCTCAAAGCCAAAGGCTATGGCTTCGACGCCCTCAATGACAAGGGCACGCTCACCCAGCACTTCGGCGTAAGCGGATTTCCGTCCCTGTATGTGGTGGATGCCAGGGGCGAAGTGCGCTTTGTCACCCGTGGCGTGAGCACAGAACCTGCTTTAAGAGCTCGGCTTTTCCTCACCGAACAGCTGCAATAGCCGTTGAAAATTCGTAGAATGCGCCCACTTAACCCCAAGTGTGCGCCAACGAAGGAAGCCTGATGGAGATTTTTGACTACCAGCCCCCGGCAGTCCCCTGGCTCGATATTCGCTATATCGACCGTAACCTCATCATCATCAATAAGCCATCGGGCCTGCTGTCGAACCCCGGCATGGCAGCACATACCCACGACAGCGCCATTACCCGCTTGTGCAAGCTCTATCCAGAGGCAATTTTGGTTCATCGCCTGGATTGCGCCACATCGGGCATCATGGTGTTTGCCCGCAGCAAAAAGGCTGAGTCCAATCTAAAGACCCAGTTTCAACATCGTGAAACTGAAAAGCGCTATCTTGCGGAAGTCGCAGGGCTCATAGAGCAGGATGAAGGCACCATTAACCTCCCCCTTGGCAAAGACAGAAACAACCCACCCTGGCAAAAGGTGGACAAAGCAGAAGGCCGTCCGGCAGTAACACATTATCGGGTAATCGAGCGGCGCGAGGGTTCAACCCTGGTGGCTTTGGAACCCGAAACCGGTCGAACCCATCAGCTACGGGTTCATATGCTGGCGATTGGGCATCCCATTCTGGGGGACGATTTCTATGGCAGAACCCAGGCATTTGGTACAGGTAAGGTAGCAGGTGCACGGCCGAGGCTCTGCTTGCACGCAGAGCGGCTCAGCTTCAAACACCCCTGGTCAGGCAAGCCTATGACCTTTATCAGCCGTGCGCCCTTTTAAGCAACGGACGATAAACGTCTTTCAGGCGACCAATGTCTCTTCGCTGACCGGCGCCCGGTAGAAGCAACCGCGGAAGTTGTGGAACTCCAGCCCCGCCTCGGTGACCACAAAAAACTCACCGAAAAAGTTGCCACCAACATCATCCAGACGAAGACCTTCAGCCTGGGGCGTTACCGTCATTTCATCACGGCTGTGACAACCATCGCTGAACCAGGTTTCCAGAAAGTACCTGCCAGACTCTTTATACAAAGACAGGCTGTCCCCCAGCTCTGGTCGTTCATCAACCCAACGGCCAACCAACTCACGTACACTCATATCTGCCTCCCGCCCGATAAGACGCCGACGCTTTTCGAACGCTGATACAGTTGAATCCCTATGCACATTTTGATCTGCACCAAACATTCCGAAAATTGCTGCTGCATTCAGCATAGACGCCATGAAACCTTTTCTCCCGAAACCCCACTCAGAGGTTAAAAAACCGTAACCAATAAGATAAAAATCAGTGAAAATCCATATTTGAATTTTGCTGCATTCTTTGTGGGCAGTGTAACCCAAGCAAAAAATAAAAACGCGAGCTTAATCACTATTTATGCGAAATTCATACTTTACTTAAGTATGGAGAGAGTTGCAGGAATTTGATGTTGGGAATGCCATTGGGGCACAGATGTAGCTAGGTAACGGAGGGAGAGTGGTGGGCCGAGTAGAGCGAAGAGCGTGTTACACCCGACATCCCAAAAGACTCAGGTTAGCTCTGCTACTTGGTTAAACGTTGTGTGGTTACGCGTTATAAAAGGAGATGCTGCGCACCGGTAACTGGAATTTGCCTTCAGCCCCACCGCCAGCCACCAATCCGAGGCTCTGCAGCCGAAACAAATCCAGTCGCGGCGCCGTCACAGTCAGGCCACGTCGCATTGCCACGAAGCGGGTGAAGGGAATGCGGTAACGTCGCCAAAGTCCCTGCCCTGCATAGGTGTCTCCCAGCGGCGCCTGATAAACATGGCGATCGCCACTATGTGTGTCTTTCAGGTTCACTTTAAAGGCACGCTCAGGCGCGGCTATCTCAAGCTCTACACCCTGAAAGGCGCTCACATCCCTCGGCTCAAAGTCCAGATAGACAGACGCAAAACCACCGCCATTGGCATGAGAGATATATCCGGTGAACAATCCATGGCCCTTGGGCGATGCTTGCAATTGAGCACGGGACAAGCCCCCCATAAGAGTGTCGGTCACACTGTACCAATCTCTGGTGCTGTCCAGCGCAGTAAAATCCACCAGTCGCATTTGTGACCTCCCGGGAGCTTTCTCGCTGACAATAAAAAAGCGGCAGTATCTTAATACTGCCGCTTTTTCAGCCATTTGTCATTTATAGCAGCTTAGGCTTTGCGCTCTGCCGCTTCACAGGCCGCTGCGGTAAAGAGCACGTCAGTGGAACTGTTCAGTGCAGTCTCGGCACTGTCCTGGATAACGCCTATGGTAAAGCCTACGGCCACTACCTGCATCGCGATATCGTTGGAGATGCCAAACAAAGAACACGCCAGCGGGATAAGCAGCAAGGAGCCACCGGCCACGCCGGACGCGCCGCAGGCTGAAACAGCCGCGATAACACTGAGCAGCAGCGCAGTGGCCAAATCGACTTCGATACCCAATGTGTGTACGGCCGCCAGGGTCAGCACAGTGATGGTAATGGCCGCTCCAGCCATGTTGATGGTGGCACCGAGCGGAATAGACACTGAATAAGTGTCTTCGTGCAGCTTCAAACGCTCACACAACGCCATGTTCACCGGAATGTTGGCTGCACTGGATCGGGTAAAAAATGCCGTGACTCCGCTCTCACGCAGGCACTTGAACACCAGGGGATAGGGGTTGCGACGAATTTTCAAAAATACAATCAGCGGGTTAACCACAAAGGCTATCACTGCCATGGCGCCAAGCAATACGCCGAGCAATCGGGCATAGGCCGTCAGGGCGTCAAAGCCGGTTTGCGCGATAGTGGCAGCCACCAGACCAAAAATACCGATAGGCGCCAGGCGGATAACAAAGCGCACCAACTGAGACACCCCATGGCTGACATCATGCAGCACGGTTTTGGTACTGCTACTCGCGTGACGCAGCACGATACCCAAGCCCACACCCCAGGCGAGGAGCCCAATATAGTTGGCATTGATAAGGGCATTGACCGGGTTATCCACCAGTTTGAACAGCAAGGTGTTGAGCACCTGACCTATTCCCTCCGGCGGGTTGGCACCCGCAGCTGCGTCAATCAGCACAAGACTGGTAGGAAAGGCAAAGCTCATCAGAACGGCAGTCAGGGCTGCGGCAAAGGTGCCAACGAGATATAGCAGGATGATGGGACGCATGTTGGTTTGCGCACCAGACACCTGATTGGCGATTGACGATGCCACCAGCACAAACACCAACACAGGTGCGATGGCTTTGAGTGCACCCACAAAGAGATCCCCAAGGAAGGCCACCTGATTGGCAGCGTCAGGGCTGAATCCGGCGAGCGCCACACCGGCAATGATCCCCACGAAAATTTGCAGCACCAGGCTGCCACCGGCAGCATTTGCCAGCAATGATTTTTCAGTACTCATGACTTGACCTGTCGTTGTTATCGTTATGGGCCACAGGGGCCTTAAGGACTTTGCATCCCGGCTTTGGGTTGTATCTAAAAGCAGAGGCTTTGTCCAGCAAAGCCGCTGCATTTGGCGGTATGGTGGGCTGTTGAGGTCAAATTGCTTTCAAGCAGCCAACAAAAACATCAACTTTGTGGACTGGACTTGCGCTCTACGCCCCTGAGCATGGCTGAAATCAACTCTTGGGCATCAAACTTGGTAAGCGCCTCGTCGGCGCCAACCTGCTTGGCCTGACTAACGCTGATTTCACTGGAGAGCGACGTATGCAAAATGATGTAAGCCGAGGCCAGCGCCGTATCGTTTTTCACTTCAAACGCCAGTTCATAGCCGTCGAGCCCCGGCATTTCGATATCACTGACCAGTATGTCCACGGGCCGTTTTTCATCGGCACTCTGGCTCATCATGTCCAGCGCGTCACGGCCGTTTGATGCCACTCTGTAGCTGATATTGATGGCATCCAAAGCATCGGATAGCTGCTTTCGCGCCACTTTGGAGTCGTCCACCAGCAGAATATTCATGGGTTTGAGCTGTTCACGCTGCACATCGGTGAGGATACCGATGCGTTTATCTTCCTTGATGGGGAAGATTTTAGACAGCAGCAACTCCACATCCAACAGCTGCACCAGTTTGTCCTGATAGCGGGTGACACCGGTTAAAAAGGCATTGCGGCCCAAATTGTCGGGAGGCGACAGAATATCGCGCCAATTACACTCGATGATTTTGTCGATGCCGCGCACCAAAAAGCCAATCAACATCCGCTGGCAATCGGTGATAATGATAAAACACTTGCTGCGCTCTTCGTCGGTCACCGGCGGATAGCCTACGGCGGCAGCCATATCGATAACGGAAATGGTCTGGCCGCGGACGGTGGCCGTGCCAAGCACTGCCGGATGCGACTGAGGCAGCGCATTCAGATGGGTGTATGGCACCAGCTCACGGATTTTCAGGGTGCCCATGGCAAACAGCTGCGAGCGACTCAAATGAAACAGCAGCAGACCCTGGGATTGATTGGCTTTACTCTTCATAGTTCCCCTTCACAGGATTAAAGCTGGGATTCCAGTGGAAACAGCGCCAGCACATCGGCCATGAAACGGCGCCAAAATCCAGCCTGGGGCTCGGCATAAATATCTTTACCTGAGCTGAGTTCATGCCAGTATAGGCCGTCCTTGCCGAGCTTCACCTGGTAGGTGTTGTTGGTTAAAAAACGTGGCAGCCAGGAACGAATTTGCTGATTCAGTTCACCCTGTTCCACCATGACTCCCATTTCAGTATTGAGCCAGGCTGAGCGCGGATCAAAATTAAAGGAGCCGACAAAAAGCCTGTCATTGTCGAATAAAAAGCTCTTGGCATGCAAACTGGACCGGGAGCTCCCTTTCCAGGAGTGACTGGGACTCTTGCCGGTTGCCTTCACTTCATAAAGGGATACCCCGGCACGCAGGAGCGCCTCACGATACCCCTTATAACCCGAATGAACCGCCAGCACGTCGGTGGCAGCCAGACTGTTGGTAATCACAGACACCTCAACACCTCGCTTGGCAAGGCCGCTTAGCAACCTGACACCCTCTGCCGAGGGCACAAAGTAGGGCGAAATGATTACCAGGCTGTCCCTGGTTTGATGAAACTCCCCCAGCAGGGGCGCTATCATCCAGGCTTCAGCCTGTCCCTCTCGCTTGTCGGGAGGATCGACAAAAACTCTCGCCTCCCCCCAAAACCATTCAATACGATTGTCCGCCATGTGCCTGAGCAATGGGGATTTTGTCAGGCGTTGAATATAGGGATGCTCTTCGAGTTGGCGTTTCTGGTTGGCAATTTCGCGATACAACCCCGCCAAATCATCGGATTTTACCTGATACTCGGCCAAGAGCTCGACCGGGTAGGTCTCGCTGCCATTCCAGTAGGCATCAAATTGATCCGATACCTGCTCCACTACCGGACCGGTCAGCAGCAGGTCGAGATCGCCAAACTCCAGCTCTTCATCGTTGGAAAAGTACTCGTTGCCGATGTTGCGCCCCCCGACCACACTGAGGCGATTATCCACCGTGAGCGATTTATTGTGCATGCGATGATTCATGCGGCCAAAATCGGTGGCAAAAGACAAGGCTCTGAGGGTGCGATGAGACGAAGGATTATACAGCCTGACGAACACATTAGGGTGGCTTGCCATCACAGCCAGTTGCCTGTCGATATTGACGCTGGCGGTATCATCCAGTAACAGACGCACCCTTACACCACGGTCTGCCGCATCCAGCAATTGCCAGGCCAGTAAACGTCCGGTGTCATCGTTGCGAAAGATGTAGTACTGCAAATCAATGCTGGCCTCGGCAGACTTTATCAACGCCAGCCTGGCCACCATGGCGTCAAGGCCCTCAAACAGCGGCAAAACACCACTCTGCCCCGGATGGCTCGCCAGCGGCTCCGCCAGATATCCGGCTATCAGGCTATCCGGCGCAGACGTAAGCTTGTAAGTCCGCGGTGCATCTTTCAGCTCGGGCATGCTGCTGCAACCTCCGAGTGAGACACTCCCAAGGATCATCAGGCAAAATGAACGCCATGGAACACGCTGGGGCATACGGTTGAATTCCTTTTGCTTTCAATTGGATTCATTCTGCATTGAATATAACACGTCGTAAACCAATTGATCCCAACCTTCAGCGGTAAAGGCCTGTTCCCTGAGGCTGCGTACCTGACTGACCGCATGCACGGGGGCGGCTCCCATCGCCATCAGATAGGCAGCCATCAGCAAGCCAGTTCTGTCATTGCCGAGGGCACAGTGCACGAGCACAGGGGTTTGTGCATCTTCCATCTCCATGACCCACGTGAGCGCCTCACGAATGGTCTGACTCGCAAGCACGACGTCTTGCTCCAGAGGCGGTACATTCCGCGTAATGGGTCGATGCAAATGGGCAATACCTGCGTTGGCCAGTGCTTCGGTATCGCCCGCATCGTCGGACAGGCTCACCACTGCACCTATACCGTTTTCTTTGAGTTCACCCGGGTCCCAGGGCTGACAACAAGGGCCACAGCGTCCGGCAAGTACCCCTTCAACCATCCAAAACAGGTGTTTCATGCAAGTCCCCTCTCAGGTTGTTTGGAACATTATGCCAGAGGCCGGGCTTTGCGGGACTTGATTGAGCGCAGTATTTTTATCGACGGAACTACAACAATGGCAGCACGCAGGACTCGAGTCGAAGCAGACTTGCCTTCATTTCGAGCCCCCAAGCGTATCCGGTCAGTGTGCCCCCCTTGCCTATCACCCTATGACAGGGAATGATGATGGCCACCGGATTGGCCCCATTGGCCGCCCCAACTGCCCGCACCGCCGTTGGCCGGTTAATTTGAAGTGCTATCTCGGAGTAACTGGCCGTTTCGCCAAAGGGAAGGGCCAAAAGCGCCTGCCATACTGCCCGCTGAAACTCAGTGCCTTTTGGTGCAAGCGCCAAATCAAATTGATGGCGTTTACCCGCAAAGAACTCCATAAGCTGCGTGCAGGCAGCATTCAAATGTCCTTCAGCCCGGCTCGCCGCTGACGCTGATGGGCATGCAAGCTCATCCCTAAGGGGGGCAACCTTCAAACACATCAACCCATTCGCGCTTGCTCCCAACCAGAGGGTACCAACGGGGGATTCCAGTGTACAGCTTGCGGCCATTGGGGCGGCAGAAATCAGCTCGCTGCAATCATTGGTTACTCGCATCATAGTGTCTCTTTTATCGTCAATTCGTTTCGAACAGTCCGGCTTTTGGAAAACTGCTCAGGCTCACTGCCACACGGACACTGTCAGGTCTCACTGCACTGGTTAATCAGAGATCAGTGTGCCACAGCGCCAACGTCAGATAACTGCCCCAGGGCGAAACCTGCCCCATGAGAGTATCAGGCGCCTTTGCCCACCCCATGGCTTTAAGCTTTTGCTTCACGACCAGATCGCCCGCGAGCAAAATATCCGGATCCGACAACCCCCTCATACGGGCATAGCTGACCGTCCAGGGACCAATCCCTTTAACACCAAGCAAGGCTGCATCGTCCGGTTGGGGGGATCGGCTAAAGAGCGCTGCCATCTCCAACAGCGCCTTTTTTCTGCTCCCCGGCATTTTCAAACTTTCGAGCGTGGCCGACGCCACTTGTTCCGCGGTGGGAAAAACCCGGCAGCGTCTGCCGCCAAGTTCAACCTCGTCTGATGTTTCGTCTGTCAACAAGCCCAGGAGCCTCGTCGCCTGAGCAAGACTCACCTGTTGCCCGAGCACCGCACGGCACGCGGCCTCAAAAAAACTGCCGGCGCCCGGTAATGTCATGGTATTGAGTACCACGCCATCAGGCATGGGCGCTTGAATATGCTCATGAATGAGCGAGAGATTGGCGTCCACATCCAGCACCCGCTTGATTTCGGCCAGCCATTGGCTGAGCGCACTGACACGCCCTCCCGGGTAGATGGTAACCGCCAAGGCATTTTTGCCCGCCTGCAAACAAGCCTCAAACCAGCCAGCGTCACCAGCAACCCTTAGAGTACGACCATAGCAGGCCTCGCCTGCATCGTTAGAAAACCATTCGGCGCCGGGAATCGCCCTTGCCATAAAAAAGGCCCTGAGCTGCATAAAGTCGTAAGGGGGCCTGAAACTTAAATTAAGTCGAATGCCAGCATCCTTTACCTTGCTGGCGGCCCGGATGGCGCTTGGCGTTAACGCAAGGCGTTCGCGGAATACCTCATTGAATCGCCTCACCGAGCCGAACCCAGCCGCAAAGGCTACATCCGTGATGGGCAACGACGTTTGATGCAGGAGTGCTTTGGCCAGCAGCAAACGGCGATAATCCCCAAAGGCTTTGGGCGACATACCCAGGTGCTCACAAAACAATTTTCGCAGATAGCGGCTGCCAACGCCCACACGCCCGGCGAGCGCTTCCATGGCCTGAGCCTGAGTTTGAGCCTGCTCGGATGTATGTTCGTCGGTCGCATTCAACGCCCCCGCATCTATAAGCGCCATGGCTCTGGTCAGGGTCGTTGCCGTGCCACGCCATGGCGACGAGCCGGGAGCCGATTCGGGACGGCATCTGAGGCACGGGCGCAACCCCGCTGCCGCAGCCGCCAGGGCAGACGCGAAATAGCGTACGTTTTCCTCTTTTGGGGCTGTGGCCGGGCAAATGGGGCGACAATAAATCCCGGTGGAAAAAACACCGGTGAAAAACAGTCCGTCGAAGCGGGCGTCGCGGCTAAGGCGCGCCCGTTGGCAAATTTCCGCCGAGGGCAATTGCTGGAACACGGCTAAACCTGTCTAGAGTGAGAGTAAAATCACTTTACCCGAGCCCGGGGGCATCAACCAGCGGAAATCGGCCCTCAACCCGAATCCCCTCTCCCCTTTCCGCTTACCTGTCGAAAATAAGCATAGTCTGAAACAGAAATTAACAATCACCCCTACCCTAATTGGGATATGCTGTGGCGATTGTTAATGGAATCCAAGAATTATGATTAAGCTCTTTCAACTCTTTGAACGCTGGACGACCGCGTTACCTGACGCGAACGCAACCAAACCGCCATCCGGCTTATTCGCTTTTTGCCGCCACTACACGCGCGGATTTGAAGTGCCACTCATCTGCATGTCACTTCTGACAGCGCTGCTTGCGGCACTTGAAGTATCGCTGTTTGGTTTTATGGGGCAACTGGTGGATTGGCTGGTGAATAAGGACCCAGCAACTCTGCTGCAGGACGAAGGCAAAACACTGCTTGGCATGACCTTGCTGGTGCTGGTGGCAATCCCCTTGTTGGTGCTGCTGCACGCATTGATTGCGTATCAGAGTCTGCTTGGCAACTATCCCATGTCCATTCGCTGGCTGGCTCACCGTTACCTGCTGAGACAAAGCATAGGGTTCTATCAGAATGAATTTGCCGGCAGGATTGCCACCAAAGTCATGCAGTCGGCGCTTGCGGTACGTGAAACCGTCATGAAACTGCTGGATGTCGCCGTGTATATCCTGGTGTATTTCACCTCGATGCTGGTGATCATCGCACAAAGCGACTGGCGACTCATGCTGCCGATGCTGGTATGGCTTTGTTTTTACGTAGCATTGCAATGGTATTTCATTCCCAGATTGAAACGGGTGTCAACAGAGCAGGCAGATGCCCGCTCGACCATGACAGGTCGCATTGTCGACAGTTACACCAATATTTCCACCGTGAAGCTCTTTTCCCATACCCAAAGAGAAGCTGACTATGCCCGCGATGCCATGGGCGGATTTCTGGACACCGTATACCGGCAAATGCGTTTGGTGACCGGGCTTAACGTCAGTGTGCAGATCATCAACTATATGCTGGTGTTTGCCGTGGCGGCGATTGCCATAGTGCTGTGGACCGAGCAGGCCATCACCATAGGAGCTATCGCCATTGCCGTGAGTTTGGCGCTGCGTCTCAATGGTATGAGTCAGTGGATCATGTGGGAAGTAAGCTCCCTGTTTGAAAACATCGGCACTGTGGTGGATGGTATGAATACCCTCTCCAAACCCACTCAGATTGAAGACGCACCGAACGCCAAGGCGCTGCAGGTGAGCAAAGGGGCAATTCACTACAACGACGTGAGCTTTCATTATGGCGAAGGCAGCGGCGTGATTGACGGACTGGAGCTCAATATTCGCCCCGGTGAAAAAGTGGGACTCGTGGGCCGTTCGGGCGCAGGAAAATCCACCATGGTGAATCTGTTGATGCGCTTTTATGATGTGGAGCGCGGCGAAATACTTATCGACGGCCAGCCCATACATGCGGTAACCCAGGATTCTCTGCGGGCGCACATAGGTATGGTCACCCAGGACACCTCTTTGCTGCACCGCACTATTCGGGAAAATATTCTCTACGGCCGCCCGGATGCGACAGAGGAAGAACTGAATAAGGCTATCGACAGGGCACAGGCGCGGGAATTTATTGAGCAGCTGAGCGACCCCTCCGGCAACCATGGGTTGGATGCCATGGTGGGCGAACGTGGTGTTAAACTCTCCGGCGGACAGCGCCAGCGTATCGCCATCGCCCGTGTACTGCTTAAGGATGCGCCTATTTTGATCTTGGACGAAGCCACCTCGGCATTGGACTCTGAAGTGGAAGCGGCCATTCAGGAAAGTCTGTACCAGTTGATGGAAGGTAAAACTGTGATTGCCATTGCCCACCGTTTATCGACCATCGCCGCCATGGACAGGCTTATAGTACTCGATGAAGGTAAAGTCGTTGAGCAAGGCAGCCATAAGGAGCTGGTGGCTCACGGCGGCATTTACGCTCAGCTGTGGGCGCACCAGACCGGTGGTTTCCTCGGGACTGAGTAGCCTTTATCCACTCAATAAAAGGGCACTAAGCAATTGTGCCCTTTTTTATTGCCTATCTTCGCTTATGTGTTTTCCTTCCCGAGTTCAGGCACGGGTTATCAGCTCACGCTCAACATGCCCCGCTCAGATTTGCGGTTTAAAGAATCGCGACATTGAAGAGTATGACAGGACTAACTGACAGGCCGGGGCCTGAATTAAGTATCTCGTTGATTATACAAAGCACTATAAACAGCAGGTGGCACGCTTACGCGCATTAACTGATTTAAGGCTGTCATTCAGGACTGTGAGGAAACGACAGTTATGGACTTGATCTATGGGGAGTAAGAGCGAAACATCCACACCAGAAAACAAAAAACCACCCTATGGGTGGTTTTAAATGTGGTGGAGCTACGCGGGATCGAACCGCGGACCTCTTGCATGCCATGCAAGCGCTCTCCCAGCTGAGCTATAACCCCGAAAAATGTGGCATCCCCTAGGGGATTCGAACCCCTGTTACCGCCGTGAAAGGGCGGTGTCCTAGGCCTCTAGACGAAGGGGACCCTGGGCTCACGATTAACGCCGTGATTACGTATTTGGTGGAGCTACGCGGGATCGAACCGCGGACCTCTTGCATGCCATGCAAGCGCTCTCCCAGCTGAGCTATAACCCCGAAAAATGTGGCATCCCCTAGGGGATTCGAACCCCTGTTACCGCCGTGAAAGGGCGGTGTCCTAGGCCTCTAGACGAAGGGGACCCTGGACTTAAGTGTTTAGACTCGCTTAAAAGAGTGTGGTATCCCCTGGAGGATTCGAACCACTGTTACCGCCGACTCTCTACCCAGAGAAAATGGGCGGTGTCCCAGCCCTCTTGACGAAGGTTACACTGGACTCACGATTAACGCCGTGATTACGTATTTGGTGGAGCTACGCGGGATCGAACCGCGGACCTCTTGCATGCCATGCAAGCGCTCTCCCAGCTGAGCTATAGCCCCGAAATCTTCGCTGAACTGGCAAAAACTTCAGAAAATGTGGCATCCCCTAGGGGATTCGAACCCCTGTTACCGCCGTGAAAGGGCGGTGTCCTAGGCCTCTAGACGAAGGGGACCCTGGACTTAAGTGTTTAGACTCGCTTAAAAGAGTGTGGCATCCCCTGGAGGATTCGAACCACTGTTACTGCCTACTTTCTACCCAGAGAAAGTAGGGCGGTGTCCCAGTCCTCTGTACGAAGGGTACCCTGGACTCACGATTAACGCCGTGATTACGTATTTGGTGGAGCTACGCGGGATCGAACCGCGGACCTCTTGCATGCCATGCAAGCGCTCTCCCAGCTGAGCTATAGCCCCGAAATATTCGCTGAATTAGCAAAAACTTCAGAAAATGTGGCATCCCCTAGGGGATTCGAACCCCTGTTACCGCCGTGAAAGGGCGGTGTCCTAGGCCTCTAGACGAAGGGGACCCGGACCACTGTTATCCTCGGTGACGAGCACTGGTTTTGCGAAACTCAGTAAAATGGCATCCCCTAGGGGATTCGAACCCCTGTTACCGCCGTGAAAGGGCGGTGTCCTAGGCCTCTAGACGAAGGGGACCCGGACCACTGTTATCCTCGGTGACGAGCACTGGTTTTGCGAAACTCAGTAAAATGGCATCCCCTAGGGGATTCGAACCCCTGTTACCGCCGTGAAAGGGCGGTGTCCTAGGCCTCTAGACGAAGGGGACCCGGACAAGAGAAACTTGGTGGAGCTACGCGGGATCGAACCGCGGACCTCTTGCATGCCATGCAAGCGCTCTCCCAGCTGAGCTATAGCCCCATGCTTCTCTTACTGCATTTGAGTGTGCTGCCAGCGTTGCTGACACCGTGTCTCGACTGCGTGGCGCATTCTATGCAGCACACCAAAATGTGTCAACGCCTTTTTTAGGAATTTATCCTATCTGCTACAAAATCAACCGCTTTGGAGATTCTTTGCTCAGAACGGGCCTTTCCGATGAGTTCCAGGGTGATATCCAATCCAGGCGACTGCCCTGCCCCGGTCACGGCAACGCGCAGCGGCATGCCCACTTTGCCCATACCCACTTCCAGTTCAGTTGCTGTGTCTTCAATGGCTTGATGAATCGCTTCACGTGTCCACTCGGTCAAGGCAGCCAGTTTCTGCTGAACCAGTTTCAAAGGCTCGAGTGCCACACCACGCAAATGTTTCTTGGCTTGCTCAGCATCGAACTCTTCGAAGTCTTCATAGAAATAGCGGCTTGATGCAGCCAGTTCTTTCAATGTCTTGGCGCGTTCAGACAGCGCGGTCACCACGTCGGCAAGTGCGGGACCATTGCTGGTATCAATACCCTGGTCTTTCATGTGCCACTCAAGGTGCTTGGCCACATATTCAGGATCCAGTGCTTTAATATAGTGTTGGTTCAGCCACAGCAGTTTTTCGCTGTTAAAAGCAGACGCCGCCTTGTTGATGTCATCGAGACGGAAAAACTCTACCAATTCATCCATGGAGAAGATTTCCTGATCGCCATGGGACCAGCCCAGACGCACCAAATAGTTCAGCAAGGCTTCCGGCAGGTAACCATCGTCACGGTACTGCATCACACTCACAGCGCCGTGGCGCTTGGACAGCTTGGCACCATCATCACCCAGGATCATGGAAACGTGGGCATATTCAGGAATAGGCGCACCGAGCGCTTTGAGAATGTTGATCTGGCGCGGAGTGTTGTTGATATGGTCTTCACCGCGCACCACGTGGGTAATGCCCATGTCCCAATCGTCAACCACCACGCAGAAGTTGTAAGTAGGGCTGCCGTCGGTGCGGCGAATGATAAGGTCATCCAGCTCTTCGTTGGCAATCTCGATGCGACCACGCACGTGGTCATCAAACACAACACTGCCGCCCTGAGGGTTCAGGAAGCGCACCACATGGGGCTCACCTTCGGCACGTGGGGCAGCGCCGCGGCAGCAACCATCATACTTCTGACGCTCGCCCTTGGCGGCCTGTTCTTCGCGAACGGCTTCCAGACGCTCTTTGGAGCAGTAACACTTGTATGCAGTACCGGCCTTGAGCATTTGGTCGATAATTTCGTTGTAACGGTCAAAACGCTTGGTCTGGTAATAAGGACCCTCATCCCAGTTAAGGTTAAGCCACTCCATCCCTTCCAAAATGGCGTCTACCGCTTCCTGAGTTGAACGTTCAAGGTCGGTATCTTCGATACGCAGCACAAACTCACCCTGATTGGCGCGGGCATGGAGCCAGGAATACAGCGCGGTACGGGCACCACCGACGTGCAGGAATCCAGTGGGGCTGGGAGCAAAACGGGTTTTTACAGTCATAGGGGACACTAACCTATTAGCAAAGGGCCATTGGGCCTTAAGGGTCAAAGTGGCGGTATTCTACCAGTGTATTGGGCCGATGGAAAATGGGCACATGCCGGGTAATGGGTCGCTATAAAGGGGGACTCAAAACTTCATGGCATGAAACCCGCGCTTCTTATTCAAGAATAAACTGAGCCCCGTTTAGGGCTGTCAGTACTTTTATTCTATGCTCAGTGAAGATAATGACAGGAATATCCCATGGCCAACGTCAGTCAATCCGCGTCGCTGGACAGTATCGCCGCCTATCTCAAGCGCCTGCACGGCTGCGATCAGGATACTGCGCTCAAAGAAGCCAGAGAGGTCATGCATAACCTGATGGCCATGCGCCAAAAAGGGTTTATTAATGGCTGGTACTTTGACGAGCGCGGACACCTCGAACTGCTGCCAAGTGATGCCGTACAAAAACACCTCTCTCCCCCAAGATAAGCCCACCTTTAGGCAGGTGCCGGCACGGCTATCCAATGCTCACTTTGGGTGGGTTTCCACCCATTCAGGATATTAGTGTGAGCGGCAGCTCACCCACCCTCTCCCACTACGTGCGACGGATCACTGATTTAACCGCTTTATTACCAAGGAGTTAAAGCAATGTTAACCACATTGGCCTACTCTTTGCCTTGTCTTTAACAGACCTCAAGGGACATCACTGCTGTATCCCGAGGAAAGATACGCAATAACAACTCAAGGGAATTCAACATGAAAGTATCAAAACCAGCGACCCTGCAATCACTCTTTACCCTCGGCAAGGCCAGTCTGTTGGCAACCGTGCTGGGATTCAGCTTTGGTGCCGCCGCCGAGCCGGTGGAAATCAAGTTTTCTCACGTGGTGGCGGAAAACACCCCCAAAGGCCAGATGGCGCTCAAGTTCAAAGAGCTGGTAGAAAGCCGCCTGCCAGGTGAGTACAAGGTGAGTGTATTTCCCAACTCACAACTCTTTGGTGACAACAACGAACTGGCGGCGCTGCTGTTGAATGACGTACAACTGGTGGCTCCATCTCTGTCCAAGTTCGAACGTTACACCAAAAAGCTGCAGGTATTCGATCTGCCCTTCCTGTTTGAAGACATGGATGCGGTGGACCGTTTCCAACAAAGCGAAGCCGGTCAGCAACTGCTGAACTCCATGAGCCGTAAGGGTCTCGTGGGTTTGGGGTATCTGCACAATGGCATGAAGCAGTTCTCAGCCAACAACGCCCTGTCTCTGCCGGGCGATGCGGCCGGTAAAAAATTCCGCATCATGCCGTCAGACGTGATTGCAGCGCAGTTTGAAGCTGTCGGCGCCATCCCGGTGAAAAAGCCTTTCTCCGAAGTCTTTACCCTGCTGCAAACCCGGGCCATCGATGGTCAGGAAAACACCTGGTCCAATATCTATTCCAAAAAGTTTTACGAAGTACAAACGCACATCACCGAGAGTAATCACGGGGTGCTCGATTATATGCTGGTGACCTCTGAAACCTTCTGGAGAAGCCTGCCCAAGGACAAACGTGACATCATCAAGCAGTCAATGGACGAAGCTGTTGCTCTGGGTAACAAACTGGCGTTGGAAAAAGCCAACGAAGACCGTCAGCTTATTCTGGACTCCAAGCGTGTTGAACTGGTGACACTGACTCCTGAGCAACGTCAGGCCTGGGTCAATGCCATGCGTCCGGTATGGTCACAGTTTGAAGACAAAATTGGTAAAGACCTGATTGAAGCCGCTGAATCTGCCAACCAGCGCTAAGCCCGTGTGGGGCACCCAGGTGCCCCACTTTTGTCACTCAATAACCAGGGATGACGCTGCCACAGGGACGGTGCAGATATTCCGGGGAGAGCATCAGTGATTTCTCGTATTTTTGGTTACTTTGAAGAAGGCGTACTTAACCTTCTTATCACCCTCATGACGTTGCTGGTATTCATGGAGGTCATTGCCCGATTTTTCTTTAATACCGGCTTTTTGTGGATCCAGGAGCTGACACTCACCATTTGTGGCTGGTTTGTGCTCTTTGGCATGTCCTATGGCATCAAAGTGGGCGCCCATATCGGCGTGGATGCCTTTGTCAAAAAACTCAAGCCGGGCGCCCGGCGTATATCGGCGCTGCTTGCCGTCAGTATCTGCCTGATTTACTGCGCCATGTTCCTTAAGGGTACCTGGGACTATCTGTCGCAAATTTATCACATCGGCATTGGCATGGAAGATTTGGACGTGCCCTCGGTGCTGATGAACCAAATGAGCGAAGACTTTGCCTGGGAGGTGATGCGTATCGACCCCGAAGACCCCGCCATTCCCCTTTGGATAAGCCAAAGCATTCTGATCTTGGGATTCATGATGTTGACCTGGCGCTTTCTTGAACTGGCTGCGGCCATTTTCCGTGGCACGTCCAACGGATTCAGCTTCCATGACGAAGCCAAAGAAAGCATGCACCTGGCTGACGAGCAGTCGGGCGCCAACGACAAGAACAATGACGGAGCCAAGTCATGACCATAGCCACGCTGTTTTTAACTCTGTTCCTGTGCATGTTGCTGGGCATGCCCATCGCCATCGCGCTGGGATTTTCGAGCATGCTGACCATATTGCTGTTTTCCAATGACTCTTTGGCGTCGGTGGCCCTGAAGCTCTATGAAGCCACCTCAGAGCATTACACACTGCTTGCGATCCCCTTCTTTATTCTGTCGTCAGCCTTCCTCTCCACCGGCGGGGTAGCACGGCGAATCATTGAATTTGCCATGGACAGTGTCGGCCACATTCGTGGCGGCCTCGCCATGGCCTCTGTGATGGCCTGTATGCTGTTTGCTGCGGTATCAGGTTCATCCCCTGCGACTGTGGCAGCCATCGGCTCCATCGTAATTGTGGGCATGGTCCGCGCGGGCTACCCACAAAAGTTTGCCGCTGGGGTGATTACTACCTCGGGTACCCTGGGGATCCTCATTCCCCCTTCCATCGTGATGCTGGTGTATGCGGCAGCGACCGAGGTCTCGGCCGCACGGATGTTTATGGCAGGCCTCATCCCCGGTCTCTTGATGGGTATACTGCTGATGGTGGCCATCTACATAGTCGCCCGCATCAAAAACCTTCCCTCGCGACCTTTCCCCGGCGTGAAGGCTCTGTCGCTTTCAAGCGCCAAGGCCATGGGCGGACTGGCATTGATTTTCATCGTGCTGGGCTCCATTTATGGTGGCGTGGCAAGTCCCACAGAAGCTGCAGCGGTTGCCTGTGTGTATGCCTACCTGGTGGCAGTATTTGGCTACCGGGATATAGGTCCACTCAAAGAGGTACCGTGGCGCAAGGCAGATGAACCCCTGTTGACGGCTGTGGGACGCAACCTGGTGCATATGTTACTGGGTCTTATTAAAACCCCCGCCAACCGTGAAGTCCGCAATGTGGTACGTGATGGTGCCAAAGTCAGCATTATGCTGCTGTTTATCATCGCCAACGCCATGCTGTTTGCCCATGTGCTGACCACAGAGCGGATTCCCCACATCATTGCTGAAACCATCGTTGGCTGGGGCCTGCCGCCCTGGGGCTTCCTTATCATAGTCAACCTGCTGTTGCTGGCGGCCGGCAACTTTATGGAGCCTTCTGCCATTCTGCTTATCATGGCGCCCATTTTGTTCCCTATCGCGGTGCAACTTGGTATCGACCCCATCCACCTTGGCATCATCATGGTGGTGAATATGGAGATTGGCATGTTAACGCCGCCGGTGGGACTGAACTTGTTTGTGACCGCAGGGATTACAGGGCGCAGCATCGGCTGGGTTATCCATGCCTGCCTGCCATGGCTGCTTCTGCTGCTGGGCTTCCTGGTGCTTATTACCTATGTTCCGCAAATCAGCCTGTTCCTGCCGGAATACCTGGACAGTCTGCGGGGATTTAAATAATCCCTGGCTGCACAGTTGATCCCAAGCTTATTTTAAGCGAGCCTAAGCCATAGATTTACTATGGCTTTTGCCTTTTTGAGAACCGCCGTACATGCAGATGACAGCGCAAATTCAACGACGCCTTCGTTATACCCTGCTCGCCCTCGCGGGCCTGGTGGGCGTGTTATATCTGACCTGGAGCTGGCATGTGCGAAGCGGCATGTCTGAGCTGGCCGAAACCTCCCGGGCTCAGCTCGGTGAGCTCGTCAGCCTGCTCGATGGCATGTTGTCGCGCTTCGAAACCATCCCCCATGTGCTGTCAACCAACCCTATGCTGGCCGATACCCTGCTTAACCAGCGTGATATGGATAAGGTTCAAAAGCTCAATAACTACCTCGAAGAGCTCAGGCACATTACCGAGGCCTCCGACATTTATCTGATTGATGCCCTTGGCGTTGCGGTGGCCGCCAGTAACTGGCAGCAATCCTATTCATTTGTTGGCCAGGATTATTCGTTCAGGCCTTACTTCACCGAGGCCATCGCCGGGCGTCAGGGCAATTACTATGCGGTGGGAACCGCCTCCGATAAGCGGGGCTATTACTTTTCTTTTCCGGTGGAAGACAGCGGCACTGTGCTCGGCGCCATCGTGGTGAAACTGGACGTGCTGGACATCGAAGCCCAGGCCTCTGGGGTCGCACAGGCGGGGCAGTATGACTTTATTATCACTGACCCCGATAACATCGTCTTCGCCTCCAATCGGGCCGAATGGCGGCTCACGTCACTTGGCCCCTTTACCGAAAGCAAGCGCTATGCCCTCAATGCCAGTAAAAGGTATGCAAAGCGGCAAATCACAGAGCTGGATATTCACCCCGCTTACCGGGGGGTGACCGAAGGGGTCAATGCCTATCGGATTGGCAGTGGGCTCAAGGCAACCGACTACCTGGACACCTCTGCGGCCATGGTCAAGGCTGGCTGGCGGGTACATGTATTGACGCCACTGGCCCCGGTATATGGTTCCTTGTCACAGGTGCTGTTGCTCTCGGCCACCTGTTATGGCCTGCTACTGCTCTTTACCTTGCTGCAGCGAGAGCGGCGCCACAGCCTGGCGCGAATGCAGCAATCCCGCGATGAGCTGGAGCAGCGGGTGAAAGAGCGCACCGCAGAGCTTGAAGCCGCCAACACCCAGCTCAAAGACACCCAGGATGAGCTTATTCAGGCAGCCAAGCTCACCGTGGTCGGTACCATGTCGGCCAGTATCAACCATGAACTCAATCAGCCACTGGCGGCCATTCGAAGCTATACCCAAAACACCCAGACCTTTTTGGAGCGGGACATGCCCGGCCGGGCGCGGGAAAATTTGGCCATTATTCTTGAACTCACCGACAGACTCGCCGACATTGTCGGCCAATTCAAAAGCTTTACCCGCAAAACCCAGGGCAAGGATGGGGTGGTCAGGCTCGCCGACTGCTTACAGCAGGCCCTGACCATAGTGCAGCCCGAGCTGGACAAGCAAAAAGCCCAGCTGACTATCCACTGTGAAGATGAATCCCTCAAGGTCTGGTGCGACGGTACCCGCCTGCAGCAGGTGCTGGTTAACCTTATCACCAATGCCCTGACGGCCATGTCTCAATGCCCGGTGAAGCGTCTGTCCATCAGTTTGCTCGGGGGCGATCCTGTCACCATACGAATCCAGGACTCAGGCCCCGGGGTGCGTGACAGCCTGATGGAGAAAATCTTTGAGCCTTATTACACCACCAGCGAGCGGCAGGGACTGGGGCTCGGCCTGTCTATCTCCCGCCGTATTATCGAATCCATGCAAGGGGATATCCGGGTCGCCAACGCACCAGAGGGTGGCGCCATCTTTGATATCACCCTGCCCGCCTATTTAGCCGACAAGGGACAATATGAGTCTTGATAACCTGACAAACATCCAGGTGCTTATCGTGGATGATGAGCCCCATATCGGCACAGTGCTGATACAACTTTTTGAACTGAATGGCTTAAATGCCGCGGCCACCACAGATCCCCGCCAGGCCGTCAACCTGATCTCACCGGATTGGCCGGGGGTAGTGGTTACCGACGTCAATATGCCCGGCATGGATGGCATTTCACTGCTGGCACACTGCATCGATATTGATGCCAGCCTGCCTGTGGTGCTGCTGACCGGTTTTGGTGATATTGCCATGGCGGTGAGCGCCCTTAAGCAAGGCGCCTATGACTTTCTTGAAAAACCCTTCAACAACGAGCATATGCTGGATGTGGTTAAACGGGCGCTGGAAAAACGCAGCCTGACACTGGAAAACCGCAAACTGAAAAAGCAGCTCGAGTCACACGCCATCCCCGGCCCACGGATTTTGGGTAACAGCCCGGGCATAGTTCGGCTGCGAAACCTGATTGACATGGTTGTGAATACCCCGGCCGATGTGTTGATTGAGGGGGAAACTGGTACCGGCAAAGAGCTGGTCGCCCGCTGCCTGCACGACCACAGTCCGAGGCATCAGGCCAATTTTGTGGCCATTAACTGCGGTGCCATCCCCGAAAACCTGATAGAGAGTGAGCTTTTTGGCGCCGAGGCCGGGGCCTTCACCGGTATCGACAAAGTCCGGGTCGGCAAGTTCGAATTTGCCAATGGTGGCACCCTGTTTTTGGATGAAATCGAATCCACCCCATTGTCACTGCAAGTCAAGCTGCTCAGGGTACTGGAAGACAGGAAGGTTGAGCGACTGGGCTCAAATAAGAGCATCCCGCTCGATATCCGGGTAGTGGCCGCCACCAAGGTGGACCTAAAACAACTGTGCGATAAAGGGGAATTCCGCCAGGACTTACTCTATCGCCTGAATCTGGTCACTATTCCCATCCCGCCACTTAAGGAGCGACGGGAAGATATCCCCTTGTTGTTTTTGCATTTTGCCCGGATTGCCTCCGCCCGTTATCACAAGGAGCTTATCTTCCCCAGTGCCGAACATAACGCCCGCATGGCGTCACATGGCTGGCCAGGAAATGTGCGGGAATTGAGGAACCTTGCCGAGCGCTATGTGCTCCTTGGCGCCGAATCGGCCTTTGCCGCGAGCCTTGGCGGCCATGCCGAACTGCAATCCGGTATGTCCTTGAGTCAGCGGGTAGAGTTTTTCGAGCGTATGCTGATTGAAGAAGCCCTGAGTCACAATCGCGGCTCCATCAAGCAAACCATGGAGCAGTTGGAGCTGCCGCGCAAAACCCTGTACGACAAGATGCGCAAATACGATCTGGACCGTAAGCACTACCTCAACGACACGCAGGAAGAGGCATAGCCCCCTTGCCGCGACGCAGTGCAAACCAGGCAAATGCCGCCGTAGCGCCGAGCACTATTAAAGAGCCGAAGACCACACCGGCCCAGCCTGCCTGATGCCAGAAGGGCATCAGGAAAGGCCCGCCGAGAGACGCTCCGAGATAATAGCAGCACAGATACAGCGACGAGGCCTTGGCCCTGTGGCCCGTTGCCCTGAGCGCCACCTGGCTGTTGCAGCAGGCATGGATAAGGAAAAAGCCGCAGGCACTGAGTAAAAAGCCGAGAATGATGGCAACCTGGGTATTAAGCAATGTCAGCACACTGCCAGCCACCATCAGCACCAACGACACGCCAAGCAAACCAGCCACCCCCAAATGTTTGATGGCGCTGCCGGAGCGGTATGCGCTCAGGGTACCGCTGAGATAACACAGGAAAATCAAGGTCACTTCAAAGCGGCTCCAGCCAAAAGGTGGCTCCAGCAAATGCAGCTGGATAAAGCTGAATTGATTCACCATCACCATAAAGGCAAGGCCACCAATAATGTAAAACACCCGGAGCGCCGGATTACCAAGGTGCAGAATAAAACCTGTCCAGGGCCGTCTTTCACCGCTGCGAGACTTGATAGCGTCATTGATTGGCCTTCTGGTCGCATCACTGAGAGGCGCCAAAAATCGATGACTGATGGCCACTGCCACCAGGGTAATGCCAGACAGCAGCATCACTGATGCAAACCAGCTCAGATGCTGCGCCATAAAGCCCCCAAGCAAACGGCCCAAAATGCCGCCGAAGCTGTTGGCCGCAATATAAAAAGCGCCCGCTTTTATCAAGGCTGGCAAGGGTAATTTATCCCTGAGATACGCCATGGCGATGGCCGGCACAGCGGCAAGTAAAACCCCCTGCAGCAACCTTAAGGCCAACATCTGCGGCCAACTGTCGACCACCAGCATCAGCGGGTTGGTGAGTGCGAGCAGCCACAGGCTGATAATCAGCGGCCTGAAACGGCCGAAGGCATCGGAAATCAGTGCATAGCCCAGCAATGAAAATGCCAGAGAGAAACTGCTGACCGAGAGGATAAGCGTGGATGCACCCGGGCTGATGGCAAAGTGTTCTGCCAACATAGGGAGCATGCCCTGCACCAGGTACAGGTTGATATAGACCACCACTGAAGCCAGTGATAACCCGTAGATCAAGCGCCGTGCATCGGCTCTGGAAATTCTGCCGTTCACGGCGCACCTCAATACCAAGACTTTGATTGCTTCAGGGTAGCGGCGCAGCTAACATTAACATAATAGATATTTCATCTATTATTTATTGATATTATTTATATTTGGCTAAGTAGCGGTAACGGATGGACATCAAGCAGCTCAATCACCTCATCGCCATATGCGAAACCGGCAGCTTTACCCGTGCAGCGAAGCGGCTGTCGCTTGCCCAGCCTGCTCTGAGTCAGAGCATCAAAAAGCTCGAGCAGGAACTTGGGGTAACGCTTATTGGCCGCAATCAGGGCATGAATGACAGGGGCATAAAACTCACCGCCGAAGGCCAGGTGCTGCTGGAACATGCCAGACGCATCGTGAACCAGCTCGGTCAGGCCAAGGCGCAAATTCAGGCCATGGCCGACCTGCGCCAGGGCGAAGTCCGGGTGGCGGTTCCCGGCATGTTGGGATCCTTTTATTTACCGTCACGGCTGATGGCCTTTCGCCACCGCTACGGCGGCCTCAAACTGAGTCTGTTTGAAGGTGGCACCCGGGATGCGCTGCGGATGCTGGAGCAGGAAGAGGTGGATATTGCCATCATCACCGCCAAGGATCTGACCCCGGCACTGGAGTCCTGCCTGCTGCTGACCGAAGAAATGGTGGTTGCCATGGGTCATGAACATCCGCTGAGCGATAAGACCAGCGTCACCTTGGAAGAATTTTTCGACCACGAGTTGGTGATATTCAAACCCGGTTACTTTCATCGGGAATGGCTGCTCTCCCAGGCAAGGGAGCTTGGGATATCCCCCACTATCGCCTTTGAAACCAACTTAATTAATCTTATCAAGCAGGTAGTCTCTCAGGGCTTTGCCATTACCAGTGTGCTGGATATGGTCATCTCCGCCAAGGATGAGATAGAGAAACGCCCTTTTAACCCGCGGGTATTTCTGGACCTGCATATCGCATGGAAAAAGAAACGTCCACTGGGCCAGGCAGATAAAGCCTTTGTGGAGTTTTTGCTGGCAAACAAATAAAAAGCCCGGCAGAGCCGGGCTTTTTTATTTCACAGCAAACACTTACATTGGCTGCTGTTTCAGTACCGCTCTATCCAGTTTCACACGTTCAACTTGTGAATTCTGCTTCAGCTTATCCAGAAGGGCTAAAAGATCGCTCCCCTCACTCGCCGCCAGAATCAACAGTTGGGTGTCATTTTGCCAATCGAGTCGAAGACCTGTGTTGGCAGCAAAAGAAGCAGGGTCAACACCGGGCTTCACTTTAACCACAAACTTTCCGGTCAGAGTAGCGAACGGCTCGCCGTCTTCAGTGACAAGTTGCTCCCCCTGAGTCAGTCGCTTCGCCTTTTGAATTCCCTTGTCGGTCTTCACATAAAAACTGTCATTCAGTCCCAAAAAGTCCGCTCTGGTGGCATTTTGTTGATACTGCTGACTGTTATTTTCGAAAGGATTTTTATCATGGGCCATTGCCGGTAACGCCAGCAGAGTTATACCGAGGGCCGCCATTGTTGCTGAATACTTCATCTGTTACTCCTTAAGAGGCTACCTTTGCCTTATGACCATGAAAACGAATAGACCAACCTTTCAGCATGCCATTACTTTCGTTTGGAATACTGATATAGCCTTTGTCATATTTCAGGAAGCGGTACTCGCCACTGTTCACGTCTATCAGCTTGATAGTCCATTCTCCCTTGGCGGATTCGCCATAGAAGGCGTTAGACAGCATGGGCGTTGCATCATAACCCGTGACCAGATCGCTTGGGTCAGCCGGGTCCATCACGCCCTGGTATACCATGCCGTTGTAGGGTGTCATCAACACACTACGGGTACCGGCAGGAGAAATCAGTTCCACGGCAAGATCTGGCAGACGTAAATGATCGGCAGTCAACTCAATCTGAACAGCCTCAACAATCAGTTCTTCCGATACATCCAATGAGTCAGATACGCCGGTCAGGCTCGCATCGGGAATCGTTTTATCAAGATTCTTCTCACTGGCAATCCAGTCAGTGAGCACGTAGTCACCCAATTCTGCTTTGTAAGCCTGAGCCATCGCCACAGCGGCACTCACATCGACACGACCAAATCCATACTCATTGTGGAAGTGATATCCGGCGGCATTCTCCTGCCAGGCGGGAATGGCATCATACTCAGGCGCATCCTCTTGTGAGCCAATGGCTACCTTCTTGGCGGGTATATCTGCGTCAACCTTGGTTGCGGTAGCCGCTAAAATATGGCGAACATCGCGCCAGGAGAGGTCAGGATTGGCACTCATAATCATGGCAACAGCACCGCTGGTGTTGGGTGCTGCCGAGGAGGTACCATTCATGGTTGAGCGATAATCGCATTCCAGGTTGAGTGGGTGCAGGCCACCATCAAATGGCGTGGATGGCCTTTCATTTGCTACAGAACTACCCTTTTCACAGCTGACCCGGTCGGTGGTCACAATGGCTGGGTCATCCACACCGTACTCACCACCGGGCGCGGTGAGAAATACGTTTGAACCCACAGAAGAGTAACTGGACCGCTTGCCTTCGGCATTGATGGCAGAGACTAACAGGTTATAAACGTTGGCATTGTCCGATGACATGTTGGAGTTATGGAAAGGCAAGCCCTGGTTTGGCGCCTTGCCTTCTTTTGGCGCGCTGAAGTAGTCTCCGGGCAACCAGAAGGTCCCCATAGAGCGGTAATAGTCGTACCCGTTACCTGCAGACTTCACAAAAATACTGCCTTTGCCGTCAAAACTGTCGGTACCGATGGCTGCATAAACTTCGTTTTCGTCTTCATCAAAACCGTGGGGGAAAGGCACCGAGTATCCATAGCTCTGGTTAAAAACACGGGCAGTATCACTGTATGCACTGGCGCCATGAGACTTGGCAAAGTTTTCAAACGTCTGCACGCTCTTCACTTTTCCTGTGGGGTCTTGGTCCAAAAAATTAAAACCAATCAGACTGGCTTCAGGAGCGACACCGCGACCACCAAGACCATTCCAGCCTTCCGCTGCAATGATGCCGCCAACAGAGGTTCCGTGAGAGGCGCTGTCGGCAAACGGAGTCGGATTAATGGTACCGGTTATCAGGTTATATGAGCCGCCAGCGATTACGTTATTCTGAAGATCCGGATGACTGATTTCCAAACCATCATCAATGACAGCAACGACAACACCTTTTCCGGTTACACCAGACGCAATTGCCTCGCTTACATTCATGTCTTCACCGGCGACACCGCGGTTTTTGGCAAATGCATTTTGCCCGGTATTTTTCAAATGCCATTGGTGTTCAAACAATGGATCGCCACCGTTAATTTGCACTGTCAGCGTTGAGATGGCTTCACTTTTTCCATCACTGACTTTAAAACGTACAACTTCGGTCCCTTCCATTACATCGGTCAGGTAACTGAAGCTACCTTTGCTGGCATCTTCAATCTTCAGGGTGCCCAGTTTGACCTCACTCGGGTCGACAAGAGAAAAGCTGATTCCACCTTCAGCATCTTTGCCATCCAACATACCTTCCAGACGAATCGACTGACGAGCTTCATAGGTAACATCCTGGCTCACTGGCGCTGTGTTAACAGGCTCTGGTTTTGCTTTGTTATCGCTACCGCAACCTGCCAATAAAACGGCAGCGACGCTCAGCGCAATTATCGACTTATGCATACTTCATTTCCTTTTGATAATAAAACGCCATACTGCCAAAATTTAATTAACGGCAATGATACACCTATCGGTACGGCATATTATTTTATTGTTATAACCTTGAATTTATTCGAGGCGAAACATATGTAACACATGCAACAATTGATACAAAAAGGAAATAGTAGAAATATTTTCAATTAAATTTTAACAGTATTTAATTCGATATAGGGCAATGAGAAAATAGCAAGAAAAATCAAACACAAAGCATTGATTTGAAACTAATAAACAAAAATAGAGCAATTAACAGCCTTAAGGGGATAGCATGCCATTTAAACAGTTGGTTACAAACTTGGTGTGTATAAAAAATAATTAAGTGTGGCTTTTAATAAATTTTGCAAAAATACAGGACAGCGTTTTATATTTTATAGCCGTACGAACGTACGGCTATAAGTATAGATTTGACTGCTATAAAAAGTCGCTTATTGCGCGTCGGGTTGATTTTCCGGCAGTGCGTCTATAAACGCCTGAGTGGCATTACAGTGGGCCTCGATTCGAAGGATATTTGGATAATTATCCAGCGGTACATTAAACCGGCGGGCATTGTATACCTGAGGAATAAGACAGGCGTCGGCGAGCGTCGGGGTATCACCAAAGCAATACTCACCACTGTGGCGGGCAAGCAGCTTTTCAAATGCCGTAAAGCCTTCATGGATCCAATGGTGATACCAGGCGTTTTTCACCTCATCGCTGAGTCCCATATCACCACTGAGGTACTGCAGCACTCGAAGATTATTCAGCGGGTGGATTTCACAGGCAATCGCAAGACACATGGCTCTGACCGTCGCCCTGTCGGCGGCAGACGCAGGCAGCAGAGGCAGCCCCATGCCTGTATCTTCAAAGTACTCCATGATGGCCAGTGACTGGGTCAACACTGAGCCATCATCCAGCACCAATGATGGCACCAGATGTTGTGGGTTAAGCGCCACATAATCGTCGCAGTGTTGCTCGCCGCCATTTTTCACCAGATGCACCGACAGTTGCTCCGCATCCAGTCCCTTCAGATTCAGTGCAATACGCACCCGATATGCAGCGCTTGAGCGCCAGTATCCATAAAGTTTCATGCTGTTCTCCTCTGCCTTGCCGGTAGCCGACATTCCGCAGGCCACAATACACAAAACGGGGCCGAGGCCCCGTTTTTCATCACTCAAGGCATCACGCCTTGTATTCAACTACCTGCTGATCGATGGCACCGAAAATGCTGTTGCCGTCATCGTCGAGCATTTCGATGCGTACCCGATCGCCAAAGCGCAAAAAGGGGGTACTGGCTTTGCCATCGGCAATCACTTCCAGCATACGCTTTTCAGCGAGACAGCTTGAGCCAGCGCTGCGATCGTAGTTGGAAATGGTACCAGAACCAATGATGGCACCGGCGCCCAGCGGACGGGTCTTGGTTACGTGGGCCACCAGCTGGCTGAAGTTGAAGGTCATGTCCACACCGGCATTGGGCTTGCCAAAGAGCTCACCGTTCAGATGAGTGATAAGTGGCAGATGTACCTTGGTGTCCTGCCACTTGTCACCCAGCTCATCCGGGGTCACGGCCACAGGCGAGAAGCTGCTTGAAGGCTTGGACTGGAAGAAACCAAAGCCCTTGGCCAGTTCAGCCGGGATCAGGTTACGCAGTGACACGTCGTTCACCAGCATCAGAAGCTTGATGTGTGAGGCAGCGTTTTCGGCAGAGATCCCCATGGGCACATCGTCGGTTACCACAGCAATTTCAGACTCGAAGTCGATACCCCAGTCTTCGCTGGCCATTTCAATGTTGCTGCGTGGTGGAATAAAGCTGTCGGAGCCGCCCTGATAAAACAGCGGGTCGGTCCAGAAGGTTTCGGGCATTTCAGCGCCACGGGCCTTTCGCACCAGCTCAACGTGGTTTACATAGGCGCTGCCATCTGCCCACTGGAAGGCGCGTGGAAACGGCGACAGACACTTGGTTTCGTCAAAATCGACGGTGTTTTCAAGCTGACCGGCGTTGAGCGCATCGTACAGCTCAGTAAGCTGAGGGCTGAGCAGTGCCCAGGCATCCAGCAGCTGCTGCATGGTGTGAGCAATGGCGGGTACGGCTACGGCCTTGGTCAGGTCACGGCTTACCAGCATCAGCTGACCATCGCGGCGACCATTGTTATATGTGGCTAATTTCATTCTCTGCTCCTGTCCTCGCACCGCGCCAGTTCTGGCACGATACGGTTTTTAATGGCGTAACAAATACCCCAAGGCGCGAACCTTTGAAATAGCGTGACTCAAATCACAATTCGCGGGGGATTCATGTCTTTTGTAAACTTTTACATACAGCGAGAGATGCCCCCTGATGGCATGCCCCTCGCCACTCGATACTGGTGATAAATTGCCCGACTGACTGGCAAATTCTTTTTACACGGTATCAGCGCTTCTTACTTATCTTGTATTCCCGCAGCTTGTTGGCGATGGCCGTGTGGCTTACCCCCAACTTCTTTGCCAGCTGGCGGGTGCTGGGGTACGCCGGGTAAAGGCGTCGCAGCAAGCTGGACTCAAACTGGCGCATGGCTTCGTCCAGGGTGCCTTCGAACTGATTATCAAAGTAGCCGAAGCCTTCGGCGTAAGAGGGTAATTTAAGCTGCTCCACCGTGAGCTCTGCCGAGCCATCCCACATGGACACGGCGCGGAACACCGCGTTTTTCAGCTGGCGCACATTGCCCGGCCAGGCGTAGGTGAGCAGGTGATCACGGCAATTGGGGGAAATCCGCCGCATGGGGCTTGAGAGTTGCTGGCTGTAATGCTCAAGGAACATTTCTGTCAGCGGAATAATGTCGACCTTACGCTCTCTGAGGGAAGGCATGTGGAAGGAAAGCACATGGATGCGATAGTAAAGGTCTTCGCGAAACTCCCCCATCTGACACAGTTCAGCAAGATTTTTCTGGCTGGAGCAGATGATGCGTACATCGGCCCTCACCTCTTCATCCCCGCCAATGCGTCTGAATGACCCTTCGGTCAGAAGCCTCAGCAGCTTTACCTGTGCTGCCTTGGACATTTCGGCAATTTCATCGAGGAATACGCTGCCGCCCTTGGCTTCTTCAAACAGGCCGCGCTTGACGATTTGACCATCGCGCACAAAACCAAATAACTCTTCCTCTGCCGCGCTGTCGGGCAAGGCGGCACAGTTGATGGCAATAAAGGGCCTCTCGCGGCGCATGCTGGCGTCATGGCAGGCTCGGGCCATCAATTCTTTGCCGGTACCGGTTTCCCCTGTGATGAGTAAGGGCGCGTCCAGTTGTGCCATGCGTTTGGCCTGCTTGAGCACTTCTTTCATCTTGTCGCTGACGGCCAGCACATTTTCAAAGCCTGTGGTCTGGTTTTGCAGGGCATTGAACTGCTTGCCAACCCGGGCTGGTGATTTGAGCGACACCACGGCGCCGGCGAGTATGCTCTTGTCATCTTCATCGGGCAGGTAAATGGGCAGCATCTCGGCCAGGTATTCGTTCTGGCCTATGTGGACACGGGTTGCCTGGGCAAGCACCTGGCTTTCACTGAGCCAGCGCCCAAAACTGAAGCCCTGCACCCAATGGTTCAACGATTCTTCCACCACCTCGTGCTCTTTCATACCGAGGGTCATCAAGGCCGATTCGTTAACAATACGCACCCTGCCCTTTACGTCGATGGAAAATACCGAGTCCGGCAGGGTTCTGAGCAGGGTTTTCAGTGCATAGTGCTCTTGCTCAGACGGCATAAAGGCCACGGTACGCACATCGTGCACGCTCTCGACCTTACGGATTTGCGGCATCAGGGCACTCAAGGTATCGAAGCTGACCTCGGCAAACTGGAAATACAGGAACCCCCGGTTACTGGCATCGATGGCAAGCAAATTGATACCGTACTTTTCCAGCACGATAAGAATATCCTTGGCAAGCCCAACCCTGTCCTGACAACTCACTTCCAAACGCATATGTGAATGTATCCCTTTTGTAATCTTGTTCTTGGGAGTGGGGACCTCGTGTCCGCGATTGGCCGGGATCCCGCTGAGAGTACCTGGCGCTATACGGTAGAAGGTATTGAGAAAAGTGGCAAGTCTTGTTTACAGAACTCAGCGTCAACCATAAAAAAATCAGCGCCAAACTTAAGGTAAGGCGCTGATTTCATTTGAATCCAAATCAGTCCAGCAACTGGTCTGTCTTGGCTGCCATGATGAAGTCGTTGCGGTGCAGCCCCTTGATGGAATGAGACCACCAGGTCACTGTGACCTTGCCCCATTCGGTGAGAATACCCGGGTGATGGAATTCTTCTTCTGCAAGATCTGCCAGCTTGTTGGAGAAGGCCATGGCCAGCTTAAAGTTTTTGAACTTGTACACTCGCTCCAACTGCATAATGCCGTCGCGCACTTGCACGCTCCAGTCGGGGATCATCCGGATAAGCTCAGCCAGCTCGGCGTCGGTGACCTTGGGGGCATCAGCCTGACAGGCTTCACACTTCATGGATGCTAATTCACTCATTACTGCTCCTTTAATTCTTCTCGTTATTTAAACGGCCTTGGCCTTGGGCTCAAACAAGGGGGCATGCAGCCCAAGTTGTCTGGCGCGGGTGACGGATTGCATGATGTCCATACGGGCAATCTCATCAAGGAAATCAATATGTTCAATTTCAAAATACACGGGCTGCATAATATCAATACGATAAGGTGTCCGCAGCACGTCCAGCAAATCAAACGGTTTTCTTAACGGTTTATCACCCATGGCGTAGAGGGTTTCACCGGGTGAGCTCAGGATGCCGCCGCCGTAGATACGCAGCTCGCCATCCCGGGGCTTGAGCAAACCAAATTCCACGGTAAACCAATAGAGCCTGGCCAGATACACCCGCTCTTCTTTGGTGGCAGCGAGGCCAAGCTTGCCGTAGATGTGGGAGAAATTGGCGAAGGCCGGATTAGTCAGCAATGGGCAGTGACCGAAGATTTCATGAAAAATATCCGGCTCTTGCAGGTAATCAAATTCCTCGCGGCTGCGGATAAAGGTGGCCACCGGAAACTGGCGGCTGGCCAGCAACTCGAAAAAGCGCTCGAACGAAATCAGTGCCGGTACTGCCGCTGTTTTCCAGCCAGTGGTATCCAGCAGCACTTCATCAACTTCTGCCAGTTGTGGCACTCGGTCCTTGGGCAGTGCCAGGCGGTCCAGACCATCCAGATACTCCTGACAGGCGCGGCCCGGCAGATTCACTGCCTGACGTGCATAAAGCTCTGCCCAAATTTCGTTTTCCTGATCCGGATAGGCAATAACGCCGTGCGCATCAGGTTTGCGGGCAACATACTGTGTACTCATCTCGGGTTTCACTTCAGGTTAACTTCAACCCCCCAATAGTGTTCCAAGGGCGGATTTTTGTTAACTGCCTCACGTTTTATTCCTGTGTCCTCTGCTAGCGAATTTCGTAAAGCTTTTATTACAATCTCAATACAGCACAATAACCAAACTATGGCTCTGATGTGTTTTTTTGACAGGGTTACATCCGAATTGAACAGGACTGATTCCCGTTTGCTCAAACAGGTGAAAAATTTACCGAATTGACCTTGTGGTCAATGGTTTTTCATCAAGGCTCCATTACAATAGGCACAGATACAGGTGCCGTGAAAACGCGCGGCCAGAATCAACAAATCCCTTTTTGCACAGTTGCTAAGGAACACCATGAGACAAACCAAAATCCGTAAGGCCGTGATCCCTGTTGCTGGTCTGGGTACCCGGATGCTCCCTGCCACCAAGGCCATCCCCAAAGAGATGTTACCCGTGGTGGATAAACCACTTATCCAGTATGTGGTCAGCGAAGCGGTGGCGGCCGGGATTAAGGAAATTGTCCTGGTGACCCACGCCAGTAAAAACTCCATCGAAAACCATTTCGATACCAGTTTTGAGCTCGAAGCCCAGCTGGAGCGCCGGGTAAAACGCCAACTGTTGGACGAAGTCCAGGCAATCTGCCCCAAAGATGTGACTGTGATCAGCGTGCGCCAGGCGCAGGCGAAAGGTCTTGGCCACGCCATCCTCTGTGCCCGCCCTGTGGTGGGTGATGAGCCCTTTGCCGTGCTCTTGCCCGACGTGATTATCGACGGCGCCAAGAGTGACCTGACCAGTGAAAACCTCGCCGCCATGGTGAGACTGTTCGATGAAACCAGCACTGGCCAAATCATGGTGGAGGCGGTTCCCCATGAGATGGTGAATCAATATGGTATTGCCGACGTTAAAGGCCATCAGTTGGTTAACGGCGAATCCGTGCCTCTGGAAGCGCTGGTTGAAAAGCCTGCTGTCGACGAAGCCCCGTCCAACCTTGCTGTAGTGGGACGTTACGTACTGCCTGCTGAGATTTGGCCTTTGCTGGCACGCACTCCGGCCGGCGCCGGCGATGAAATTCAGCTGACCGATGCCATCGCCATGTTGATGGAATCCGTTCAGGTAAATGCCTACGGCATGGTGGGCAAGAGCCATGACTGTGGCAACAAACAGGGTTATATGCAGGCCAATGTTGAATACGCACTGCGCCACCCCGAGCTTGGTAAGGAATTCGCCAAGTATCTGAAGCAACTGGTTAAAGGACTCAACTAAGGATGACGATTTTGGTGACCGGCGGTGCCGGCTACATAGGTACCCACACAGTGGTGGCCCTGCAGCAGGCAGGTATGGAAGTGTTGGTTCTGGACAACCTCTCCAACGCCTGTGTCGAAGCCCTGAACCGGGTCGAGCAGATCACAGGTCAGGCTGTGCCCTTCGTGCAGGGGGATATCCTCGATAAGCCCCTGCTGATGAAAATCTTTATGGATAACGACATTGAGGCGGTGATCCACTTCGCCGGCCTCAAGGCAGTAGGTGAATCTGTTACCCAGCCGCTGCGTTATTACGAAAACAATGTCACAGGCACTCTGGTACTTTGCCAGGTGATGGCCGAATTTAACGTGAAACAGCTGGTGTTTTCATCTTCGGCCACCGTGTATGGCGATCCGGCCAGCCTGCCCATCACAGAAGAGTTCCCCACTGGCGCCACCAATCCCTACGGTCAGTCCAAGCTGATGGTGGAGCATATTCTGGCCGACCTGCACCATTCAGATCCCAGTTGGAATATCGCCCGCTTGCGCTATTTCAATCCGGTTGGCGCCCATGAAAGCGGGCTGATTGGCGAAGATCCCAACGATATCCCCAATAACCTGATGCCTTTTATCAGCCAGGTTGCCGTGGGCAAGCGGGAGAAGCTGTCGATTTTTGGCAATGACTACGCCACCCACGATGGCACAGGGGTTCGGGACTATATTCATGTGGTTGACCTTGCCGACGGTCACCTCAAGGCCCTGGAGAAACTGAGAACCCAACCGGGACTGGTCACCTATAACCTGGGAACCGGTCAGGGCTACAGCGTACTGGACATGGTCAAGGCCTTTGAAAAAGCCTCGGGTAAAGCCGTACCCTATGAAATAGCGCCACGGCGCCCCGGCGATATCGCTGCCTGCTATGCTGACCCCGGCAAAGCCACTCTGGAACTGGGCTGGAAAGCACAACGCTCAGTGGACGAGATGGCCGCCAGCAGCTGGCGTTGGCAGTCCGGCAATCCCAACGGTTATCGATAAGATTCAGGCCCTCCGGGGCCTTTTGCCTATGAAAGAGAACATCAATTTAAGTCGTCGCCGACTCTTCAGCCGCCGCAAAGACAACGCCCTGAGGCCGCCCTTTGTTCGCGATGACATAGAGTTTACCGATCTGTGCAGCCGCTGCGGCGATTGCATGACGGTGTGCGAGACGAAGATCATCGTCAAGGGTGAAGCCGGTTTCCCCGAGGTTCGCTTCGACAACGCCGAGTGCACCTTCTGCGGGGAATGCGCCAAGGTGTGCCCTGAGCCCATCTTTACCCTCGATAAGTCTCCGGCCTGGACACTGAAGGCCAGTATCAACGACACCTGCCTTGCCCACAGAGGGATTTGGTGCCAGAGCTGCAAAGATGCCTGTGATGCCAGCGCTATCCGCTTTACTCCAACGCTTGGCCACGCGCCCACGCCGGAATTGCTGCTGGATGCCTGCACCGGCTGTGGCGCCTGTGTAGCACCCTGCCCGGTCGATGCCATTGTCATCATAAAACCCGAGACAAGCCCGCAACAGGGCTAGCGCAACCCTGGCATTGCAGCAGTCAGTGAAGGTGGAATGAGGACCGGGGCGAGGATAGGCGTCGGTTCTTCCCCTGTTCCCTGTTCCCCTATTCCCCTGTTCCTCTATTCCCCAATCCACCTATTCCCCAGCTTGTCACTTCCCCTCTCCTGCCACCGGCCTTGATGGGCGCATTGGCTCGCCATGCCCGCCTCTCCTCCACCGCAGCACCGCATCAAACTGGGAGCTGAGCCAAATTTCTGACATAAGCGCCAAATATTAGTGGTTTGCACTGACGCAAATCGGGAGTAACATCCGTCAAACAAATTTCTCATACTTCGGAATTATCTCCAGAACTATGTTTGGAAAAAATAACAAATCCGGCGCTGGCCTGACGTTCATTTCTCCCGGCACTCGCCTCAGTGGCGAAACCCGTTTCGAGGGTGATGCCCTCATTGGTGGAGAACTCCTTGGCAACATCGAAGCCCTCAACAAAATAACCATTGAAGCGGGCGGCGTGATTGATGGAGTACTCAAATGCACCGAGCTTAAAGTGTCCGGGCAATTCAAGGGCAAACTCTTTTGCGAAAAGCTCATCATTGCCGGCGGTGGCATGGTCGAAGGTGAGGTTAAATGTGACCGCATGGAAATCTTCGAAGGTGGTCAGTTCGTCGGGTTCAGAACCCGCGAGAGCCTGAGTGGCGAGTTGCTGGAAGCCAAGAACAGCCAAAAAGATCCTCAGGTGCTGCTGCGTCAGGAACCCGCTTGATGGGTGTTATGCCTGAGACTAAGCCAGCTTTCTGAAGGTCGCTTCATCACAGCAGCTTTCCCCAAAACGCTGCCACGGCCGCGTTTTTTGCTGCCCGCCCAAGGTTAATTGATTGTTAAAAACATGACATTTATCAAAGCCACGTCCTACAGGCTTTGCTAGTGTTTTTCTATCAGCCACCATCCTTTTCCCCTCGATGAATAAGCCTTTGGATAAACAACTGGCAGAGCTCGATATTTTCTCATTGATGCTCTTTCGCGCCATCTTCGAGACCGGGCATGCCAACATCGCGGCCCGGCAATTGGATGTGTCAGCCCCAAAGGTCAGCCGGGCGCTCGCCAGTTTGCGGCTGATATTCGCCGATGAACTCTTTTATCGTCGTCAACAGGGCTTTAAACCCACGCCGCTGGCCGAGCAGCTCTATCCGGCCATTCGCGAGCTGACCGACGGTATTAACCTGCTTGGCATGCAGCTTAAAGACCATCAAGCGTTTCACAGGCAAGAGTGTCAGGTACTCGATTTGGCAGTGAGCTCCGGCATACTCACCACCCTGGCATTGGAGTTCAATCGCAGAGAGGGATTGTGCCCTTCTGTGGTGTTACACCATTGGCAGGAAAATACAGCCGACAGAATACATGCCGGTGAGCTGGATTTGGGCCTGGCGCTGGCGCCTGAGCCACACAGCGAGCTCAGTTATGAGCGCCTTTGCGACGCCCCCGGCCTTTGCCTGGTTGCCGCCGCCAATCACCCCATTTGGCAGCAATCCGAGATAAGTCTTGAACACATTTGCGAGTATCCATTTCTGTGCATGAATCACCCGGGGTTCAATGACAAAGTCGACCCGCTGGAGCTGTTTTGCCATAGGGAAGGCCTTGTCCCACCGACAGTGCTGCGTGTGTCAGACAAGGAAGAATGGTTTGGGCATCTTTTATGCCAGCAAAGCCTGGCTTTTGCATCTCCCCTGGAGTGGGGATTGCTTACAGCCTTGCCCGGGGTGGAAATCAAACACCTTTCAGCAAAAGAACTTGCCCGCCTCCATACCGGGATTGCGGTTCCCGGCCTCTATCTTATCGAAAAACCGGCTCATCACCGCCGCTACAGCCCCGACGACAGGAAAAAGCTGCTGCACATTATTGCGCTTACACTGGGATTGGAAACCGAAGATCACTCAATCAATTTCAGCATCTAAAATTACCAATTACCCAAATCGAAATTCACAAATAAGAGTTTAAAAGCCTGTTTCACACATTTGAAACAGACTTTTAACTACCACTTTATATATATACCCATCGTCCTATAGTGGAAATACTGCAATAGCAGTCTTAAAGGCTATAAAGGGACGCGATGATGAAAAACTACAATAGGTCACTGCTGACGATAGCACTCCTCAGTGCTCTGACCCTTACCGCATGCGGTGACGGTAAAGATGGTCAGGACGGCGCACCTGGTACTCCGGGCACTCCCGGCACGCCTGGCGAACCTGGTAAACCAGGTACCCCAGCCGGCGCTTTCGTTACCACTGCAGATAAAGCCGCTGATGTTACCTTCGACATACTCCCAGCCGATATCAATGTGGCGGGATCAGGTGAATTCGCAATTAAATTCAAAGCCATGGGCAAAAATGCTCAAGGCCGTTCAGTTCCATTCAGCGGACTGGATATGGTGTCACTGTATTCACTGACACTGGCAGCCAACAGCTCAGGCAGCGGCGCGCCACTGGAGTGGGTGAACAATGCCATGGTGCAGGATCTGGGCTCTTCCATGTACTGTACCCTTACAGGCACCTACAGCTCCCGCGGTCAAACCGGTAATGCCTGTACACTGGTGGAAGATGCCGACGAGCTTGGCACTTACACGGGCACCTGGACCCATGAGGGCGCAGCGCCCATCATGAACCCTAATGATGACCTCAATGCCACCCACCGCCTGATCATGCGGGCCTACAATGTAAAAGACAGCGGCGGCACCACACTCTCTGACAAGGTGCTCTCTGACAGACTGGACTATGTGCCAGCTACAGGTGCGCTCGTTGAAGCCACCGGCAAAGACACAGTCACAGATGCAGCCTGTATGAACTGTCACGGCAATATAGATGGTCGTATTGCCAAAATTGAAGCGCACCACAACTATCAGAGTGTGGAAAACTGCGTGGCCTGCCACAATCCCGATAACCAGCCCGATGAAGATCAGCTTGCCGAAGGCTGGCTGTTCGATTTCGGCCCCATGATCCACCGTCTCCATGCCGGGCACCATATCAGTGACTTCCTCTCCGGCGAAGCCAAGGAGTACTTCGGCGAACTGGGTTTCCCCGGCGAACTGCGTGAATGTACCAGCTGCCACAACAACGGTCCTTCCTGGAGCAATAACCTGTATCGTCAGGCGTGCGTTGGCTGTCACATCAACGTGAACTTTGAAACCGGTGAAGGCCACTCGAACTTTGACCTGGCACAAGCCGACGACAGTCAGTGTAAATCCTGTCACGCCAGCGGCTCTTTAAGCCCTGCCATGGCCCACAAGGTTGGCAAACGCGCAGAATATGCTGAGCTGTTCAAGATTGAGCCCCAAACAGCCACTGTGTCAGACCCTGTTGCTGACGATGGCATGAAAACACTTGCCGTCAGCGTCAAGATCACCATGAATGGTGCCCCTGTGGCCGATGGCACCGTGCTGACCGATTACATGACCAACACCGGCCGTCCGCTGCTGATTGGTAATGTGAATTCAGGTGGTTTCGTCAATGGCGATTTAAACCTCAGACTCACCGACAGCCCAGTGCTTTCCGGTGGCGTACTGACGGTGAGCAAAGCCTTCCCTGAAGCCTTGCTGACCGGCACCATCTATGTGACTGCCGAAGTCCAGGTCTGCGCAGATAAAGGCATGGTTGTGAAGTGCCGTGATGGCGCAGGTGCTGCCGTTGAAGGTCTGGACTTTGGTGCTGACCATGGTTTGGCCAACGCAGCCCCACTGACCTACTTCAACCTGGATGACCCCGCTGGCGCAACCGTGACTGCCCGCATGGATACCCCTGCCCGCATCACAGTGGAAGAAGCCAAGTGTAACAGCTGTCACCAAAATCTGACCCACGTGAAAGGCACCCACGGTGTAACCGAGTTTACCCAGTGTATGGCGTGTCATAACACCCTGGCTGGCCGCTCTGGTCACCCGGTACAGTACGACACAGGCGAAGTAGATGCCGATGGTAACCGTATATTCGAAACCATCACCGACATCACCTTCAGCAACCGTGATCTCATTACCGTTGCCCACCGTTTCCACAGTGGTAACTGGGATGCGCTGCGCGGTGTGCCAGCTATCTACCTTGACAAGAATATGGAGCTGCAAGGCTATCCCGGTGTTGCCACCGACTGCAGTGCCTGTCACAAAGACGGCGCCCAGTTCTTTGCCAACGACGGTGGCCTGACCTCAGGTAAACGTGCCATCAAGGTCAGCTCCACAGCTGAAGAATACATTACCCCAGTGGCCGAAGCCTGCCGTACCTGCCACGCTCACTCCAATGGTGCCGCACTGGCCCACTTCAAGAGCAATGGCGCCTACGTACAGGGTGAGCCTGCCACAACCAGCAATCTGCCGGTTGAAAGCTGCGCCACCTGTCACGCAGAAGGTAAAGCTTACGGTATCGATAAGGTGCACGCAGAGGCCTCTCACTAAGAGGGTACCTTTGGGCTCCCCTGCAAAGCCCAGTTCTCTGCAAACCCTTCGGGGGCCTTCGGGCCCCCGTTTTCATTCTTGATTGCTATGGCTGAGTTGCTCTGCTTTAAATTCTCTGAGCCTTCTTGCTACCACCGCGGGCGAGTCATCCAGGGCATCGGCGGGGATATACAGATGATAGCCAAGCTGCTTGTCCAGCAGCAGGCAGCGGTGACCAAACATGGCCAACACCCCGCGATAACGTTCACCATGGGTAAGCAAGGGGGTAAATTCGGCGCTGAGCTGGGTTTCAAGGGACTCCAGCGCATCCCCCTGAGCGGCCGCCGTCATCAACAAGGGCCGCTGTTCAGACAAAAGCCCGGTGGCGAGTCTGGGGGAGATACTGTCCAGCACCGGGTTGATTTTTTTCACTTTAATGCCGATAAAGGACAAGTCCAGACTGTCCAATCCCTGGCTCACACGGGGAACATCGATGCGTTGAATGTTCTCCCACTCGAGCCGGTATTGACCACGGCGGTGATAAAACACCAGTCCATCGGCGTCGCCTTTGAGCGATTCCGGCGGTTGTGACACCTTGGCATAGCCCAGCACCAGGCCCACTGCCCCCAGGGTAAAGAGCACCAATCCCGGCCCAAACCAGTGTCTGGCGCCGATAAAAATCAGCAGCGAAATACACAACAGCAGTGCACTTATCAGGGTTAACGTAATGCCGTTTCGCTTGGTGGCTGCGACGATGGAAAAATGCCCGTTCTTTTTTTCTGTCATGCCCCGTACCTCAACTCAAACCACAGAGTGCCAACATATTCGTGAATGGCCTTTTGCGAACTGGACAAAGTCTCGGCATTGAGTCGCCACCAGGTGGACCGGCGCGCGGTAAAATCGGTTGGCGCCGCCTCAGCATTGAGCCCCTCATGGGCAAACATGGCCATGGCCCTTGGCATATGGGCCGCTGAGGTGACAAGTCTTATGGGCACGTCCAGCCCCAAGGCTTTAATCTGGCGCGCCTCTTCCAGTGTGTCCCTGGCAAGGGGCAAGGCGATTATCTGCGCCTCTGGCACCCCAAGCTCCATCGCCGCCTGCTTCATCACGTCAGCATGGGCGAAACGATTGTAGTCACTGCGATAGCCGCTCACTATCAAGGTGCAATCTTTCCCCAGTGACATTTGTTTGAGTCCTTCAGTCAGCCGGGCCAACGCCACCGGTGACAATTGCTGCACTGCGCTGCCATGGATAGCATCATCATGCTCAAAGCCCAGAACCGACACCACACAGTCGCCCTCAATGGGCCTTGGGTTGGCACTGTAGCGCTGCTCGAGCGGGTTAATCAGCATATTGCTGCCGAAGGTGGAAGACAAAAACACCAGCGCGGCGACGGAAACCATCAGCAGAGACCGAGCAAGTGCGCGTCTTTGCCACAGAATAAGCACGAGCAGCAACCCCAACACCAACAGTGGAATGGGCATGACCAGCAGGGATAGGATCTTTTTAAGTAAAAACATGGGAAAATCTTGCCTTAACGCGGATGAGGCAAGAGCTTACCCAAGGAGAGAAGTTGTGGCTACCTGAAAAAACGCCTTGCCGGCATGAAAGCGGGCAAGGCGTTTCTATTGTAATAGACCAGCGCTGGCGAAAAGAAGGTCAGCGCTTTTCCCACAGCCAGGCGGCGCCGCGAACGCCCGAGGAGCAACCATAGAGGTTCTGCACCACAGGGGTACGGCACTCACGGCCCACCACATATTTGGGCAGTATTGCCGGCAATCGGGTATAAATGGCCTGCACATTGGACATACCGCCGCCAAGCACAATGGCATCGGGGTCGAGCATGTTGATCACATGTGCAAGCGCTCGGGCCAACCGGTCCAGATAGCGGTCAAACACCTGATTGGCGAGCGCGTCACCCGCCTCTACCAGGGCCATGATCTCGGCGCCATTTTGGGCTGTGCCACCACTGGCTCTGAAATCGCGCAAAAAGCCGGTTCCTGAGACAAAGGTTTCGATGCAGTCTTTATTGCCACAAAAGCACTCTGTGGTGTTGAACTCATCGGGGCGCATCCAGGGCAAGGGATTATGGCCCCACTCACCGCCAATGCCGTTGCCGCCTTCATGCACCCGGCCATCGAAGGCGAGCCCGGCGCCGCATCCCGTGCCTAAAATGGCACCAAATACCACGCGTTTTCCGGCAGCCGCGCCATCTACGGCCTCAGAGACCGCAAAACAGTTGGCGTCGTTGGCTACCCGCACTTCCCGGTTGAGCAAAACGCCCAGGTCGCGGTCGAGGGGATGACCATTAATCCAGGTTGAGTTGGCGTTTTTCACCAGCCCTGTATAGGGGGAGATAACGCCGGGTATGCCTATTCCAAGACTACCCTGGGTGCCCAGCGTGGCTTCGGCTTCGTTCACCAGGGTCACAACCGCATTCAGGGTACCCTGATATTCCTTCGGTGTTGCAATGCGCTTACGGAAAAGCTCACTGCCATCTTCCCCCAGTGCCACCAGCTCAATCTTGGTGCCACCGAGATCCACCCCCATTCGCATCATCTGCTTTCTCCACTTCAGCCTGGGCTGTTAATGACCGTTCCACCCCGGCGCAGTTGCCATAAACCAGGGATTAAGAAGTTGTTCTTTATTGTTGTAAACCAGTGGGTTGGTTTCGCCATATACCACCACCCTGCCGCCGGCACTTTCGAGCACCGCCTGGGCGGCGGCTGTGTCCCACTCACTGGTCGGCCCGAGTCTCGGGTACAGGTCGGCCCGTCCTTCGGCAAGCATACAAAACTTAAGCGAGCTGCCAACGCTGAGGAGTTCGTGGTCACCAAGGTTTGCCAGATACCCCGCCATCTCGGCAGACTGATGTGAGCGGCTGCCTACTACCACGGGAACTTCGCGCTTTTGCGCGCAGCCCGTCAAGGGATGGCACTCGCCCTGGCGCTCCAGCCAGGCACCCAGCCCCTCTGCACCGAGATAACAGGTATCCAGCACAGGGGCAAACACCACGCCAGCCACCGCAACACCATCCCGCACCAGCGCAATATTTATCGTAAACTCGCCATTGCGCTTGATAAATTCCTTGGTGCCATCGAGGGGATCAATCAGAAAATACTCCTGCCACTGGCGGCGGGTTTCCCAATGGATGACGTCTTCTTCTGACAGCACGGGTGTGTTCGGAAATGCCTCGGCGAGCTGCTCGATTATCACGGCGTGACTGGCCAGATCGGCTGCAGTAACCGGGCTGTCGTCGCTTTTTTGCGTCACCGACACATCGCCCTGCCCGTACACAGCCATAATGGCCGCACCGGCCCGACGGGCAATCTGCCCAAGCCTTTCCAGTGTCGATTTATCCAATGCCACCAATGTCATACATACTCCTGCGCTTTACGGTCCATGATTTTCTGGCCAGGCAAAAACGCCATTATGCCATCGGCACCGGGCAGGAAATAATAACAAATTCGTTAAATTCAGTGCCAAAGATACTAAGGCAGGCGAGAGGCTGAGAAAAGAGCCGTTAACAAGGGTGCATTCGTATTCACAAGCCTGCCACGCGGCAGCTGCTGTGATTGCCAACCCCTCAGCCCAGGGTACAATACAGGCCTTGTTAGCGTATTTATTGGCATTAAACACCATGACTCACACTACGCACACCGTTCGCCTACTCGCTCTGCTTTCATCAACGCTGCCATTTTTCGCCCAGGCTGACTGGTGGATTTCCCCGGATGATTTGGCCTTAAGGGCCGATATTCAGCGGCTGGCCGACACCGAGATTATCGGAGCGCCAGTGCTCACCTACCCTTTGATGTGGTCCGCTATCGAAAAGGACGTTCAGGCCGCCGATCCGGCCAGTCTTAGCCGCGCCACCCGTGACGCACTCTTTCGGGTTCAGGCTGCCCTTGCCAAGGCCAAGCCCAGTGTCATCACAGACGTGAAACTGGGGCTTGCCAACGATGAGCGGCGCTTTCGAGGCTTTGGTGACGCGCAGCACGATAAGATATCCACCACCGCGTCGCTGCAGGCACAAAACAACTGGGGCATAGTGCAGCTCAGTGGCAGCTGGTATGACAGCAACCTTGAAGGTAATCAGGCGCGGCTCGATAACAGCTTTGGCGCCCTGCGCCTTGGCAATTGGGTGCTGGCCGCGGGCAGCATTCCCAAATACTGGGGACCGGGTTGGGATACCGGCCTTATTCAAACCACCAATGCCCGGCCGATGCCCGGCATCAGTCTGACCCGGGACAATGCCGCTGCCTTTGACCTGCCAGTGCTCGAATGGCTTGGCCACTGGACCTTTACCACCGCATTCAGCCAAATGGAGAGCGAGCGCCATGTGCCCGATGCGCGCCATTGGGGAGCGCGAGGCAGTTTTAAGCCGCTGACCAATCTCGAAATCGGCGCCTCCTGGACCATGCAATGGGGCGGTAAAGGCTATGGCAACAGCCTGAAAGACTGGTGGGATGGCCTGTTCAATGGGGGCAAGAGCGAAAGCGAGGTGGAAAATGGCCAGGAAAACATGCTGGCCGGATACGACTTTCGCTATTCAACAAGCCTGTTTGGCGCGCCTGTTGCCTTGTATTACGAGCGTATTCATGAAGATTTTCATCATGGAAAAAAGCGGCTCATCAACGCCTCAAACCTTGGTGGCGTTGACCTGTATCTGGATGGATTGAACACCCTGGTGTTTTTGGAATACTCAGATACCAAAGCAGCTTGCGGCGTCAGTTCAAACCATTATAACTGTTTGTATGAGCACGGTTTTTATCGCTCAGGCTACCGCTATTATGGCCGTAGCCTTGGCAGTACCTATGATAACGATACCGAAGCGCTGGTGTTGGGAGCCGTCACCCACTTAAGCGGTGGTGATAAATTTATCTCCAAGGCACGCTGGTTAAGGCTCAACGTAGACGGCAGTGACGCGCTCCCCCCCGGTGGCAACCCGCAGTCGCCGGGCCGTTACGAGCAGGTTTATCAGCTGGAAGCCCAGTATCGGATGCCATTTCAGGGGGGCGAACTGCTGTTGGAAGCGTCATTGGCCTACAGCGATTTCCGGTATGTGGGTGGTAATGACTGGAGTCCATTCGCCACCATTCGTTATGAAAAGCGCTTTTAGTGCGGCGCCAGAGCTCTTGATAGCTGGCAAAGCCGGCCTCTCAGCATGCCTCGAAATGCTGGATAAGGACCTCTAGTGTGCTGTGGCCGCGCTGCTGCAAAAAATGCAGCAGCGCCATGGGGCTCTCATTGAGGAGGCGCTGCCGGGGATAATCTGCCGCATCCACAATGGCAAGCGAGCGGTCAAATCCCCCCAAATCAAAGGCAACATGGGCATCTGAACCCATCACCAACTGGGCATCCAGTCTGGCTGCCATCCTGGCAATGGCAAGGCAGTTCTCTTCGCTGCCTTTACGTGATGCGGTAAAGGATGAGTTATTGATTTCAAGCGCCACATTGCACGCCTTGGCGGCGCCGACCACTGCTTCCACATCGATGGGATATGCCGGGTTCCCGGGATGGGTGATGATATCCACCAAGCCCGACTCCATGGTGGCTATCATAGCGCGGGTGTGGGTGAGTTTATCGATTGGCGCAAACACAGGTTCATGGAAGCCGGCCTGCACCAGATCCAGCTCAGAGAGATACTCGCCGAAATAATCGATTTCGCCTTTTTCATTCATGATATTGGCTTCGATACCCCGCAGAATACCCACCCCATGCCATACCCGCGGCAGCACCCGTAGATTCACAAAATGCCAAAAATGCGGTGCATCTTTCATGGCGGGACCATGGTCCGTGGTGGCAAAGAGACGAATGCCTTTTTCTTTCGCCACCGCCAGATAATCATGGATGGTGCTGTAAGCGTGGGTGGATGCCACTGTGTGGCTGTGAGTATCGACCGGAAACTGCATGTGTTTATCCTCAGCGTCTTTAGGATCACTCTAGCAGTGTTACGCAGTGACTTTCGAGATGCCAATCTGTTTTTTACTGCGTGTCTTTTCTGTCAGTGACCAGCAAGACAACACCACGCTCTCTCAACAGGGCACACTTGCCCACAGCAGAGCAACCCTGCCCACAACAGAACAAGCTAACGAACGAAGCGCACTATCTTACTGAACAGGCTCTCTAACAGAACAGACTCTCTAACAGAACACACTGCCAAAGCGCTAATCCATGGACTCATCCCCAGGCAGAAAAGGCGACTTCCCCCTGGGGTTTGGATCTTGTATGCTGGTTTTCACCGTACATTCACCCTGAATCCCGCCATGAAATTACCCCAACATCTGCTCGGCTTGTTACTGGCAATGCCCTTGTTTGCCTGTTCTCAGGCTCAGGTTCCTGAGGCACCAACCCCATCGCCAGAGAAAGTGACGGCCTACGCACCGTCGCAGGACGACGCCAGCAAAGCGCTGCCCATAGGCGACAGCAGCCGCACCTCACTGGATTGGCCCGGCAGCTACGAGGGGGTACTGCCCTGTGCCAGCTGCGAAGGCATTAAAACCCATCTGGAGTTGAACAACGACGGCACTTACCTGTTGCAAACCCATTTTCTTGGCCTGAAAGAAGGCGAAAAAGAGTCAGAGCGCTTTGAAGAGCGTGGCACGTTTATATGGAATGCCAGCGGCGGCGCCATCCAGCTTGAGAGCGGCGCCGGGTATCAGGTAGGTGAAAATCAGCTGTTTATGTTGGACAGGGAAGGCAATCGCATCACAGGCACACTCAGCGAACACTACCGACTGAAGAAAACCGAATGACGCAGAGAAAAAGCAGAGCGGGCTAAAGCCCGTCCAGAAAAAGCAGAGCGCTTCGCTTCCAGATTCTAGAATCTAGAATCTAGAATCTAGAAGCGATTTGCCGCAAGCAGATTAAACGCGGCATAAAGATGTTCACCAAGGGTGGAGCGGAAAAAACTAACGTACTTTAAAAGGCGCCGCCAACGCATCTTTGGCCGATAACAGTGGTGGTCCCTTGATAGGCCATTCAATCGCAAGATTTGGATCATCCCATCGAATACTGCGCTCAGATTCGGGATGATAAAAGTCACTGCACTTGTAGCTGACGATAGCGGTTTCTGACAGCACGTAAAAGCCATGGGCAAAACCTTTGGGGATAAAGAGTTGCCTGTGGTTTTCTGCAGAGAGGGTTTCCCCCACCCATTTGCCATAGGTAGGTGACTCAGGGCGAATATCCACTGCCACATCAAATATAGCGCCCGACAACACGGAAATAAGCTTGTCCTGGGGATGCTCTTCCTGCCAGTGAAGCCCCCTTAACGTCCCCTTTTTAGACAAAGACTGATTGTCCTGCACAAAGGTGACCGGCGCTATCATGTCGGCAAAGCGCTGCTGCTGCCAGCTTTCGAAAAAGTATCCCCGCTCATCCTCATATACCCTGGGGATGATTAGCTTTACCTCATTAATGGCGGTGGTTAACACCTGCATGAATTACTCCTGCGATGCAAAAAAATTAACAATCAGAGTCTGTAGCTGAGTTCACGGCCCTGGCCTTGGATTCCAGGATTTTACCTAACTCACACTGCCAGTCTGCGGCAGCAACTCCATATAATGCTTGGATTTTACTGCCATTTAGCCTCGAGTTGCTGGGCCTAAACGCAGGGGAGCCGAACTCAGTGGCGCTGATAGGTGTTATTGTTGGCACTCGGTGGATGACGCCGAGCCTGTATGCGTCAGTCAAAATGCTCGTGGCAAACTCGTACCAGCTGACAAAGGGCTGGCCGGAAAAGTGATAGACGCCCCAAGGGCCATTTCTCTCCACCGATTGCCGGGCAAGGTGCCAAATTACCCGGGCCAGAGAAGATGCGGGTGTCGGCCCCCCAACTTGATCCGCCACAACCCGAAGCTCTGACTTGGATGCGGCCAAACGCAGCATGGTATTGACGAAGTTGTTACTGTCTGCGTCAAAAATCCAGGATGTTCTGACAATAAGATGTTTGGCACAGTTGGCGGCTATGGATTGCTCCCCCAACCACTTGGATTGCCCATATACAGACGTAGGCGCTGGCGAGTCCTCTTCGCGGTATGGACGGTCGAGGAGACCATCAAACACATAGTCGGTAGAAAGGTGTATCAGCACGGCATCAGCCGCGGTTGCAGCCTTGGCGAGTTGCTCGCAAGCGCCGCTATTTATGCGAACACACTGCTCGGTGTCTGTTTCAGCCTTATCTACTGCCGTATAAGCGGCGCAGTTGATTACCAACTGAGGCGAGTACTGCAACAGATAGTCCGCTACCGACTGTGGTTGTAGAAAATCCACCTCAGTTTTAGCAGGGGCCAGTATTCGCCAACCCGGTGGCTTAGATGCCAGCAATGCGCGCCCTACCTGACCACTGGCTCCCAGCAGTAATACATTCATCGAAACATTACCTTGTGTGAAAACAGAGCGCTTCGCTTCTAGAGCGTCGCTTTGCGACTTCTAGGTTCTAGGTTCTAGGTTCTAGGTTCTAGGTTCTAGGTTCTAGGTTCTAGGTTCTAGGTTCTAGGTTCTAGATTCTAGGGTCTAGCAGCCCGCTTTGTGGGCGCTCTGGCGCGAAGCGCACTAAAGCAAACCGCGTAAATAGTCTCCGTATCCGCTCTGGCTAAGCGCCTTTGCGTGCTGCAACAAGGTCTCTGTCGATATCCAGCCCTGGCGATAGGCGATTTCTTCAAGACACGCAATCTTCAGACCTTGTCGCTTTTCAATGGTTTGCACAAAATGCCCGGCTTCCATCAGCGCATCGTGGGTACCTGTATCCAACCAGGCAAAGCCCCGCCCAAGCACACTCACCTGTAATTGGTTGGCTGCGAGATACGCATTATTGATGTCGGTAATTTCAAGCTCTCCGCGGGCCGAATGCGTAAGGCTTTTAGCAATCTCAATGACCTGATTATCGTAAAAATACAAGCCGGTGACTGCGTAATGGGACTTGGGCTCGCGAGGCTTTTCTTCAATGCTGACAGCACGGCCTGTGTTATCAAACTCCACTACCCCAAATCGCTCGGGGTTTGTCACATGGTAGGCAAACACCGTGGCGCCGTGAGAGCAATCCACGGCCTGCTGCAGCTGCCTGGAAAAGCTTTGGCCGTAGAAAATATTGTCACCCAGGATGAGGGCAACCTTGTCATTACCGATAAAGTCTTCACCGATTAAAAATGCCTGGGCTATCCCTTCGGGTTTGGATTGAACGGCATAACTGATGCGAATGCCAAGGCCACTGCCATCACCGAGCAAAGATTGGAAACCTGCAAGGTCACTTGCCGTGGATATCAGCAGGATGTCGCGAATGCCGGCAAGCATGAGCACCGACAGCGGATAGTACACCATGGGTTTGTCGTACACGGGCAACAACTGCTTGGATACGCCGCGGGTAATGGGATAAAGCCTGCTGCCGGTACCGCCCGCTAGGATAATGCCTTTGGTCGTTTGAGTGTTAAATGCTGAATGCTGAATGTTAAGTGACATGACTTTACTTAGTTTGATTCTGCTGAGCAGATTTTACGATAGCTACAATGAGTTTGATTAGCTCTTCACTTTGCTCCAACAGCGACACAACATGGGAATCTTTGCTATTCAGGTAGTCTGTTTCACACAAAAGCAATAGCCAATAGTGAGTCTCTCTGGCTTCCTTGCTCGCTATCGCCATTTTAGCAATAAAATCAGCATGGCTTTGTGCGGATTGAGCTTCATTCACATTGGCCCCAATCGAAGTACCCGATCTGAGTAACTGCTTAGAGAGCACGAATTCTTTTTGATTTTTCACTAAGTGCTGACTGAGCTTCACTATTCTGACAGCAAATTGAAACGACTTATCAAGCACTGCATTACCAGTCATCAGCGTTACTCCCTAAGTTCACCACTCACGATTCACCATTCACCATTCACCATTCACCATTCACCATTCACCATTCACCATTCACCATTCACCATTCACCATTCACCACTCACCATTCACCATTCACCATTCACCATTCACCATTCACCATTCACCATTCACCACTCACCATTCACCATTCACCATTCACCATTCACCATTCACCATTCAAAACATACCACTCTACCGTTTTACGCAGTCCCGATTCAAAGGTCTCCTGCGGTTTCCAGCCGAGCTCTTCGGTAATTTTGCTGGCATCAATGGCGTAGCGAACATCATGGCCGGGTCTGTCAGCCACGAAAGCGATAAGACTTTCGTAACGTTGAGAACTGGGGGATGAATGATGAGGATTGAGCTCCTGAGCGCGCTCATGCAGGGGCGCCAACTCGTCGAGGATCGCACAAATGCTTTTAACCACCTCGAGATTTTGACGCTCGCAATTCCCGCCGATGTTATAAGTCTCGCCTACCCGCCCACGTGTTAATACGGCCAGCAGCGCCCTAGCGTGGTCTTCCACATAGAGCCAATCGCGGCTTTGGTTTCCTTGCCCATATACGGGTAACGCCTTACCCGCCAGCGCATTTTGAATAGTCAGCGGTATCAGTTTTTCCGGGTATTGAAATGGCCCGTAGTTGTTGGAGCAGTTGCTGACAACTATCGGCAAACCATAGGTTCGGTGCCATGCTCTAACCAGATGATCGCTTGAGGCCTTGGAGGCGGAATAAGGCGATGACGGGGCATAAGCGCTGCTTTCGGTAAAAGGTGCTGCTGCTTTTAACGCTGAATCATGAATGTTCAATGGTGAATTTGCACCACGAGCGTTCAATTCAGCATTCACAACCAAACATTCGGCATGAACTTGGTCAGCAAGGTCGCCAAATACCTCGTCGGTCGAGACATGATGAAATCGAAATGCGTTTTTACGCATATCGTCGAGCTGCAGCCAGTATTCACGGGCAACTTCCAATAAGGTGTAAGTACCCACTATGTTGGTTTGGATAAAGGCATCCGCACCGGATATAGAGCGGTCGACATGGGTTTCTGCAGCAAGGTGCATCACCACATCGGGCTGATGGCGAGCAAAAACCGCCCCAAGCGCCTGCCTGTCACAGATGTCCACACGCTCAAGCGCGTATCTGGCGCTTTCGGCCGCCTCAGTGACCGAATCCAGATTTGCCGCATAAGTCAGCTTGTCGACATTCACCACGCTGTGTTCAGTGTGACTGATTAAATGTCTGATTACCGCCGAACCGATAAAGCCGCAGCCACCTGTGATAAGAATCTTCATGGACAACCTCAATAAAGCAGAGCGGGCTTCGCCCTTCTAGAAAAACAGAGCGCTTCGCTTCCAGAGCGTCGCTGCGCGGCTGCTGGGTTCTAAGAAAACCGAACGTTCGCAAGCTTACTACCGAACGCTGCACTACGGCGAACGCTCGATAACAGCTCCTGCGTTATTCTACCTCCTGCGTCCATGCAGTCGTGCGCTACGGAAAAAGACGAGCGCTTCGCTGCTAGAAAAAACGGAACGCTTCGCTTACAGAAAACCGAACATTCGCAGACTCACTACCGAACGCTGCGCTACTAGAAAGCAGAAAAAACAGCGCTTCACTTCCAGCATCTCGAAGCCCGCTCCGCGGGCGCTCTGTGGCTGCGCAGCAGCGTTCTGTAGCCGCTTGCGGCGTTCCGTAGGCCAAAGGCCGTTCTGTAAGCTCGCCTCGCGAGCGTTCCAGCAGAAGCGTTGACGCTGCGCCCTTAAGCCACACCAAGAACTTTGCCCAGAATACAAAAAAGCCAGCAAGTTTACCTTGCTGGCTTTAAGTGTGGCAAATAAGTCTGAGGCTTAGGCTGGAAATACGGCCCTTACTGCACCCGCAATCAGTTCAGCATATTGATTGGCCTTCACAGCGTCTTTGGCTTCAACCATTACACGGATGAGGGGCTCGGTACCTGATTTACGAAGCAGTACGCGCCCATCTGTGCCAAGAGCCGTTTCGGCCGTTGCAACCGCATCGGATACCGACGGATGCGACAAGGCAACGGCTGCATCGCCATTCAATCGCACATTGATAAGCACCTGGGGGAACATCACAAGTTCGGTAATAGCATCAACAAGGCCTGAACCAGATTCAAGCAACGCCCTCAGCACCTGCAGCGAAGCGACTATCGCATCCCCGGTTGTGGTGAAATCGAGCATCAGTAGATGGCCGGAGTTTTCACCGCCCAAGCGCCATCCCGTTTCTTTAAGCAGCTCGACAACGTATCTATCACCCACTTTGGCGCGCTTGAAAGGGATACCAAGATTACCAAGAGCCTGTTCAAACCCAAGGTTTGACATCAGGGTGCCAATAACCCCGGACACCTTCTCACCTCTTTGCTGGGCGGATTTGGCCAGCAAATACAATAACGCATCGCCGTCAACGACCTGACCTTTACTGTCTACCATCATCAAACGGTCTGCATCGCCATCCAGCGCAATCCCCAAATCCGCTTCGTGGATCATCACCGCGGTTTGCAGGCTATCCATGTGCGTGGCGCCGCAATGCTCGTTAATGTTAATACCATCGGGCTTATCATTAATACTGATGACCTCAGCACCAAGCTCACGATACACATTCTTGGCAATGTGGTAAGCCGCGCCATGGGCACTGTCTACCACAATTTTCAAACCGTTTAACGAGAGCGTGTTGGGAAAGGTGCCCTTACAAAATTCGATATAACGGCCTGCTGCATCATTAATCCGGCGAACTTTGCCAAGCTTGTCAGACGCGACACAAGCCATTGCACCTTCTTCAATGGCTGAAACCAGCAGACGCTCGATTTCGAGCTCTTGCTCATCGGTAAGCTTGGTACCAGTGTTTGAAAAAAACTTAATACCGTTATCGTAATAAGGGTTGTGTGAAGCGCTGATAACCACACCGGCATCGGCCCTGAAGGTGGACGTGAGATAGGCAATTGCAGGTGTTGGCAAAGGCCCGGTTAAGGCCACATTGACACCGGCCGCACAAAAGCCCGCTTCCATCGCAGATTCAAGCATATAACCACTCAGGCGGGTATCCTTGCCAATTATCACCTCTTTGGTGCCGGAGGCCGCCATCACAGTACCCGCAGCCCACCCCAATTTAAGCGTAAAATCAGGGGTTATCGGAAACTCGCCCACCTTTCCACGAACACCATCGGTACCAAAGTACTTCCGTGACATATCCAACTCCCAGAAAGATAAAGGCCGGGCTAGCCCGGCCTGAATTTAACGTTTAACACTTATTTTTGCGTAGCTAAATCATACGGCTAGCAAACGCTTTATGCTGGCTTTAAATTCATGCCCAAGATTAGCATCTCTTAAACCATACTCTACGAATGCGGTCATATAACCCAGTTTATCACCACAGTCATGCGAACTACCTGACATATGAAAGGCTTCAACAGCCTCGTTTGCAATCAGCATGTCAATTGCGTCTGTGAGCTGAATTTCGCCGCCTGCGCCAGATGGCGTTTTTGCAAGCAAGGGCCAGATATTGGCTGACAGCACATATCTGCCGACAACAGCAAGATTAGATGGCGCATCTTCAAGTGCGGGTTTTTCAACCATGCGGCTGATACGGGTTGACTCACCGGCGCAAAGCCCTATTCCATCACAGTCGGCTATGCCGTATTTATTCACTTCAACCTCAGGAACCGGCGTAACCATAATCTGGCTTACACCAGAAGCTTCAAAACGAGCACGCATCGCCGCTAGGTTATCTTGCGTTTGGTCAGCACTGTATTCATCTAAAATGACATCGGGTAAAACCACCGAGAATGGATTATCACCAACGATAGGTTTGGCGCACAATATTGCGTGTCCCAGGCCTTTAGCTTCACCTTGGCGAACATGCATGATGGTCATGCCCTTGGGGCATATACTCTTCACGACATCCAACAGCTGACGCTTAACCCGTTTCTCGAGTTGCGCCTCGAGTTCATAAGAAGTATCAAAGTGGTTCTCGATTGAGTTTTTACTGGCATGAGTGACCAAAACCACTTCCTTAAAACCCGCCTTGGCGCACTCGTTTACAATGTACTGAATAAGTGGCTTATCTACCAAAGGCAACATTTCTTTAGGGATAGCTTTTGTCGCTGGCAGCATACGAGTGCCAAGGCCTGCGACTGGAATGACCACCTTCATTTAATCACTTCCAAACAAATCACGGGTATAGACCTTGTCTGCGACATCTTGGATTTCATCTACCATTCTATTGGATACGATAACATCGCACGTATCTTTAAACTCTTGCAGATCACGAATTACCTGAGAATGGAAGAACTCGTTGTCCTTGAGTACTGGTTCGTAAACTACGACTTCGACTCCTTTGGCCTTAATCCGCTTCATAACACCCTGAATACTGGACGCACGGAAGTTGTCAGAACCCGCTTTCATGATCAGGCGGTAGATACCGACACGCTTAGGGTTGCGTTTCAAAATGGAGTCGGCAATAAAGTCTTTACGTGTTGTATTGGCGTCCACAATAGAGGCTATAATATTGTTGGGCACATCAGCATAGTTTGCACGCAGCTGTTTGGTATCTTTCGGCAAGCAATAACCGCCATAGCCAAAAGATGGATTATTATAATGGTTACCAATACGAGGATCCAAGCCGACGCCCTCAATAATCTGCCGCGCATCTAAACCGTGAGTTTCCGCATACGTATCCAGCTCATTGAAATAAGCTACCCGAAGCGCAAGATAGGTATTTGAAAACAATTTAACAGCTTCGGCCTCAGTGGAATCTGTAAAAAGAACCGGAATATCTTTCTTAACTGCACCTTGAATCAACAAACTTGCAAAATTTTTTGCTCGCTCACTACTCTCACCGACAATAATCCGTGATGGATGAAGATTATCATAGAGTGCCTTTCCCTCTCTCAAAAACTCTGGCGAAAATACGATATTATCGGTACTGAATTGTTCCCTTACACGTTTGGTATACCCAACGGGAACTGTTGACTTTATTACCATCAGAGCATCTGGATTTAATTCAACAACATCTTTAATAACTGCTTCTACCGATTTAGTATTGAAATAGTTAGTTTGAGGATCATAATCAGTTGGCGTGGCTATAATAACGAAATCGGCACCTTGATAGGCGTCAAACTTATTCAATGTGGCACGAAAACTCAGGTTTCTATTCGCGAGAAAATCGGATATTTCATCATCGACTATCGGTGAAACACGTTTGTTAAGCATCTCAACTTTTTCTTCAACTATATCCAGAGCTACCACTGCATTATGTTGAGCGAGAAGCATAGAGTTAGACAGGCCTACATAACCTGTACCAGCAACAGCAATTTTATACACTGAAATCCCTTAACGACTTATGTTTACAATGTTACTAGCATCTTCAACTACAACTGAAGATTTTCTCCGATTCAACCAAACCAAGTCACAGATGCCATCAGTTGGGTTAAAACCTGTGGGAGCTTTGAGCAACAAGTCCCTGATTGTCTCGTGTTCAAACGCGTGACACGCCATATCGAGCTTATCGAGCACTGGCTTGAGCTCTTCCCAAGTTAAGAACACCTCATGGGCTGTCATAATCCGTTCGTGGCCTGTGCCTTCAACGTTATCGCCAATCAGCAGTTCTTCATACAGCTTCTCCCCGGGGCGCAGACCACTGAATTGGATTTCAATGTCTCCATCAGGATTATGCTCGTCTTTGACCTCAAAGCCGGAAAGCCGAATCATCTTACGGGCAAGGTCGACAATCTTCACAGACTGCCCCATATCAAGCACAAACACGTCTCCCCCTTTACCCATGGCCCCGGCCTGAATAACCAACTGTGATGCTTCGGGAATAGTCATAAAGAAGCGGGTAATCTCAGGGTGGGTAACGGTAACTGGCCCCCCGTTGGCAATTTGCTTGCGAAACAAAGGCACAACAGAGCCACTGGAGCCCAGCACATTACCAAAGCGCACCATACAAAAACGGGTGCCGGAATTCAGTTTCGATAACGCCTGCAGCACCAACTCTGCCATCCGCTTGGTAGTCCCCATAACGTTGGTAGGGCGCACCGCTTTATCGGTTGAGATGAGCACAAAGGTTTCAACACCGGTCGCAATTGCCGCTTGAGCTGTATAAAGGGTTCCAAACACGTTATTGCGAACCCCTTCGACCACATTGTGCTCTACCAAGGGGACATGCTTATAGGCAGCAGCATGGTAAACCGTTTGTACTTTAAAGGCCTCCATCACCGCCTGAACACGGTTTTGTCGCTGTACCGACCCCATCATTGGATATATATCAACCGTAAGCCCAAGATCGGTTTTTATGGCCTGCAGTTCCCTTTCGATGGAGTAAAGACCAAACTCAGAGAGCTCAAACAACACCAATTTACTGGGAGCAAGGCGGATAATTTGTCGACAAAGTTCCGAGCCGATCGAGCCACCCGCACCTGTCACCATCACGGCTTTACCCGTGATGTTTGCTGCCATCAAATCGCCCCTTGGAGCTACAGCATCACGTCCAAGTAAATCTTCGATTTCGACCTCTTTAACATCGCTGAACAGCTTATTACCGCTGACCAAATCTGCCATCGCTGGCAGTGTCATGACCTTGACTGACAGGGGCTCGAGGGTTTGCAAAATTTGCTGTCTGCGTGCCCGGCTTGCACTTGGCATAGCCAACAGTACTCTTGACGCCTTCTGCTGCTTAATCAACTTTTTAATGATTGAAGGAGAATGAACATGTAAACCTTGGATCACAGTGCCATGCAAGGTGTCATCATCATCGACAAACGCAAAAGGGTGGTACTCATGGCTTTGGGCAAGCGCCAGCGCAGTTTGCCTGCCACTGACACCAGCACCATAAATGATGACAGGCTCGCCACGACGGTTAATGCCATTACCAACCATGGAACGCATCAACGCACGGGCTCCACCTACAAATACCAAGGCGAAAGCGGCATATATAAAGGGGACGGTACGAGGGAGATCAACTGACAGAAAATACGCAAAACTCACCATGGCTAGCGTGCTTGCTATCACGCCAAGCACTATAGCCGTCATGGCCTGAGTACCGAGATACCTAAGCACAGCACGATACAGCCCCAGCTTAACAAACGCAGCAATACTTACCGGGCAAACCAGTGCAATGAGTATCCAAAATCGACTGTTAAGCACCACCTCGACAGAATCCAGCCTTACGAACAACGCAAACCAGAACGACAAAACTAAAAAAACAGAGTCTACTGCCACACTGACTATGCGTTTATGCGGCCGTTTAAGCGAAAATAAAAACTGGAAAAAGTCCATTTTTCTACCTTCCTTTGAACAAAAAGAGCGAATTAACCAAGCCCAGTGCCTTTACAGGGTTAAGCATGTCGATGGTGCAAGGGTGACCCAATCAGCGACTGATTCTCCGTAACTCAAGGCTGCTCCCGGGCGTAACCAAGCTCCGACCCCTAATAGGGATGTACCGGCCATTACTGCTCCTACGCCAAGATGGCTATAGTCACCCATTGCAGTATCATGGTCTGCCACAGCATTAGGATTTAGTATGCACCCAATACCTATTGTTGCGAATGCACCTACAACTGCACCAGCCATTACCAATGCACCTCGGCCGACTTTCGCCAACGGACTAACAAATGCTTTGGGGTGGAAAATGTTAACCAAGTTAACCCCGCTAGTTAGTAAGCTCTCAATTTTGTCTTTCCTGATACGATTATTACCGATAGCAACTACAACGCCATCGTATTGCGAAGAGAAACTGGCAAAACTGTCTATTCTTCCGATCACTTTAAACTGAACAGGCCCCGTATGTGACGGGTAGCTATCGTCTAAAAAATCAATAACCTGCCAATCTCCAGACATCATTGCGGCCTCATAAACCGCTCTACCGAAACTACCAGCGCCAATAATAAGCAAAGATGAACCTGCCACAAGACGACCTCAATTGACATTAATTAACTCATATTCCAAAATCTGTAATTGTCCATCATAGAAATCAATGGTTCTATCTGAAAGACGAGATTTAGATATAACTGCCTTCCAAACGACCACTTTTATACCATCAACGAAATAGAATGCACCTGGATACGGCCGCGTGAGAGCTCTTACCATCCTTTCTGCGTCAAAAACTGAACCTTTTAAATCAATTAAGCCATCTTCAGGCTTACGCCCTGGCCATTCAGTAGCTAACGACTCGTCTTGCTCTTTTAATACTAAATCGTCTGACATCAATGATGGAATTACCTTCTTGATCAGACTAATATGAGCAGCATCAACTTTTTGATATAAAAAGTTAGCATCAACTTGATTGTCGAGTGCAATTTCAATTTGATCAACCACTGGACCGGTGTCTACTCCGGAATCCAATTTAAATAAGGTAACACCCGTCTTAGATAAACCTTTAAGAATGGCCCAAGGAATAGCAGCGCGGCCACGGCCAGTGGGTAGTAGCGTTGGGTGCATGCCGAGAACGCCCCGCTTTGGCGCTTCTAGAAGTTCCTGCGAGGCAATTTGAGACCAGCCAATGATAAAAAGCCAGTCTAATTCGGCATCTTTGATTGCTTGAACCACTTCGGGATTATTTACATGGGATGCCTTTAGCAAAGGTATACCCTTTGAGTTACAGAAGGAGTCCAAATATATCCTACCAGACTTTGATTTAGCTTGATTATCTAACAACGATATAGCCAAATCCAATTTACCACCAACCTCATATATAGCCTTCATACAAGAGTAGCCGAGTTGTACACAAGTTACAAAACCAACTTTAATCATAAATAAACCTTAGTTAATAGACAGGCGGGGGCTTAAGCAAATAAGTAAATGTACGAAGGATTATTTTAACATCAGTTAAAAACGAGACCTTTCTAGCATATTCAGCATCAAAAGAAGCTTTCTGCTCAACAGTCATACCGTCAAACGCGCTAACTTGAGCTAACCCTGTCAAACCTGGCCTACACACTATTGCGCCACTCTGCTTTCTAAGCTCTACCAATTGCCGCTGAGATACAATCGGTGGACGTGGACCAACAATACTCATATCACCTTTTAAAACATTAAATAACTGTGGCAATTCGTCTAGATTAGTCCGCCTAATAAGCCTGCCAACCCAAGTAATGTTTATTAAGCCCAATTTATCAGAGGGAATATCACCCGTGTTAACCGGCATGCTTCTAAATTTATAAAAATCGAATTCTTTCGCATGCCGACCAATCCGCTTTTGTTTAAAAATAACTGGACCCGGGTCAAAGAGCTTAATTAAAACGCCGACTGCAATCAGTAAAGGAAGCAAAATAACTGTTGCAAAAAAAACAATAAGCAAGTCAAAAAGGCGCTTAATTATCTTTGAGTACATTTTAAATCAAACTCCTTGTTTAAATACAAGCTGAAAAGCCTCAGCATACTTAAGACCTGCCTGTCCTCCTCGATAAGCAGCCAAGCCTGTTACTACTTCATCACTACGTGGGTGTGGAAACGGACGCATTACATTTCTATAGTGATGCAAGGCTGCTAGCTTCTTATCCAGCTCAGAAGTAATCTCAACGAAAGTTGTAGGTTTAAATCCATCACCAACGGCGGGAAAAGCCCAATCAGTTGATGACAAAATCTCCATGAAATACAAGGCCTCAAGAGCTGGTAAGTCGTTTCTACGTTGAAACAACCTAGACGCGGCCAAACATGCATTAGACACTTGTGTATGGTCGTTATTTAAATCACTTGGATGATGAGTAAAAATTCTGTTTGGCCGAAATTTCTTTATCTGCTCTTCAATAAACTGCACAAGTTCGACATGAGGCACAGTGTTCATGCTAATATTCGGGAAATCGCCTAAAACAGGTTTAGAAAAACCAACCGAAGAATTAGCCTTTAGCATATCAGAATGAAGCTCTTCGTCGGTCGGTCGCAAAGTGCGTGCATCGACGCTGCCGCATAAAATAATAGGCTGGACAACTTCACCTTTGGCAGCCAACTTTGCACCTGTGGCACCAAATCCCAAAATTTCGTCATCCGGGTGAGCAACTACAATTAAATTAACGAACATAATTAATCACTTATTCTTTCTAATATGCAATCCAAAATGCTTTATAGCTTTTGAACCGTCAACTTGCAAATTACCATACAGTTTTTCTCTAATGCTCTTAAAAAAAGGAAGTAAAAGAACAATATTCATTAGAGGGTTAAAAACATCAATAAGACAGCAATTACTTTCCACTTTAGATTTTATTAAATGGCAAAGATCTTTGGTGGAGTAAGGTTCACTATCTGCTATAAAATAAATGCCACTGGTATGGTGCGATTTTGAGTCAACGAGTTGAGTTATGACTTCAATCAAGTCGTTAACATTTGTTAAGCTTCTTTTATTCCGAGAAGAAAAAGTGGGGAATATTGGGAGTTTTTCAATAGCATTTGTTAACGATTGAATATTTGCCTTTGCGCCATCCCCATAAATCAGACAGGGCCTTAGAATAAAATATTTAATCCCAGATTCCACACACATGGATTCGACTATTTTTTCCGCAGACAATTTTGAATGTCCATAATAATCTTGAGGATTAGGATTTGACTCTTCAGTAAAGACATCTCCTACCGCGCTTTGGTTCCCCATCACTTTAACACTACTAATATAGATAAATTTCTGAATTTTACTCTGTATGGCGGCCTCAAGTAATCGCTTTGTTCCATGGAAGTTCGTCACTAAGAAATCTTGTTTCGCCTCAAAACTATCGTTATCTACTTTGTGAGCTCGCGCAGCGCAATGAATAATACAATCAACGCCATCCAAAGCATGAAACCAATCAGTTTGGCCATCTATATTGCCGACTGAAACACAATTTTTTAAGTGAGTATTGTCATTTCTTACTGCTGCTATGTACTTAATTCCTTTTTTATTAAAATGATAAAGCAATCTGCTACCCAAAAAACCGTTTGCTCCAGTAACTAAATTCATAATTAACCTTGAGATATTCCGTTAACCTTACGTAACCTTAACCTATAACAATCCTAACGACTAAATAATTAAACAAAGGAATATTATCAATTTAATTATTCATCTTATTTGCTCAATGCCTGCATTGGTTAGAATTTATGCTAAATTGTAAAATGACATTAGAACAGTTAACCTGATGCTGTTTTAAAAAGCTAATCTAACATTTTATACAATCCATCAGCAAAAAAAAAGTCTACTTTAGAGTATGGGTTAAAGTCGCTAACTAACACCCTGTCTATAAGATTTTCAAAATTAGAGCTATAAGCACACCCAACTAAACCAAAATTGTTTTTATCAATATAATTAGCCAATTCTTTTTGATGTTTATCATACCTTTCCAGATTAGGGACGACAATAATTCGCTTCTTCTTTTCTAAAAAATCATAAACACTACCTGCACCGGCATGAGTGACTATGACATCTGCTTTATTTACATAATCTTCGAAGCAATCTAAATAGGGAAATATATTACTTTCCTTGCCAATATATTTTGATTGATGTGAAACTTGGTAAATTACATCAGTATATTTCCCTATAGATGATTCTACCTGCTCAACAAGTAGGTCAAAGCTTGTTGTACCAACCGTGATTAAAATTTGAGTCATCTATAACCTACCTACAAAAATACCATTTGGCAAAAACATCCTAAGCTCTTCGTTTTGATACAAAATAGTACAACCAAATAACTTTAGAATTCTCGTTGTAATAGTTATATTCTCAAACTTAGACCAAGTTTCTAAATGAATAAATTTTTTAACACTAAAAATGGATGCTAGATAAACTAACAACGAAACACCTGGCCCTGTAGATATTATATAATTAACATTATATTTCTTGACAAATCTTCTAATTATAAAAATATTTTTAATTATTTGCGGTAAGGTTTGTATTTTCCCATTAGCTTTATCTCTAGACTCACCCACTTCCAAATGTGCAAGAGAAAATTCTGGATGGGATCCAACATCTGTTACAGTATAGAATCTGAGGTCAGAATACCTAGGGCACAAAATATTATAAAGCCTAAAGGCCTGCGCTCTATGCCCTCCATTACCGTAGCAGAGTAGAATATTTTTCATGTTTAGCACCTTGAATTGGCAAGATAGAATAAACTAGTACAAGTGTCATAATGGGATTGCTTAAGTAAAATACATTTGAATTTGATACTGAAGCTGCAAGGAGCGATATTAAAATAACAAACTGAAAGTTTGATATCTTTTCCACAACGATTAGTGAGTACGCAAAGAAACCAAATGTAACAACAAAACCCAACCTTATTAGCATAAAGAGATAACCATTATGGGGATTATTAGTATCTTCACTAGACCAATGTATTGGAACATAAGCGTTAGAGAAATTTCCGAAAAACAAATCCTGTATACTAAAATTTGAAAATACATTAAAAATTTGTTCGTTCCAAATGTAATTTCTTCCGTTAGTTGCTAATAATAAAAACTGGTAAATAATTTCGCTGTGTATCGAAAAATAAAACATTGCTAACATTACAGCATAAATTCCTAGAACAGTAGTTCTTCGAGCATGCAATTTAATGAAGTACTTTATTAGCAAGTAACCAATAACAGTTAGCAAAATCAAAAAAGGGGTTGTTGTACCACAAAAGTAAACAACCAAGAAAAAAACTATAAAATGAAATATTTTTTGCTGCAGCGAATATGTATCACTCATAAGAGCCGCCAAAAAAAACACCGTACAAAAAGTATCTATATTTGCAGGGCTACCTTCTACTCCATGAAAAGCTCTATCCAAGAAAAAGCCATCGAATGAAAAAGCTCTGTAATGAGACTTAAATAGAATAAAAGAAACTATAGAAACTAAGAGGTAAAAATAAAAAGCATTTTTTAGCAGGTCAATTATATCTTGTTTTTCTGGCTTAATCTTTCTTATGAACGAAAACATAACAGCCCAAAGCAATAAATAAAAAAATGGAAATAGAGCACCTACCGATATAGTCGCTGAAAAATACCCCCCTATTCCTAAAGAAAGTGCAAAAATTGAAAATATTATATCTTTAACGTTCACAGTATTAAATATAACTATTCCACTTAGAGAAATGAAAAATAATAAACTAACAACTATATAGTTAAAGCCAGGCACATTCAGAGGTACATCTAGAAATGCTAGAAAAACATATATAAAAAAAGAAACATATATGCCAGATTTAATATAAGCACTAGGAGACATTATATACAACCATCAGCTCTCAATATTTTCTTTATACTATTAGATGGTGAAATAACATTACCATCGTCTATTTGGTAACAATTATACAAATAACTAGCCTCTTGAACAGATTCTTTTAAAGAAGCAAAGTCTAAATCGTCCCATGATTGAAATACTCTAATAATTTTATCGCGCTGAAAACCATAATAATCATAATATTCAGATGATATTGTAAAGCATTTCATTCCGGAAAGAGAGGCCTCTAAAAATATAGATGACATTCCTGCATAGCAATAAGCATACTTTCCCAAAACGTGCCCCAAGTCTGAATGAGTTTCATTTGTTATATTCGATTGAGCCATTAGAACGCTATAGTTTGATGAACGGCTGTCAGAAGGATGAAATCTAATACCGATTTCACCTTTAAACTTATTAATACACTCATTCACTACTCTAAATATCTCTTCCTCGGTGTCGGTTTTATTGAAACAAATTAACAGACCAGTCCTTTTCGTAATATTCACATTTTCATTATGAAAATAAAAATCCTCAAATCGTAAGCAACCTACTTTATAAACCTTACATTTGGGTGAAACCTTATAAACAGATTCAGCATACTTGCCATCCAAAAAAGCGTAGTCAAAATTAAGAGAAGGAAAATACTCAGACACATTTGCGTGTTGTACATAAGCTACTTTTATTTTTTTAGATTGAGCTACAAGTAAAGCACAACGTTGCCAGACAGAGTGATCGTTAGCTAAGATGATTAGATTTGTATTCCGACTGTTCATTACGTAACTATAAAATGTATACAAACCGTAACTGAAGATATATCTATCTGCTCGACAAATTAACATCTTTCTTTTGAAGGCATTTCTTTCAGTGACCAACTTAAAAAAATATACAGGTACAAATATTAGTGATACCAGATACGGATAAGCTTCGAAAGAGTTATTTCTGAGTGAGTTTGAATAAGTTCCAAACTCAACCAATTCTCCTATATTTTTAAGCTTACTCAAAGCCCTCAGCTGATTCTTAGTACCACTAAGAATTATAACCTTTTCTTTAAAGGTGCTGATTGAAAACTTTAGATATAGCACAGAGGTAATTATGTGATAGAAATATCTAGCGACGCCCTCAAAAAATCCATATTTGCCAGATTTAGTTAACCTAACTTGATTGATATCCTCAGAAGATATGTCCCAGTTTAAATCAAATATATCTATAAAACAGGCATCTCTAAGCACTTTAAATATTGATAACATTTTTTAGCTGTTCCGCTATCTTATCGCAAAATCCGTCAATATCTACATGTAAAGACTTGAATCTTCCAAATGAACTCTCTAAATCGGCAAGCACTAACGATATCAAAATTTTTGCATCTGATATTGGAGCCTGCTTAAAGTTGTGTTTACTCCTGTAACAAAGTAGGTCGCTAATAAAATCATGATGCAGGTTACTTAAAAGCCTTTGATAATTAGGTACAGATATTTTGATGGGTATAGTTAGACCATAATCACAGCCGCGACCGTCTTGCTCGAGTAAATAAGAGATTTTCCTTCGCTTCAGCATAGAAACATGTGCGTGGACTCGGAATCCAATGTGCATATCAGCGTTATCGTAAATCTCTAATCCAAACTCTTTATTTTTATAAATTGACTCACACTTTAGTCCGAAATTAGTGCAAAGTTTAGATATTAAGGGATTTTTCCCATGAAGAGCCACTGTTAGGTTTGCATCCGGAAAGTTCGACTTCAATTGAGATACTAACTCAATAAATGAGTTTTTATATGCAACTGCACGGTGAGGATCTGAAATTACAATTTCCTTAATTGAGCCTGGCTGTTCAAACGGTTTATTTCGGTGAGGTTTTGAATAGAATGCTACATCGCCGGTGTGCACTATATTATTAAGCCCAAGGTCTTTTAAAAACTTATAACTTAGTGCGCCTCTAACACCGAAAGCTTTGACCTTATTGTCTAGCTTCTTTAATACTTCGATTGAATTTTTTGAAAGATATCCGTCTAAATCACTGGTTCCAGAAACATCGAGCGATGTACCTGCGGAAATAATTGACATTGGGATATCCATATCTATCAACCTCTGGATATAAGGATATTCTTTAGTTGCAAAATCTGGTCTGATTGCTAAGCACGCAAAAATTATATGATCGGAATGCTTCAGCTCTGATGAAACTTCCTCAAATTTGTCCTCTCTCCAAAATGTCACTATTTCTGCGAGTGGATAAATCTCCTTTATCATCGCAATGAGTGAGTCAGTAATTAACTGATCACCAATATTTTGAGAACCGAAGTGGGGATACGTAGTTATTACAGCGATTTTTTTCAAAATATTACACCTTAAAAACCATATTCCATGGCATCTTTACTAATTTAGTAGATATAACAACGGCTGAAATAGTTCGTATGATGGCAGCCAACATGGATGAGTACACTATCGCAACTAATCCATACTGCTCAACATAAATGACACTTAAAACAGCCGCTCCGACTCCTGTAATTATTGACACTACAGATAATAACCAAAGCTTCTTTGAATACACAATATAATTAACAAAGGCCAAATAAATCCCATTAATCAATTGTGTTACTATTGAGTATTTAACAATCTCAGCAGCGTAGTGATAGCTGCTATCTGTGAATAACAATATCAATTTAGAAGAAATATAAGAGAATGGTACACTACAAAGTATCAACAATATAACAAGTACTAAAGTCCCTCTCGCAAAAAGTAATTTTTCCGTATAATCATCATCTCTCAGTGCACGAAATAGCCTTGGGTTTAATGCTTTGTTTATTCCATCAAAAATAATGTTTAGCACTAATGATATTTGAATTGATAACATCAAAATACCAACAGCCTCTGTCCCAAGATATTTGTTTGCAATAAACCTATCTACAAATGAAATTATGTAGACCCCGAGTAAATGAGGTAAAATACCAACCGATTGCAATAGTATGTCTTTAACGGTTGAAAACGAATACTTGCCTAAATTCAAGCAATTATATCTTCGTAAAAGAAAAATTGAAAAAATACAGACAGGAACAATTGTAAATATATAAGAGTAAATTCTTGAACGAAGATCCTGATATAAAAGGTAATAGAAAGCGAAAAATGTCAATATAAACATAAATGATAATATAAGTTGTATCGACACATATTTTTTTGCCTCTTCTTTAACCTGCAGCTGCCCCAATAATATTTTAATTGGATAATATAAAGTGGCAGCAATAAGTGACAACCATATCAAGCGTTCTTGAATTTCAATGAAATTTGCAATCCTTGCACCATATAGATATATCATGAACAACACTAATAAAACACTGACTATATAAATCAACCATGAATTATAGAAGTAATTTACAATTCCTTTCTCGGTTAAATTCTTGTTGTAATTAAACCTCAATAAAGGTCCGTTCATGGAAAGGCCGACAACAATACTTAACAGGCCCACTATAACTTGAAACATTGTTATCAATCCGTATGTTTCAGGATCGAAAACATTCGTCATAAATGGTATTAATATAAACGGAACTAAGGCTACTACTAAGTTTCCTACGGAATAAAGAGCAACATTAGTTCTTAGCCCCATTTATTTGCCAGCCTTATAATTTATTTAAAAATATTTATAATATATAATAGAAATTAAACCAAAAATTTTAATATTACTTATTTTAAAACTTCTAGCACTCAAATAAAATGTTTTTGATGTAGGGGCGTTCCAGCAGTGAGATCTTGAGTCGATTTAGTCCCTAACACTTTATAATAATACTTAGGATTTATCCCAAATCCTGGTCGAATACTGCGAATATTCTCTGGAGTAAATTCTTCACCTTTAGCTATATCTTTTACAACGTAAAGCGAACGACGAAACTTAACATTACCTTTTTCAGCTTCGGTTCGTTCGTAATTGACTTTGCCTAACGCTGACCATGCGATTTTTGTATCTTTACATAAAGCGCAAAGCTCTTGAGGTTCTAATGAGAAGCTATCATCAACACCTCCACCATTACGATCCATAGTTACATGCTTTTCGATCAGACAAGCCCCCAACGCCACTGATGTTATCGCCGTCGCGTTGTCTATTGTGTGATCCGAAAGCCCTGCAAGAACATTAAAACGCTCAGCAATATCTGCAATTGTTCTGAGATTATATTGTTCGGCAGGCGCTGGGTAACCACTCACACAGTGAAGTACCACGAGTTCCTGACAACCATTCTCTTTCGCTGTCTTGATAGCCTCTGCAATCTCCACTTCGTTTGCCATGCCTGTTGACATAATCATTGGCTTGCCCGTCTGTGCTACTCGCTTAATCAAGGGCAAGTCTATCAACTCGAAAGAAGCGATTTTATACGCTGGCGCATCCAGTTCTTCTAAAAGGTCAACCGCTGTGAAATCAAACGGAGAGCTAAATATGGTTATGCCTAGCTGTTTGGCTTTCTCAAAGAGCGGCTTATGCCACTCCCAAGGCATATGCGCTCCCTTATAAAGTTCGTACAGGGTCTGACCATCCCATAAGCCTCCATGAATTTGGAAGTCCTCAGAGTCACAATCCATAGTGATTGTTTCGTGGGTATAAGTTTGTAATTTGATCGCATCAGCCCCCGCCTTTTTTGCTTCTTCCATAATTTGGAAAGCACGGTTGATATCACCATTATGATTAGCGGAAAGTTCTGCAATAATATAGGGAGGATAATCCGGACCGATTTTGCGGCCGTCAATGGTTATAAATGGCGTCATTTTTGCCTCAATCAATGGGTTGACGGATATAAGTTTCTTCATCGACTTGTTGGTAGTCGGCTTTTTGGAACAGTCGTTGTGATGCAATGTTGGCTTTCAAAACAGTGGCATGAAGTGTCACATCGGGATGGATTGCATCAATTGCTCGTAGCACTTTGTACGCTATTCCTTTCCCATAATTCTGCGGATCAACAAAAATGGAGACAAGATAGTGTCCTGGGCGCATTCTATCTAAACGAACGGCACCCACTTTTTGGCCTTCATTAGCTCGCTCGACAACCATATAGTAGTAGTCTGTAACTGAGCGTAATTTTCTCGACATCCAGGCATGATGTTCATCCCACGTTGGTATATTTGGCGTTAATGCATGTTTTCTGGTTTCTGGATGGCACTGCCATTCATAAATCAATGCAACATCTTCTGGTAACGCCCGCACCAAACTTATCCCTTCTTTCTCTTCTCCTAATAACTGTTCGATTTCAAACACGACTCGACGAGCACCCCGTCCATCACAAAGCACCAAATTGGTGTCTTTGATCTGTGACCATTGCTTTAGCAGCTTCTGGTACTCATCGACTAAACGCTTAGGGATAACATCGATATCGACTTGCAAGGCCGCATGGCGCTTGACGAGCTGCTGGCAGATTAGCTGTTGATTTTCAGCTAAGGGAACAACAATGCTGGGTAAGCCAAGACAAGCACGCTCCCAACTGGTGGTGCCTGGCGCACCAATCGCCACATCATGAGCCAACATTAAGCTGGCCATATCTTCGACAAATTCTTGATGCGTGACCTGCGAGTGCAAAGCACACCACGCTTTCACTTTATGAAAGTGAGGTGCTCGCGGGGATAAGAGCACAGTAATTTCAGCGTCTATTTGTGGATGACACAATGACTCAAGCACTTTTAAGGTGGCATTGGGGGCGTCAATTCCGCCCATCGAAACCAGTACTTTAGGACGGCCTTCTGACAACGCTCGGCCGAGTGCGGCCTCACGCTGACACGAGAAACCTCGCTGCAACAAGGCATACTCACTACCAACCAGCACGCGTGTTTTTGACTCGGCATAAGCGGCTTGCTCACGTCCCAGCGTTTGATCCAATATCAGATCCGCTCGATGGTGCCTTGCTAAATCGTCAATGGCAAGCAAGCGACAACCGAGCGATGCTTTGACCCGTTTCTGCCAAGGTTCTCCAATCGCATAGTGATCGGTAATGACCAGATCTGCCGCGGACACGGCCCTTAAGAAATCATTGGCATCGTCATCCACGCTCTTTTGCAGCCACGCCTCATAGTCGGCATCATGCGCAGGCTTCATCACTTCTCGAGGCTCGGGAAGAGCCAAAACGTCAAATCCTCGCTCCAGGATAAACGAACGCATATCTCCGGTGAGTGGCGTGCAAGCGAACAGGATTTCATGCCCTTTGCGGCGTAACTCATTAGCAAGTACCAGACAACGCATCACATGCCCACTGCCGATCAATAAAGACGCATCGACTCGGAAAACAACCTTCATGACTTACCCTAACTTTTTGATTTAGCGAGTTTAAAGGCAGTAAATAAGGATTCGGCGACCTCCCAGTCCTCAAGCGTATCGATGTCTTGAACACGCTTTCTAGGAAGAAGCACGATTCGAGAGTGAGGTGAAAAAACAGAACGTTTTTTCACAAAGGCATCGGTCTGTCCCCAATAAAACTGCCCTGCATCATGATAGGCTTCCTCAAGATCTTGTGATCTTACTTGCTCATTTTCTGGTGCAAACATCGAAACGCCACCGTCTTGACCCAGTTTGATTGCGCGCTGAATGGGGAATGGGAACGATGTTGCACTAAAGACAAATTGCACTCCTGTCTCTTGCAATAGAGCATAGCCTTGCTGCAAATCTTCAGGTCGCACGAACGGCGCCGTTGCGTATAAACAACAGACCGCTTCAATATCCCAACCTTCATTCTGACACCAATGAATCGCATGAGCCATAACGTCCATCGTCGTCGCATAGTCGTCAGAAATGTCTGTCGGCCGTAAAAAAGGCACCTCAGCCCCATGGGCCTGAGCGACCTGGGCAATTTCAGCGGCATCGGTTGAAACGATCACTTTATCAAAACAGCCAGAGGCCAAGGCGGCTTCAATGGAATAAGCGATCATCGGCTTACCATGAAACGCCTTGATATTTTTCCTTGGTATGCGTTTGCTACCACCTCGTGCTGGAATAATCGCGATTTTCATTAGCGTCTCTGTAATACGTCGGTGAGAATTTGAACCACGGTATTTTGTTGCTCAAGTGTCATACCATGAAACATGGGAAGTGACATCGCTTCTTGATAGTAGCGTTCAGATTCCGGGAAATCTCCTACACTAAAGCCCATCTTGACGTAATAGGGCTGCGTATGAACCGGAATATAGTGCAGGTTCACACCGATCCCTCGCTCACGCAGCGCATCAAATACCTGCTTGTGACTTAATCCGATCTCCTCTAAGCACAAACGAATCACATAGAGATGTAAGCCAGAATACGTTTCCGGTAGTTGGTACGGTAGCACAATAGGCAAATCAGCCAATAGTTCATTGTAACGTTGTGCAATCTGATGTCGGGCAGTGACAAAATCTTCCAACCTCCGCATTTGACTCACGCCCAACGCGGCTTGAAGCTCTGTCATTCGGTAGTTGTAACCCAAAGCGATCTGCTGATAATACCAACCACCATGGCTTTCACCTTCCATCTGCATTGGATCGCGGGTAATGCCATGACTGCGCAGTAGCGCCAACTTGTCTGCAAGGTCTGGGTGATTAGTCAAAGCAGCCCCACCCTCGGCAGTCGTGACTATTTTCACCGGGTGGAAACTGAATACGGTAATGTCTGAATAGCCACAATTGCCAATCGGCTGACCACGATACTTGCCTCCAATGGCATGCGAGGCATCTTCAACCACGTGAAATCCGTACTCCTTCGCCAACTTACCAATGGCTTGCATGTCGCAGGGCTGACCACACAGATGAACGGGCACCACGATTTTCGGCAGCATGCCCTTCGCTTTGGCCTTGATGAGTTTTTCTTCGAGCTTGCGGGGACATAGGTTATACGTTGTGGGGTCGATATCGACAAAGTCCACCTTTGCGCCACAATACAAGGCACAATTTGCCGACGCTACGAACGTAATGGGTGACGTCCACAACCAATCCCCTTCACCCAGTCCCAGTGCTAAACAGGCCATGTGCAGCGCCGAGGTCGCACTATTGACGGCAAAGGCGAACTTCGCTCCAGTATGCTCAGTTAATGTTTTTTCAAACGCAGGAACTTGAGGTCCTTGGGTGAGGAAATCAGATTTCAATACCTCAACGACACTATCAATATCTTGCTGACTGATGTCTTGCTTTCCGTAAGGGATCACTGCGTATCTCACACTGCAAAGTTTGGATCAACGTGCTCTTTGATGAGCTCGCGTAAACTTTCAATACTTTCCCATTCAGAATTGGTACCCGAGTTGTATTTAAATCCAAACGGTACTTTTTCAGCTTTATGGTGTTTTAGATATTCTGCTTCGGTATAAGTAAAAGAGACAGAAGGCAGAATTGCGTAATACTTACCGAGGTCGATAGTATTAAGAGAGTCTGTGTCGGTGATCATCTCTTCGTGCAGTTTTTCACCAGGGCGGATTCCTACAATCTCAGTTTTGCACTCAGGTGCAATGGCTTTTGCGATATCTAAGATTTTGTACGAAGGGATTTTCGGTACAAAAATTTCACCTCCAAGATGGTGCTCAAGCGCATACATTACCATGTTTACGCCATCCTGTAATGAAATATTAAAACGCGTCATATCTTCGTGAGTTATCGGTAACACGCCTTCTATGCGTTTTTTCAAAAAGAAAGGAATAACTGAACCACGTGACCCCATTACGTTGCCGTAGCGTACAACACTGAATCGGATGTCTTTTGAACCCTTAATATTATTTGCAGCTGTAAACAGCTTATCAGACGCGAGCTTCGTCGCTCCATATAGATTAATGGGAGCGCATGCTTTATCAGTAGATAATGCTACTACATTTTTTACCCCGCACTGAAGTGCAGCATGAATCACATTTTCGGCCCCATCAATATTTGTACGAATACACTCGGTCGGATTGTATTCTGCAGTATCCACTTGTTTGATAGCAGCTGCGTGAATAATTACATCAACACCTTCGCAAGCTTGAATCATTCGCCCTTTGTCTCTAACATCTCCGATGAAGAATCTAAGCTGAGGAAATTCATTAGCTGGATACTTCTGCCTAAGCTCAAACTGCTTGAGCTCATCACGAGAAAAAATTATTATTTTTTTTACTTTTGGGAAACGTTCTAGAATTGTTTTAATAAATTGTTTACCAAAAGAACCCGTTCCACCTGTGATCAATACTGATTTATAATTAAGCATTTTTTCCTCAATTTTAAACGTAACATTTCAGACAACACTTTATACGATTTAATATATAAATTTACGGCTTGAAAAATTATTTTCAGTTTTTTAACACTTACGTATTACCGCCTCTTTTCAATATATTTTCCTGTTTCCCAATGCAACGCGCGTAAAGACTATTGCCATCGACAACATGAACCCAAGAAACGTTCCCAAAATACATATCAAAGCTCGCCTAGGTTTAAACTTATCCTCAGGAACTACAGCAGGATCTATTGTTTTAAACACATATTCATCACGAACTTCAGCAAACATTGTAGTTTTTGCTTGCTCTTCAATCAATTTATACAAAATCACACGAATATCTGAAACATTTGTAAGTTCAATCTGCTTGTTCAAAAATTCTGTACTCCGCATTGCTTCGGCAACATCACGTTCTTTCATTACCCGATTAATATCAAGTATCAACCAATCTACCCACTGCTTTGCAATAAATGGCGATTGATGCTCTACCTCTATAGTGACCATACCGCTTTCTTTGTCCGCGCTCACTGAGAATATTTTCATAAACTCTTTATGCGCTTCTTGCACTGACGGTTCTGGCTTTAATGGAGCCTTAACCTCACGAACCCAGCTTTTGGTTTCTGTATCAAAAAGCTCGGGTTCAAAACTTAAGCGGTTGTCAGAAATGTACCATTTATCCACGGCCATGAGTTCCGGCATTATTTGGTGTTTTTCAATAAACTCACCGACAAATTGACGTGATTTAAGGACCTCTATGGCCAACTGGGTTTTATCAATTCCACCCTTCCCCCCCAAATTGATCCCCGCCATGCTCGCTAGCCCACCAAACTGGGATGCCAGTGCAGCGAGGCCGCCGCTGCTAGCCTCGCTGCTCGCCGGCGCCAGCAAGGCTTCTGCCTTGTAAATATTGGGTTGATTAATGGCAAAAATCACCGAGCCAATGGCAAATAGGGCGGTAATAGCGATGATGAGCCATTTACCTTGCCAGATAACAGAGAAGAGCTCGCGCAAATCGATTTCGTCTTCCCGCGTAGTTTGCGGGAATTGTGCATCGACTTGCAGATCTTTTGTATTTTGAGTTATTTGAGTATTCATATTATTAGGTTTTAGGTACTAGGTACTAGGCCCTAGGAAAGCTTAAAGATTTCTAAAGAAGGTTCTAGGTTAGATGTTGTAATCAACAGAACCTTCTCTAACACTGCCTTTGCGTATTTTAATAAGAGCCGCGATCATTGCTGAGATTTCTTTTGCCTCTCTAATTAGCAAGCCTCCTTGCTGTTTTTCGATTAGTCCAATCTCAACTGCAATATAGATCTGTGTAACGAGCTCACCAGCAGATCCCTTTGCAAAGTACAGAAACCTTGCTGACTCAGCTTGAGATTCTCTCTCTTCACCTTCTGCTATATTAGACGGTATCGAGACAGCGGCTCGAGTCATTTGATCCTTTAGCCCATAATCTCGACTGTCTTTTAATGCTTTATAAACATCACAAGCAAGTCGGGAAGCGCGTTTCCAAACATCCAATTGTTCAAAGCGCATCTGCGGACTCCTTAAGTTCCAAGTTCTAGGTTCCGGAAACCCGCTTTGCGGGTGTCCAAGCAGTTGCGAAGCAACGTCCTAGATCCTAGGGCCTAGCATCCCGCTAGAGCGGGCGTCCAAGAAGCAGCGGCTTTCGCTGCGTCCTGGCAGTTGCGAAGCAACGTTCTAGATTCCTGGGCCTGCCAACTCGAGAAGCGAGTTACAGCCCGCTGATTGTTGCCACTGCTACGGCGGTGTTGTAGATGATCTGTGTTACCTGGCTCCACAATGTCAGGTTGTCTTTGTACTCGGTATCCAGCGGCACAACGATGGTGTCGCCGGGCTGCATCTCTTCGTCACTGCTGAACCAATAAGAGCTGCCGGGCATGGCGACTGAGCCATCGGCGCGCAGAATGTAAGCGCGGTCGTCATCTGCGCGTTTCCGCGGGCCACCGGCAAGCTCCAAATACTGGTCGAAGGTAAAGCCCCTTTTGTATCTGTGGGTGCTGGGGTGTTGTACCTGCCCCATTACGGATACGGTTTGGTTCTGCGCAGGGATGTACAGGGCATCGCCGTCTTCAAGCTTGAGGTCGGCTTCTTCTATGCCAAGCTGAATGGCATTGATGTCCACCACCAAACGGCCCAGCACCTGCACATTTTCAAGCTCTTTAAGCATGTTTTGGGCATCGGCATAGCCTACCGTGGGGGTATCCTTGGTGAGCGCCTTGGCTGCGATTTCACGGCGCAGTTCGTCGGATAACTTTAACAACTCGGTTTTTTCTTTAAGCTTTACCGATTCGCGCAAGAACACAGCGCTGCGGGGTGCGGCATCTTTGCTGAGCCCACCTGCACGGCTAAGCACGTGCTTAAGGGTTTCACCACGTTGAATACTATAGGTACCCGGGAAGCGTACTTCACCTTTGATGGTTACCCAACGGGTGTCTTGCCAGTCGGGCAAGTCCCGCACGGTCAACACATCACGGCTTTGCAGGGCGATATTAGCGGAAGGTATGTCTTGTAATACGTCCTGCAAACTCAGCTGTTGATGGCTTACGGTTACGCCATTTTGCTCGGAAATATTCTGGCGGGTGAGTTCAGCCGAAAGCGTATAAGCGCCTTCCTTCAAGCCACCAGCGGCCACAAGCAAATCTTTAATGGTGGCGCCTTCCGTAATCGGGTACTTACCGGGGAAACGCACACTGCCGTTAATATCGGCCAGTTTTATCGCATCACCAAAACGGCTTTGCTGACGCAGTTGGGTAATAACAGGCTCGAGTAGTGTGGCTCTGTCGGCATAATCAAATACCATCAGGGTGTCGCGAGGCTGCAGGGCAATGTTGGCGCGGTCATCACCGCTGATGGCTTTGCCCACAGAAACCTGAATCACCTTTACATCACCGCGCTGGTTAATCTCACGTACCAGCAGGCCGTAATCCAGATCCGCATTCAGGGTCAGATCCCCCCAGATTGACGGCAACATATCGCGAATTCGCATGCCATTGCGATACTGGTATTTACCCGGGCGAACGACCGCCCCCACCAGGGTTACCGCATTATCGATACGGGTAGAGGTTGATTTTACTCTAACCAGATCTCCTGCTTTGGCCTTAACACTGAGGCCAGATGCCTGAGTTAAATCCACATTAATAACGGTTTTTACATCTTTGCTGAAACGTTCAATGGTACTGGCTTCAGGATAGGCGCCCGGTTTGGCACCGCTTGCCATCTTAAGCACATCCGCCATGGTGTCATCAGCTTTGATCTCATATATAGCTGGGCGGCGAACTTCACCCGTTACACTCACCAGCCCACCAACAGACGGAATAAACACCACGTCGCCGGATTGCAGGCGCAAATCTTTTGAGGCGTCACCTGCCAGCAGCAAGTCGTATAAATCGAAGGTGCCTACGGTACGGCCAGCACGCTTGAGCTGAATATTACGCAGTGAGCCAATCTCGTTGATGCCGCCGGAAACAAACAGTGCCTGCGTGATGGTAGACAGACTGGATACGGTATATGAGCCTGGGCGATAGGCATCACCCGCCACAAAAATACGAATGGAACGCAGCTCTCCCATGGTGATGTTGGCCTGAATGCCAATCATGGATTGTGCGATTTTGTCTGTGAGGAAGCTTTTGGCTTCAGAGAAGCTCATCCCCACCAAGGAGATAGGGCCAAGACCCGGGAACTGCACTCCACCATCACGGCCAACCGTGAGGCTGAAGTTTTTGTTTTCTTTACCGTATAACTGCACGTTAAGTACATCGCCCGGCCCCATCATGTACTCGGCGGGTACGGGTACGTCCGACACAGGGGCAAAAGTTGATGGCTCACCTGCGAACATGTCGTAACCAAAGCGCTTGAGCTGCTTTTCAAGGTCTTCCTCACGGGCAACGACTTCAGACTCGGTTTTAGTCGCCTGATTGATAGCGTCTGACTCACTTTGGTCAACTACTACGTTTTCTTTGGTTTCGCGAGGCGCAACAACCTCTGGGTTGGTTACCGAGGCCTGAGTCGGCGTTGTACCCAGTAAACTCGGGTCGATACCATACTGACGGGCAATGCGTTCCTGCTCTGCTTTTGGCAGATTCTTGAACTGTTCAATCATTTGCGGCGACGGCGTAATAGCTGCAACAGGGCCCCCAACCAAAACCAGTGCTCCCACACCGGCAATCAAAAATCGTTTTAGTTGTTGTAACACCAGATGTCTCCGTGAAAGGTGATTGAATGTAAAACAAAGCTGATCGTCGCTGCGCGACTGCAAGTGACCAGAAGAGCCGAACGTTCGCAAGCTCACTTACAGAACGCTGCGCTTACAGAAAACAGAGAGGGCTTAAAAGCAGAGCGCTTCGCTTCTAGGGTCTAGGGTCTAGAAGCAGCGTGTCCGCTGCGCTCTAGAGACACGAAGTGTCGTTCCAGAAGCCCGCTTTGCGGGCGCCCTAACAGCAGCGCTTATTGCTGCGCTCTTCGCCACTAAGTGGCGCTCAGGCACGCTACCGCCCATGGATTTTGGCTTCCAACGTGCCCCTCGATTAACGAGATCCATATTTTTCAGTAAGTTACTTAAAACGCTGCCTCTGTTCGTTGGTAAATTGAACATTCAAATTCCAACGCTAACTGGCTGGCTAAAAGCAACAGTGTCGGGAGTTTACCCGAAGTCGCTGCCCAGCCCAGCCCAAAAATGCAGCAAACTCTCTTAAATTCAATGGTTTTGCTTATTCTTGAACAGTCAACAAACTGCCGACTTACACTGTATTCAAGTAAACAACTGCTTTAAAACATATTTATCAGTCAACAAAATGACGTCACCACAGAGTGTAACAGTCACTCTATGGCAAAAATCTTACAACCTTTGAGGGGGATTACGCACATATACGAACGATACTTGAAGGTTCAACGTCCAGCTGCTTTTGCTGCCCCATAAACTCAAAGAGGACCTGGCAGCGCTTGTTACCATCTGATTCGAGGAAAATGGCTTCGAGGTCGGAAAAAGGGCCAGAGCAAAACTTAACTCGCTCGCCCGCTATCAAAGGCTTTTCGCTGGTAAGCTTTTCAACTTGCAATTCTTTACGCTTAAGGGCTCGGATTAACGCGTCATCGATGGGAGTCATGTGCTCGCTGCATCCGACGATGCGAGAAACGCCACGTGTAGCGTGAATACTTCTCACGCTGGTGACTTCGGGGTCAAAAAGCACAAACAAATAATTGGGAAACAGCACGGATTCAGAGACAGATACAGCTCCTCCAACCGCTTTTACCTGCTTGCGATACTTTGGCAGGTAAGTTTCGAGGTTCTGCATGGTGAGATTCAGTTGTGCCCGCATTTCGTTGCGGGGCTTACAGTAAATGAGATACCAAGCCTTCATCTAATGTCTCTATTACGGTTGGGTGACGTCCTATTCACGGCCAAAAAGCTTACCCTAATCGCGCCCCGATTTGAACGATTATTTGTAGCATCGATTGTTACATCGAGTAACAGCTCTAGATCAACCAAATTACACAGGATTAGGAACGCCAGCGCCCTTTAGCTGTGGGAATCTCAACAGCTCGAACCACCTCAAAATTGACTTTGCAGTCGGCTAAAGGGTATATAAAGAAGGCCTTTTTAGGGCATAACCCTGTTACATTAGGGGTTTATTATAAAAACGACGTATAGACGCTCCTGCAACAAGTTGTAAAAAACATTTACTAACAGATATTTACTGTTAATGATGCCATCAGGAATGTCACATTTTCTGTTTCGTAGAGCCACTGCTTTACGTGCAATCACAAGCTTAAGGTGGAAGACTTAATGAGCGAAAATTCCCAGGGTACGATGCTAGGGCATCCAAAGGGGCTGTTTCTGCTGTTCACAACGGAACTGTGGGAACGATTCAGTTACTATGCCATGCGCGCCATATTGGTGCTGTATCTGGTTGACCGAGTCCAAAGCGAGGGAGGGCACGGTTTAGGTTGGAGCCAGGCCGATGCGATTTCTCTTTACGGTACTTTTACCGGCTTGGTCTACCTCACACCGCTTATCGGTGGCTGGTTAGCTGATAATTTCCTTGGTCAACGTAAAGCCATTATGATTGGCGGCACCCTGATGGCTGCCGGCCAGTTTATTCTGGGTACCCCCCATGCGTGGGTGCAGGGCATGGAAACCGAAGTTTTCTACCTGGGTCTGGGTGTACTTATCCTCGGTAACGGTCTGTTTAAGCCCAACATTTCTACCATGGTTGGTGACCTGTATGCCGAAGGTGATCATCGTCGTGACGGCGCTTTCACCATCTTCTACATGGGTATCAACGTAGGTGCCTTCCTGTCAGGTATCGTGGTTGGTTCGGTTGTCAGCGCGTACGATGGCAACTTCCAGGCTGGTTTTATCTGTGCCGGTATCGGTATGGTGCTGTCGCTCATCATTCAATTCGTATTTGCGCAAAAGCTGCTGGGCAATATCGGTACTGTGCCTGCTGCCAAGCTTGAGAAGCAAAAAGACGAGGCCCGTGGCCAAGTTCGTAAAGAACCGCTGACCAAAGTCGAGCGTGATCGTATCAAAGTGATCATGGTGATGGGTCTGTTCACCATCGTTTTCTGGGCAGGCTTTGAACAGGCCGGTGGTCTGATGAACCTGTTCACCAACGATTTTACCGACCGTATGATTGGCAGCTGGGAAGTACCTACTACCTGGTTCCAGTCACTTAACGCCATGTTTATCGTAATTTTTGCCCCTGTGGTTGCCTCTATTTGGGTGCGCCTCGGCGACCGTGAGCCAAACTCACCTGTTAAATTCGCACTCGGCCTGGTTCTGCTGGCCATCGGCTTCCTGTTTATGATTGGTGCCGTGGTTGAGATGGGTGGTGACCCAACTGCCAAGTCCAGCATGTGGTGGCTGGTTGGTGCCTACTTCTTCCACACCATGGGTGAACTGTGCCTGTCTCCAATCGGTCTGTCGATGGTGACCAAGCTTGCTCCCCTGCGTATCGTATCTCTGATGATGGGTGCATGGTTCCTGTTTATCGCCGCTGCCAACAAGATTGGTGGTGTTGTGGGTTCCTTTATCGGTCATGGTGGTGAGAAAGAAGAGCAGCTGGCCAATGCCATGTCTATCTTCGCCGGTATTGCCATCACCGCCGCCATTTCAGGCGTGATCCTGTACTTTATGGCTGACAAACTGGTTGATTGGATGCACGGCGCCGAAAGCAAAGTGCACCACACCGAAGAAGAAGCCCTGGAAGAAGAAATCGCCGTTACCGGCGAGCATGAAGCGATTAAGCGCAGCTGATAACAGCACAGCGCTTCGCTTCCAGAGCGTCGCTAAAGGACTACTAGGTTCTAGAAACAATAAAGCCCGCATTGCGGGCTTTATTGTTTTCTGGAAAACCGAACGATTCTAGAACCCCGCTTTGCGGGCGCCCTAGCCGCAGCGATTTTTGCTGCGTCCTAGAGACACGTAGTGTCGTCCTAGAAGCTCGCTTTGCGAGCGTTCTATAGCCATGAAGTGGCGTTCTAAAAACTCGCCTGAACATAGCCTCCGGCAAGCACGCCATCACTGCAGACAAGGCCATCAAACCTGTCATCCAGCAACATTTGCTTATGGGAGGGGTCCGAGGTGGCGATACAGAGTTTTTCCCCCGGCAATAACGAGCGGAACTGGCTGCTGGGCTTGCCCCAATCAAGCAAACCAAGCTGGAGCGCATCGGGTAATGCCAGCGGTGTCAGGCCTTTATCGTTTCGAAGATAACAGCGAAGCCCATGCCCCGCCTGGGACACAGAAGCGCGGTAATGTTTAAGCTCAACACTCAGGTAAACAATGTCCACGGTGATCTCAAGCCCTGACTTTACAATGCGCTCATTCAAATAACTGAGCATATTAAAGGGCTCAATCACAGTGGTGCTCACGCCATTGCGATAGGCTTTGAGTTTATGGTTAACGAAACTTCTCAGCAGGACACTGGCGAAGGCTGCGCGATTGTCCTCTGGATGGAAGTGCGCCATGTAAAGGATAAGGTGTTCACTGTCAGCCATGGTGGAATCGATAAAAAACGCGCTGATCCCATCATTTTTATACAGACTGTAATCGATTCTGACCTTGGGATAGAGCACCTGAGAAGCAGGGAAAAGCTCTTTTTGGATGTGTTTGGCGGCCTCGGTATTTTGCTCAAGCAGCCGCAGGTTTTCTTCCAGCTCAACCCGGGAGAGTTCATCCATGTCCTGTAATTCGTTGGCCTGCGCGCCTATGCTGCCAAGACTTTGGCGAATGGACTGCTCGATAATGTATAAGTCTGCAACTGGCTTAACCAGGTAGTCAGAGGCACCAATTCTGAGCGCCTCGACCACATCGGCCATCACATTATTTCCTGATATCACAATGGAAGGCATGGCGGGGTCAAGGCGATACATTTCCCGCAGCATGTCGAGCCCGCCCAGATTGGGCATACTCAGGTCGGCCAGCACCACATCAAAGTTTTGCCGTTTAAAGCAATCCAGGCCCTGAATTCCGTCGTCGGCTTCGGTGACCAAAGCGCCACGGCTGTCCAAAAATGACGCGACGACCCTGCGAAACACAGGATCGTCTTCTACCAACAACACAGATACATCTTTTAGCGCCATATACTTCCCTCAGGGAGCTGATAGCGCAGAGGAGGGGGATTCTCCGCCGGAGTTATCCCTTGAGGACGGCTATTCTAGCTCCTGCATATATTCATCAAGCAGCTCATCATCTTCTTGATTTGATGGTACATTGCCATCATACACCTTGTAGTCCATGTGCTGTAAATATGCATCTTTTACAAAGGTGTAGGGATCCAGAGCATTGTCGAGCAAACGTTCCTGATCGATGGCTTCTGTCCGTACATGCAGGCTTTTGATGCCCCATTTGACCACAGACTGCCACATTGTCAGCTCTGACAATGGAAAGTATAGTCCATCGACCCAATCACTCGCGAGTTCACGGGTAACATAGGGGCCAAAAAATGGTGCCATAAAGTAAGGACCATTAGGCACACCGTAGTAACCCAAAACTTCGTTAAAATCATCCTGTTTGCGTCGCATGCCCATCATGTCGGCCACATCAACAACACCCAGCAAACCTATGGTGGAATTCACCACAAAACGTCCACCGGCGTTGGCTGCCCAACCAAATTTTCCCTGCAGTGTGTTATTCACCAGGGCATTGGGCTCTTCAAGATTTCGGACAAAATTATGCAGCCCCGACTTTACCGGACTGGGCACATAATCTTTATAGGTGTGGGCGACGGGACGATAGATATAGCGGTCAAGCACATTGTAGTTAAGATCCCACATGGCACGGTTAAACCCTTCGAAGGGGTCGCGGGGATCGTTATAAACCACTTCAACCTGCTTTTCTGAGACCGAATTGTCCTGCTCTGCCTGAGCCAAGCCTGCCAACAACATGAATGGCAAGGCAATCCATTTCAACTTCATAACTCTCTCTATACAAAAGGCCGCAATTGGCTTTAGAAAGCGCCGTGGCTGACGATAATAAAGCATAACACTCTGAACCACGTCTGCTACTTTGACGGCTAAGCATACTTTTCCTCACAATAAGATCAATCGATAAATTGTGTAAGTTGGTGTATGCAGGCAACTTATAGTTTCTGCCAGGGCCAGCGATGAAGTCGTTGTGAAGTGATGTATTCAGTGTCACGGCCCGTAGCAAACCAACGCAAAGCTAATTCATAACCGCGACGGACTCAATGTCGCCCGAGCTGCAACATGACCCAAATCAGTGCACTGACGTCAATACTTACCAACAATTCCAGCGCAAACGCTGAAACCACTTTGCTGCCGGTAAAACTGAGCCAGGCACAGGGCGCAGCCCTACTGACTTTGGCAAATACCAGCTATCTCATCAAACCGCCAGCCGACTTGTCCAGGTTCCTGGGACAAACACTGATGCTCAGGGTTCCACTGCAAGGTGCTGCGCCATCTCTTACCGTCGCGACACTTGTCGCACTCGCGCCCAGCATACTGCTCCCCTTCCCTGGCGCTTTGGCCGAACAGATCCGTCGCCTGGGCATAGATACAGAGAAGCTACTGTCGCTGACCAGGGCCCCCGGTGGCTACCTGTTGGGCGACGCCAGGTATACCAGTGGACAACTGAGCTTTAAAGGCGGGTATCAACTGCCCTTACCCGCGCTGCAACAGCAACAACCTGAGCAGATGAGAGCCAGAATCATCGCTCAGGGTAGCGAGCTTAAACTCATGCTCGACCCTATTAAGGCAGAAATGAAAGTCAGCCTCGATGCCATCAGTGGCAACACAGCTCCTGTCACGAAGAACCTCGTAACAGCCCCAATCACCCCAGAAGCGATTTTGAGTACGTTACAAAAGAAGCTCACGGGGCAAGCTGTCAGCCAAATAGTCACTGCCAACAGCACGGATAACACGACCAAACCCACTATGTCCGCAACAAGCCCACGGGAGCCGGTTGCCCCAAACGATATTAAAGCCGCAACAAACCCGATATCAGAAAGCAAACCCACCTCACCTAATGCCCTTTCCGACCCCGGCATAGCCGGAAAGGTGACAGCCGGAACTCTTGCTGAGCCCAAAAATCAGCAGACCGATTTGTTCGGCCGCAAAACGGCAGAGGTCACGGACAAAGTGCCGGGAGATAAGCATTTACAGATCAAAGCGCCTAACGACCAGCAGACCGACAGCAAGGATGCGAACCTCAAAAAGATCAATGCCGGGCCTAACGTCGACCCACAGTTCAAAGCGCAAGTAGGCACTCACCTCGCTGCCGGGAAAAGGCTGTTAATGAATCTCGATAAAACGGGTGCACTTCCTGAAGTCAAATTGGCAGACACCGAACAAGCGCCCCCGGCTACAACGCCAGAGGCGGCCCGTCGTTTACTCGCCCTGTTAAGACCGCTGCCGGTGACCATGTTCATGGGCAGTATGGCCATACAAGAGGCCATCGCCGCAGCAAATGGGAACCAGCTTTTGGCCCGTCAGGGAGCAGTCGCCGATGCCGTGCTTCACCAACCCCTGGCGATGGTGTTTCAATTGCTGCTTGGGGGCGCTGCCCTTAAACGCGAGCACTCACTTACCCCACTGATGAATCAGTGGCTGAATATTGCGGCTAAGGCGACAGGGATCAACTTACAAGACGCCATTGCACTCGCCGATGACGATACCCTGGACTCTCTGATGCAACTTGCGCAGGTAAGGCGCGAATATGCAGAGGCCAGCAATCCAAGGGACGGCTGGTTCTTCTGCCTGCCCTACCTTTTGGGTGAAAAGCAGCGCCAATTGGAGGGCCATTGGCAAAGACAAGCAGGCCGGGAGCAGGAAGACAACGCAGAAAGCTGGCGTCTCAAGCTTAAGTTTTCATTGAGTGATGCCGACTTGCTGGTCGACGCCAAACGCACTCCCAGTGCGCTGGATGTACAGCTTGTCTGCAGTCAGGAGAAACTTAATAGCCGTGTAGGAAATTATCTCCCGGTGCTGCAGACGCATCTGCAATCATTGGGCTTTGGCACCACAATACTTTCCTGTCGCCACGATACTGTGCCCGGCAGTTTGCTGCCCGGCAAAGCCTTTGCCGTGGATTTAAGGGCCTAATGATGAATAAACAAGACAAGATAGCGGTAGCCTTAAGTTACGACGGTAATGGCGCCCCCAGGGTAACCGCCAAAGGCGAAGCTCTGCTGGCAGAAGAAATTATTGCCCTCGCCCGGCAGAGTGGTATTCACATTCACGAAGACCCTGCATTGGCGAATTTTCTCACCCTGATGGAGCTTAACGAAAGCATCCCCAAGGAGCTTTATGTCCTCATCGCTGAACTACTATCGTTTGTGTATATGTTGGATGGACGTTACCCGGAAGAATGGGCAAGAATGCATAACAAGATAAAGACGTCCGTATAAGAGTAAAAAAGCTGCCAGTGGCAGCTTTTTATATCTTATATATCAAAGGGTAAAAGATAGTTGCTGTTGTCCTGATTAACGAACCATAACCCATCTCTCACTGCGATAATCCGCAACCGGTTAACTAGCCTTTGCCGTGAAGTCGCAGCAGCAGCTCTGCCTCGGCCCGTGGCAGCTCACATTCGTGCATCAGCTCTTCGATACCGGCACCAAGGGAGACCATTTTCATCGCTCTGGTATAAAGTCTCGCCTGAGGATCCTGCTCGCGGGTTTCATCAATTCTGGCGTCCTGCGCCACCAGGCGCTTTTCCAATTCCAATACCCGCTTACCCACGCCTATGGTGCCACTTCTGAGCTCATGCAATTCTCGCTTGAATCCTTCCCGCTGCTTATCGGCTTCTTTAAGAAGCAGCGCCAGCGCATCCACCTTGGTACGAAGCTTCCCCAGCTGCTTTTGCAGATACAGCACCAGAGCCAAACAGGCGACGACATACACCAAGGCCGCTATCAGAAACCCATTTTCAATCATGCAGCAACAAAACTCCCTGAGTCAGATACGCCACAGGCCGCCAATGGCGGCCTGTGGCTTGGTACTTCGTTAAATCTGAGCAAGCTCTGCCCATTCTTCATCAGACAGCAGTTTGTCCAAATCAACCAGAATAAGCAGTTCGTTATCCCTGTTGCTGACGCCCTGAATAAACTTGGCGCTCTCTTCGGTGCCGACGTTTGGCGCATTGTCGATTTCAGAGCGGCGCAGATACACCACTTCGGCCACACTGTCGACCAAAATTCCGATGACCTGCTTTTCAGCTTCGATGATCACAATCCGGGTAGAATCGTCTACTTCAGCAGGCTGCAGCCCAAAACGTGAACGGGTGTCGATAACCGTAACCACATTGCCACGCAGGTTGATAATGCCCAAAACGTAGTGGGGGGCACCCGGTACAGGGGCAATCTCGGTATAACGCAGCACCTCCTGAACCTGCATCACATTGATGCCATAGGTTTCGTTATCCAGTCTGAAGGTCACCCACTGTAATACCGCATCATCCTTTCCGGCAGCCACTGCCGCTACATTTCTCGAGTCTGTCATACGTACCTCAGCTAATAGGATCCTGACAACCTAAACCTGCATTGAGCATTTGGATCAATGCCCTGACATTCAAGATGCCACACATTTGTTCTTTCACTACACCGGCCAACCAAGGGCGTTTGCCCGCCGTGGTGCGCCAATTGACTTGGGACTGCTTAATCCGTACCGAGTTGACCAAAGATTCACAGGCCAAGCCCCAGTTACTGTCTTCCAATAATACAAGATATTGATAATTTACGTTTTGCGCCAGTTCTTCATTGTATTTTTCCGGCATCACCCAGGCGCAGGTGTCCACCAGATTCAGTTGGGACTCTCTGTGGGTCTGTACCCCTAAAAACCAATCCGGGCGTCCAAAAATGTGGTTGATGCGTTCAACCTTCACTATTCCGCCCAAACTGACCAAGGGCACAGCCAGGGTCAAACCGGCTACTTTAAAGAATAGTACCTGGAATTCGTCATCCAGCTCTTCACGCAGGTCTTTTGTAATACTGGGCGGCGTGGCGCCGGTTTGTGTTTGTGGCGCCGATTGTACAGGCGTAACCTGGGCGACTTGCTGTGCTGCCTCGGGGGCTGCCTTGGCCTGTATTTTTTCCTGAACCTGCGGTCTTACCTCAATCTTTGCCTTGAAGGCAGCTTCTGCAACCACGGGTTTTGAATCAGCTGAGGCGGTTTTTTTCTCAATTGCTGGCTGCTCAATTGCTGGCTGCTCAACCGGTTTTACAACGTCAAATACCGGTGCCAGCAGTTTTTCCAACGAGGCCTTATCCAGCGGGTCCAAGCCGGGAGCGACTCTTTGAGATTGCTGCGCTGACTCGGGTTTGACTGTCACAGACTCATGTTTTGCCGAAGCTGGCATCGACTGTTCTGATGCCGGCATGTTGCGCGCCGACGTGGTATCACCGGTGGGTAAAGTCTTTTTGTCAGAGACAATCGAATCGGCGGGACGCGCATCAGCAATGGTATTTGATACAAAGACTTCTCGCGGTAGAACCGGGGAGTCTTGGGTGGATACGTCTGTCAGCACGGTCTGCGCCGATGCCTGAGCATCTTCACTCAGCAGCAAGCGGAAGAAATCAACGACGGTTTCGTCAACTGACTTTGACATGGTCAAATTCTCCGGCCATCAAAAAAGTCAGTAAACGTTCATAAGCTTTAATACCACGGCTACCCGATGCGTAATGCGACGCAGGCAGATGCGCCAAACTGGCATCGCGGAACTTGGTATCGACCGGAATAACATCAGGCCAGAGCGTATCACCATATTGCTGAGCCAGCGCCTCCAGCGCCGCCGGAGAGGCCTTGGTGCGTCTGTCGTACATAGTCGGCACAACGGTATAGCTGTAACGGGTATTTTTGGAGCGGCCCATTAACTCCATGGTCTTAATCATACGGTCAAGGCCCTTAATGGCCAGAAACTCAGTTTGTACCGGTATAACGATATGCTGACTTGCAGCGAGCGCATTGACCATGAGAACACCGAGTACCGGCGGGCAGTCAATTAATGCCACATCGTAGTCATCTTCCATCAGCTTGAGCAGGTTTCGCAGCACCAGTCCCATGCCTTCCTGATGACCCAGCGCACGGTCGAGGGTCGCCAACGCCATAGTTGCCGGAATTAAATCCAGATTTTCCACCAAGGTTGGTACTGTGTGCTGCCTGATAAGATCTTTGGTCAGGGACTTATGGGCGACAAACACATCATACAGGGAGCCAGGCACTTCTTCAGAATCAATACCGAGGTAATATCCCAATGATGCGTGGGGATCGGTGTCAACCATCAGCACGCGCTTGCCCTGCTTGGCCAGCAGGCCTGCCAAACTTGCTACGGTTGTGGTTTTACCCACACCACCTTTTTGGTTTGCAATGGTCCAGACGTTCACGTCTCAGGCCCTCAATACGCGATTATTGTTTTTTTTCAATTTTTTCGTCACGGGTTGTCACCCTGATGCCGCCATTGGGGAGTGCTATGACTTTCACTCCATCGCTATTTTCCGAAATAACTTCAGGCACCAGTGCCTTGGGGATGCTTTCAGTCTCCTTAACGGAGTCGTCGGTGGCGACGCCATCCCCCTCGTTTGCCTTGGTTTCTACCTGCTTGAGCAAACGCTCTGTCTCACGGGGATGAGTCTCCAACCATTGGGCCAGCGCTTCTGCCTGGCTGTCTGGCACCATCAGCAGCACCTGGCTTGCGGCCAACTCTGCATTTCGGTCTTTCAGCTGGGCGTATTTTACCCGTAAATCGAAATAAAGCACTGTGATCACCACACTGAAAAGCCCCAGCAAAAAGATGACCAATGTCATCCCGCCAGCGGCATCACGGCGCTTATCAGCCACGGCCAGACTCTTTTAAAATGGCTTCGGCCATGTTTTCAAGCCCAATGGACTGAGTGGATATCCCGGCGGCAGTGACAGCCTGAGGCATACCGTAGACCACACAACTCGCTTCATCCTGTGCCCAGACAGTAGCGCCCAAATTTTTAAGCATGCGCGCGCCTTCCCGGCCATCGGCACCCATACCGGTAAGCACCACGGCCAACACATCACCGCCATAAGCTTTTGAGGCTGAGGCAAAGGTAATGTCGACACAAGGCTTGTAGTTCATATCTGCGTTGCCGGCGACTATTTTAATACGCCCGCTGGCACCGGCCTTTTCTATCATCATTTGCATGCCGCCGGGTGCCAGATAGGCACAGCCCGGTTGCAGCAAGTCGCCACTGGCGGCTTCTTTGACCGAAATACGGCAAAGACCATTGAGCCGCTGAGCAAACGCCGGGGTAAAAGCCGCAGGCATATGCTGAATAAGCACAATAGGCAGCGGATAATTGGCGGGGAACTGGGTAAGGATTTTCTGCAGTGCGACAGGACCACCGGTAGAGGTGCCTATCGCCAGTAATTTGTATTGCTTGCCACTGGCACGCAAACTCACAGGCGCAGCCACAGGCGTCTGAGGCCGCTGCAATTGCACCTGAGGCCTTGAACCTATGGCGGGCCGCGTTGGTTCAGGGGCAGGGGCTCTGGAGGTGATTGGTCTGAACAGCCTTCGTCTGCCAAGGGCTTTGACCCTCTGCTGTAAAAGCTTGATGGCTTCGTCTTTATTGGTGGCAATGTCTTCAAACCGCTTGGGTAAGAAGTCCAATGCCCCGGCATCAAGCGCATCAAGAGTCGCCTTGGCACCATCGTGAGTCAAAGAGGAGAACATCAAAATGGGGGTCGGTACCTTGGCCATAATTTCGCGCACAGCCGTAATACCGTCCATCACCGGCATTTCAATATCCATGGTGATGACCTGAGGCTTGTGCTCCATGGCCATCTGAATGGCTTCCATACCGTTGGATGCCGTTGCAACTACCTCCAACTCCGGGTCCTGAGTAACAATCTCACTGACCCTTCGTCGGAAAAAGCTTGAGTCATCAACGACCAATACTTTTATTGTCATTTATATTCCTGCCAACAGCACGCGCTGGAGCTACTTCCGCTTGGCATAATGTTTCAATAATCCGGGAACATCCAAAATCAGCGCTATTCCACCGTCTGACGTAATGGTGGCACCGGCCATACCCGGGGTGCCATGGAGCAAAGCGCCCAGCGGCTTAATCACGACTTCTTCCTGACCAATTAAGGCATCGACCACAAAACCGATTTGCAGCGTACCCAATTGCACTATCACCACATGGCCATGCTTTTTGTCGCCATGCTTGAACTTGGTTTTGCTGCGGCTCAGCCACTGTTCAAGGTAAAAGAGTGGAACGGCCTTGTCTCTGAAAATGACCGTCAACTGACCGTCAACTATGTTGGTCTTGGTCAAATCCAGGTGGAAAATTTCATTCACGCTCGACAGTGGTAAAGCGAATACCTGCTTGGCCACTTCCACCATCAGGGTCGGCATAATCGCCAGCGTCAAAGGTACCTTAATCTCGAGGATAGTCCCCTTGCCCTTAATCGAATCGATATGCACGGTACCGTTGAGCTGAGTGATACGGGTTTTCACCACGTCCATGCCCACACCGCGACCGGAAATATCGGAAATTTCGGTTTTGGTTGAGAAACCTGGCGCAAAAATCAGGTTGTAGGCCTCATGGTCTGACATTCTTGCCGCGGCATCTTCATCAAGTACACCGCGTTTAACCGCGATGGCCTTGAGTTTCTCAGGATCCATCCCCGCGCCGTCATCTTCAATTTTCAGGAGAATATGATCCCCTTCCTGGCTGGCCGACAGCGTAATGGTACCTGTCTTGGGTTTACCGCTCGCCACACGATCGGCGGGCATTTCAATCCCGTGGTCTACGGAGTTGCGCACCAGGTGCACCAGCGGGTCTGCGAGGGCTTCCACCAGGTTCTTATCGAGGTCAGTTTCCTCGCCAACCAGCACCAAATCGATTTCTTTATTGAGGCTGCGTGCCAGGTCACGTACCACGCGGGGGAAGCGGCCAAATACCTTCTTGATGGGCTGCATCCGTGTTTTCATCACGGCGCCCTGCAAATCGGCAGTCACCAAATCGAGGTTGGCCAGCGCCTTGGACATTTCCTCATCTTCACGGGTCACACCCAGGCTGACCAGGCGATTACGCACCAGCACCAGCTCACCAACCATGTTCATGATCTGATCCAGTCTGGCCGTATCGACCCGCACAGTGGTTTCGCCCTGCGGCACGGAGGAGCCACCCGCAGGCGCGGCTTTGGCAACAGGTGCAGGACTTTTTTCAACCGCAGCAACGGGTTTTGGCGCTTCTGGAGTTGGCGATGGTTTTGCGATGGGTTTTGGTGGCTCAGCCGCTTTGGGCTGACCCGCAGCGGGCGAAGCGGGTTTCGCAGCAGTTGCGATGCCGGGCCCCGTGCCTTTACCGTGAAGTTCATCCAACAACTTTTCAAATTCGTCATCGGTGATTTCATCGGTATCTACATGGTCGGCTGGGCTGTCTTCCACTTTGGCAACCACTTTATCGGTGGTGGCTTTGAACTTGCCCGAACCATGGAGTTCATCGAGTAAGGCTTCAAACTCATCATCGGTGATTTCATCACCGGCAGGTACTGCTTTGGCGCCACCTTTGTCGGTACTTGGTGCAGCGCTTGGTGCCCCACTGACACCAGGCCCTTTACCGCTTCCGTGCAGCGCATCCAGAAGCGCTTCAAATTCGGCTTCGTTAATTTCGTCGATGCTGGAATCGCTGGCGGGTGAGTCAAACAGAAAGTCATCAGCCATGGCAGGCGCCTGGGTAGCGGGCTCGGCCGCCTCGGGCTCCTCAAGGTCACCAAAGAGTTCAACACCGGGAATGTCATCGGCGACGCTTATCGTTGGCTCAGATGAAGCGGGCGAAGAGGCTGCCCCCCCCTCTGATGGCAAGGGTGCACCTGAAGACAGAAGCTTGAGCTTATCCAGCAACTCCGCGGAGGCGGGCTCCTGCTCTTGTCCTGCCTGGGTTTGAGCGAACATGGTATTAATGGCGTCCACCGCCTGCAGAATGATATCCATCAATTCGGCGGTAACGTGACGTTTACCTGTTCTGAGCAAATCAAAGGTATTTTCGGATTCGTGACAGACATCCACCATGGGCGCAAGCCCGAGGAAACCTGCCCCCCCTTTTACCGTGTGGAACCCCCGGAAAATGGCGTTGAGCAAATCCGTGTCTTCCGGATTATTCTCAAGAGCAACCAATTGTTCCTGCAGAAGCTCGAGGATTTCGCCGGCTTCTATCAAAAAGTCCTGCAGAATCTCTTCATCAACATCAAATGACATTAAATTGACTCCTTATCAGAAACCCAGACTGGACAACAGGTCATCGACTTCATCCTGACCAGTCACCACATCCTGACGAAGCTCGGCATTCATGATAGGGCCTTCCGCTTCTATGCTACTGGTACTCTTCTGGGTAACTTCTGTGGCTGGCTGCTCGCCAAAGACGGTCAACATTGACACCAGGCTATTCTCGACTTCACGAACCAAATCGATAACACGTCGGATCATTTGCCCGGTCAGGTCCTGGAAATCCTGCGCCATTAAAATCTGATTCAAAAGCTCGCGCAGTCTTTCTGAGTCCATTGCACTGCGATTCATCAGCTGTTGTACGTCATGGCACAGGCTTTTGAACTCGGTAATGTCGATATCACGCCGCATGAGCTTATCCCAGGCCGGCATGACGGTTTGAATGTGGTTGATAAGGGCGTCAGCGAGGGGCAAACACTCTTCGACGGCATCCATGGTTTTATTGGCTGCCTGCTCTGTCATATCGATGACGTAATTCAGTCGCTCTTTGGCGTCAGGAATATCGATACTGGCCAGTTCCATCAGACGGCTGTCCAACTGAAAATCGACCAACGCGCTATGTAATTGGCGGGTAAGTTTACCCACTTCGTCAAACAGCTCTTTCTGAATGGGGACCGCAAGATCCCTCAGCAGTAAATCTGCCTTTTCCTGCTCACCTGCACTCAGGAGTGTGACGAGTTCCTGTGCCTGTTCGAGACTAATGAGCCCTGATGTGTGTGCCTGCATAGCTCATCCTTGCTCAACCAAGTCGTTCGAATATCTTGTCCAGCTTCTCTTTCAGTGTCGCAGCAGTAAAAGGCTTAACCACATAGCCGTTTACGCCAGCCTGAGCGGCGGCAATAATCTGCTCACGCTTGGCCTCTGCGGTCACCATCAGTACTGGAATATGCTTTAGGTTTTCATCGGCGCGAATCGCTTTCAGCAAATCGATACCCTGCATGCCCGGCATGTTCCAATCGGTAACCACAAAATCAAAATCACCCTTTTGCAGCATTGGCAAGGCGGTTGAGCCATCATCTGCTTCCTGGGTGTTATTAAACCCCAAGTCTCGCAACAAGTTCTTGATGATACGTCTCATTGTTGAAAAGTCGTCAACAATGAGAATCTTCATATTCTTGTCCAAGGTTTCCTCCGGTGAGCTGACACTCTCGCTGCTCAAATAATAATTTATACTTGTGTCCAGTGCTTGAGCTTACCTTTGAGCCTGAGCATGGCCTGACTGTGGATCTGGCATACCCGCGACTCACTCACCTCAAGAATGGCGCCTATTTCTTTTAAATTCAGTGCTTCATCGTAATAAAGTGATAACACCAGCGCGTCCCGCTCGGGTAACTGGCGAATGGCATCAGCCAAAGCCTGCTGAAACTGGCTCTGTGCCAGGTCATCATAAATGTCGTTGGTTTGTTCCCCATCGGGAACCAATACATCCTGCGATACGCCTAAATCTTCTATCCCTATGATTTTACCAACAGAAACATCATTGAGGATATGATGGTATTCCTCCATCGACATATCAAGTCTTTCGGCGATTTCTGTGTCCCGGGCATCACGTCCGAGCTCCTGTTCCAGCTCATCTATCACCTGGGCGACTCTGCGCTGATTACGATGGACAGAACGTGGAACCCAATCGCCTTTGCGGATTTCATCCAGCATGGCACCACGAATACGAATGCCGGCAAAGGTTTCAAACTTGGCGCCTTTGCCGCCGTCAAATTTGGCGGATGCCTCAAGCAGGCCAATCATGCCGGCCTGCAGCAAATCGTCCAACTGTACGGATGCCGGCAATCTGGCCAACATATGGTGCGCGATTCTTTTTACCAGCGGTGCGTACTGTTCAACGATGGAGGTTTTACTCTCCATGGAGGTATACGCCGCGGCTTTATTCACTCGCTCTGTCCTCTTGATAATCGGGACGATGTACCAGACGTTCTACGAAAAATTCCAGATGGCCACCGGGCTGCTGCGGTATCGGCCAGCTCATCACCTTATTCGCCAGGCCATGGTATGCAATGGCGGCAGGTGATTTTGGGTATGCTTCTACAATCAATTTTTGCTTACGTACTGATTTCCGCAAGTTTTCGTCGAAGGGAATTGTTGCAACCAGTTCCAGTGCAACGTCGAGAAAGCGGTCAGTAACCTTGCTGAGTTTAGCAAAAAGCTCCATGCCTTCGCGTAAGCTGCGAACCATATTTGCCACAATTTTGAACCGGAACACACCGTGCTCACGACTGAGGATTTTAATAAGTGCATAGGCATCGGTAATGGACGTCGGTTCGTCACATACCACCACCAACACATCCTGGGCAGCACGGGAGAAACTGAGCACCATGTCCGAGATACCGGCTGCGGTATCCACAATAAGCACATCAAACTGGGTGCGCATTTCACTGAATGCGCGAATAAGCCCGGCATGCTGCGCCGCAGTCAGTTCCACCATGGCCTGGGTACCCGACGTGGCAGGTACAATGCCAATGCCTTTGGGGCCACGCAAAATAATGTCATCCAGTTCAGCGTCACCGGACAACACATGGGAGAGATTTTTTTCGGCACGCAGACCTAACATTACATCCACGTTGGCCAAACCCAGGTCGGCATCCAATACCAATACCCGCTTGCCCTTTTCTGCCAGAGCCACAGCCGTATTGATGGAAACGCTGGTTTTACCTACCCCACCTTTGCCGCCTGTCACGGCAATGACTTTTACTTTTTCGTTATATGGCTGATTCATCATACGTAAACCGCTTGCTTGATCACGGGTCATAGCTTTACTCGAACGCAAAGGTCGTGCTTTCCGACCACATAGTGTTGTCGATGCCCTGATACTCAGGTTCATTCAGGGCATCAAGCGCCTGTCTTGCCAACGCCAAAGTGTCTGCGACTTTCATATCCTCAGGAACTCTTTGTCCATCAGTCACATAACTCAGTGGCAACCCACTCTGGATAAGTACACTTAACGCGCCGGCCAAAGAAACAGATTCATCCAGTTTAGTCAGCACAGCGCCGGATAAAGGGATGCGCTGGAAGTGTTTTACCGCATCCTGGAGCACGCGACGTTGCGACGTTGCTGACAATACCAGATAACTGCGGATCGGCAAGGCACTGTTAGCCGTCAAATTGTCCAATTGCTCCACCAGTCGCATATCTCGCTGTCCCATACCGGCGGTATCTATCAATACTAGCTTGCGATTGCGCAGCTGATAAAGAATTTGTTGCAATTCATTGAGATCATGAGCTTGCTTTACAGGACACCCCATGATTTTGCCATAAGTTGCCAATTGCTCAAAGGCTCCAATGCGATAATGGTCGGTGGTGATAAGCGCCACCTGATCGGCACCATGATGGGCGGCAAATCGGGCCGCAATTTTGGCAATTGAGGTGGTTTTCCCCACACCAGTTGGCCCCACAAAGGCAACAACCCCACCACGTCTTACAATATCATCGCCTTGATTATCCAGCATATTAGCCAGGCTTTGTGGCAGAGCCTTAACCAGCTCTGCAGGGTTGTAGTGCTGGGATAAGCCTGCCAGTTTTGCCGCCACGGCGGGAGAGAATTCGGCCTCAAGCAAGCGGGTTTCCAGCATGGCACCCACAGGATCGGTACGATTCTTCTGCTCAATCATCAAAGAAGACACCTGATGGGTCAGCAAATTGCGCAGTGATGCCAGCTCTTCTTTCATGGCATCCAGTTCAATTTGCTGACGTCCCGGCGCACGATTTTTATCGGCATCAGGCGTAAAAGTGGCCTGGCGGGGAGTGTCTTTCATTTTTGGCGCAACCGGCGCTTCCAGGCCGCGGGCCCAGGCGGGCATATCATCCGCTTCAACCGAGTGACCCATTTGCTGATTCATCCGGCTTTGTTGGCGCTCGAGCAATGCCTGCAGCGAATCGGCAGGGGCTTCGTTGACTTTTTGACGATTGGTACGCACTGGAGCCCGACCCCCCAAAGAGACTTTGTCATCGCTTATCTCAAATGGATTGGTAGCAGCCACCTTGGACTCCGGCGAAGGCTTGGGTTCATCGTAATCAACCGCAGCCACAATTTCGATGCCGCCTGTGACTTTTTTATTGGACATGATTACAGCATCAGCACCGAGGGTTTCTTTCACCTGAGCCAGAGCAGCACGCATGTCTTTTGCAAAAAAACGTTTGATTTTCAATTTTATACCCTCTTACTGGCCCACAGCTGACACTATTCTTATCTGCTTCTCGTCGGGAATTTCCTGGTAGGAAATGACCCTCAGGTTGGGAATGGTGTATTTCACAAAGCGCGACAGGGTCGAACGCAGCATTCCCGAAGTCAGCAGTATGGCGGGCTGGCCCACCATTTCCTGCCGCTGAGCGGCGTCAGCAAGTGACTGTTGCATCCGCTCGGCCAATCCGGGTTCGATGTTGGGACCATCGCCGCCGGAAGCCTGCATCGACTGATGCAACATCTGTTCCAATTCTGGCGCCAAAGTTATGACAGGGATTTCAGCCTCTGGACCGGCTATTTCTTGAACAATCATACGTTTAAGGGCGATACGCACCGCTGCCGTGAGCACCTCGGTGTCACCGGACTTGGTACCATACTCCAGCAGTGTCTGGACTATGGTCCGCAGATCGCGCACCGACACCCCTTCGTTGAGCAGGTTCTGCATCACTTTCACCACGGTGCCGAGGGACATCACATCGGGGATAAAGCCATCCACCAGCTTGGGTGAGTGCTTCGCGAGAATATCCAGCAGTTGCTGTACTTCTTCATAACCGAGCAGCTTGGAGGCGTTGTTGCTGAGGGTCTGACTGATATGAGTCGCTACCACTGTGGCAGCGTCAACCACGGTATACCCCAGTGTCTGGGCATGCTCACGCAGCTCAGGCGCAATCCATACCGCTTCCAGACCAAAGGCAGGGTCGCGGGTCGTGACACCATCGAGTTGCCCAAACACCTGCCCCGGGTTGATGGCCAGTTCACAGTCGTGACGAATCTCGGCCTCACCCACCACTACGCCCATCAGCGAGATACGATAGGTGCTGGGGGCGAGATCCAGGTTGTCGCGAATGTGCACTGCGGGCACCAAAAAGCCCAGCTCCTGCGACAGCTTCTTACGCACGCCCTTGATGCGGGACAGGAGTTCTCCCCCCTGCCCCTTGTCCACCAGCGGGATCAGGCGGTAACCCACTTCAAGCCCTATGGTATCCACATGGCGCACATCGTCCCACCCGAGCTCCTTGGGAGAATTATCCAGCTTCTCGACACTGCCGCTTGCTGCGGCTTCAAGGGCCTGCTGCTTACGCTTCTCTATGCGTTTATTGAGGAAATAGGCGCCGGCGCCTGTGGCCGCTGCAAAGGTTAAAAACGCAAGGTGGGGCATACCGGGTACTATGCCCATCACAAAAAGCACCCCAGCGGCAATGCCAAGCGACTTGGGATTGTCAAACATCTGACTCATCACCATGCCACCCATATCGCCTTCTTCGTTCTGGCGGGTCACCATCAGCGCTGCGGCAATGGAGAGCAAAAGCCCAGGGATCTGGGCCACCAGGCCGTCACCTATGGTCAGCAGAGTATAAATTTCTACTGCATCCATAAAGGCCAGATCGTGCTGCACCATACCGATAACAAAGCCGCCAAGGATGTTAATCACCAGGATCATGATCCCGGCGATAGCGTCGCCTTTCACAAACTTGGACGCACCGTCCATGGCGCCGTAAAAGTCGGCTTCTTTGGTTACTTCGGCGCGGCGGGTACGGGCTTGTTCCTGATTGATTAGACCGGCATTCAAGTCAGCATCGATGGCCATCTGTTTACCGGGCATGGCATCCAGAGTGAAGCGGGCACTCACCTCGGAAATACGTCCGGCGCCCTTGGTGACCACGGCGAAGTTGATGATGATAAGGATTAAAAACACCACCAGACCCACAGCGTAGTTGCCGCCTATCACCACAGAGCCAAAGGCTTCAATCACCTTACCGGCCGCATCAGGGCCATTGTGACCTTCAAGCAGTACCACCCGGGTAGAAGCAACGTTCAGCGCCAGTCTCAGCAGCGTCGCCACCAGCAAAACCGTCGGGAAAGCAGCAAAATCCAATGGTCTGTTGGTGTAAATCGCAACCAGCAGTACCACCAGCGCAAGGGCAATGTTAAATGAGAACAGGATATCGAGCAGAAATGCCGGCATGGGCAGCACTATCATCGCCAGGGCCGCAAGCACCAATGCCGGGGTGCCTAAGCCCTGCAGGTTTGCCGGTTTCATTTTTTTGATTTGACCCAGTTGGCCCATGACATCCATCAGACGCTACCCAAAATTGACACTTTGGGCCTACAAAGCAAATTCCAAGCCAAATTACGGAGCATCGCGATTCGCAATGACAGCCAATCTGCTAATCGCTCAGTATTTGAGCTCGTCCGGGATGGGTTGATTGAGGGGGATGGGCGTTGGCTTTCGGCCACGACCTTTACGGTATTGTCGCAGCTGGAACACATAGGCAAGTACCTGAGCCACTGCGGTAAAGAGACCTTCGGGGACCTGCTGATTAAGCTTGGTGGTATGGTAAATGGCCCGTGCCAGTGGCGGCGCTGAGACGATGGCGATGTCGTATTCACGGGCGATTTCGCGAATTTTAAAGGCCACGGAATCTACCCCCTTGGCCAGTACAAAGGGCGCTGGAGAACGTTTTGCATCGTATTTCAGGGCAACGGCAAAGTGTTCTGGGTTAACCACTATCACGTCGGCCTTGGGCACCTCCGCCATCATGCGGCGCATGGCAATTTCCCGTTGCATTTGGCGGATACGGCCTTTCACTTCGGGCTTGCCTTCGGTGTCCTTATACTCATCTTTGACCTCTTGCTTGGTCATTTTGAGCTGTTTTTTGTGGTTCCAAACCTGAAATGGCACATCAATAACGGCGATGATAAGCATGGAACTGCACAGCAGCAGAAACATCCAGGTGAGCAAATCCAGGGCATGGAACACATTCGAAGGTAAATGTTCGGCAGAGATCTGAATAATTTCCGGAAAGTAGAACGACAACAGAAAGTACGCCGCCACCGCTACCACCGAAAACTTGGCCAGCCCCTTACCCAGCTCCATCAGCGCCTGCACACCAAACATGCGCTTAAAGCCCGCCAGTGGGCTCATTTTGCTGGCCTTGGGCAGCACTCCGTTACTGGAGAAAATAATGCCGCCCAGCACTATGTTACCGGCAAAGGCCAGTGCGGCCAGCACCAGCACCAACCCCAGCACAGGCAATACCAGCTCTTTGGCAATGGGAACCCAGATGTTAAGCATGCTGTTGGTATCAAACACCTGCTCACGACTTTGCACCATGGTCATCGTCATCACATTGTGCATTGCCTTGCCGAGGCTCGGGCCCAACATCAGAAAGCCAACGGCGGCGGCAAGCAGCACGGCAGCCGTTCCCAGTTCTTTGGAGCGGGCGACCTGGCCTTTTTCTCTGGCCTGTTCAAGTCGCCTCCCCGTGGGCTCCTCTGTGCGTTCCTGACTGGTATCGTTTTCTGCCATGTCAGTTCACCCTGCATTGAATATGGGTAATGTCACACAGCAACACCTGCGCCGCTTCCCAAATCTCACCGAAGTGGGACATCACGGGTGCCAGGGTTAACCAGAGGATAAATAGGCCACTTATCATCACCACCGGAAAACCGATGGCAAAGATATTGAGCTGCGGCGCTGCCCGGGTCATGACCCCGAACGACAGATTAATCAGCAGCAGTGCCACTATCGCCGACAGCGACATGGTGAGCGCTGCACCGAACATGTAACTGCCCCAGAGAGCAAGGCTTTGATAGTTGGCAAGGGTGATGCCGGTCATGGATACCGGCAGGGTGTCAAAGCTCATCACCAACATGCGGATCATGGTCAGATGGCCATCGACGGCAAGAAAAATCAGGGTGGCGAGCAAGAGAAAGAAGTTACCCAGCACCGGCGTTTGCTGGCCAGAGCCCGGGTCCACCATGAAAGAGAAACCGAGACTCGTTTGCATACCTATGATTTGACCGGTCAGCACAAATATCTGCAGCATCATCAGGGCAACCAATCCCATGGCAACGCCAATGAGGATTTGCTGGGCACTGATAAAAACGGAGCTCAAGGCAAACAGCTCGCCCTCGGGCATGGGCGGCAACATGGGGCTCACCGCAAAAGTCACGGCAACAGACAGTAGCAATCGCGCCCGCAGCGGCGCTGTGTTGGCGCCAAACACGGGAATCACCATAAACATCGCGGAAATACGGAACAAGGGCCAGGTATAGGCCTTGATAGTCTCCATCAGAGTATCAAGGAGGACGTCCATCAACCTATTACCGAAGGAATGAGATTTACCATCTCCAGAAAGAAGTCCATCATGGTTCTCACCAGCCAGTGCCCCGCCATCATCAGCGCCAGCAACGTCACGAGCAAACGCGGCAAAAAACTCAGGGTTTGTTCGTTGATGGAGGTCGCCGCCTGAAACACCGCCACAATCAAGCCGACGATGAGCCCTGGCACAATGATCACGGCCACCATCAGTACTATCACCGCCAGTGCTTCGCGGAAAATATCAATCAGGGCTTCTGGAGTCATAGGCGTCAGGTACCAAAGCTGTTGGCCAAAGTGCCCATGACCAGGCTCCAGCCATCCACCAGCACAAACAACATGATTTTAAAGGGCAATGACACAATCATAGGCGACAGCATCATCATCCCCATTGCCATCAGGATACTGGCGACCACCAGGTCGATAACCAAAAAGGGCACAAACAGCATAAAACCAATCTGGAAAGCGGTTTTCAGCTCACTGGTAATAAAGGCGGGAATAAGCACTGTCATTGGCGCTTCTTCGGGGGATTTGACATTGTCATATCCGGCGATATTCACGAATGTTTCCAAGTCGGTGATGCGCACCTGCGACAACATAAAGGCTTTGAGCGGCTCTTTACCGCGCTCGAATGCCTGGTCGATGGGCAGCGCCTCTTCCATATAGGGTTTCACCCCCTGCTCATAAATTTTGTCAAACACGGGCGCCATGATGAAAAAGGTCATAAACAGGCTCAGGCCAATCAGAACCTGATTCGAGGGCGCCTGCTGCAAGCCGATGGCCTGACGCAGCAATGACAGCGTGACTATGATGCGGGTAAAGGAGGTAAGCATGATGACCATGGCGGGCAAAAAGCTCAGCGCCGTCATCAACATCAGGATTTGCAGGGTAACCGAGTACTGAGTGCCGCCATCCGGCGTGGTGGTGACCGTTACCGCCGGCAACACGCCATCGGCACCCAACGCCGGCAGCGCTACCATCCCCGGCAATACCCATAATAAAATCGTCAGGAAACGGGTCATTTTTGGCCGTCCTTAGCCATTTTGAGGCGACTGGCAAAGGAGTCCTGTGCAATAGTCAAAGGCTCATCCAGCTTATCTATCAGGGTTATCTGTGATGCAGTCACCCCAAGGAGATACTGCTTCTCCCCTACCTGGGCCAGCACCAGCTTTTCACGCTGACCAAGCGGGGTTACTGCCAGGGTTCGCACCACATTGCCGCCCGACGGCACCAGATTAAGCCTGCGCACCACATAAGCCAGCACAAAAATCACCGCGAGCACCAGAATCAGGCCGCCAATCATGCTGGCCAGGGTGGTGGCATAACCCGCAGAGCCGGCGACATCTGTGCCGGCAGAACCTGTGGATGCCAGTGAGAGTAGAGTTAAAGACACACAGGCTCCCTATTGTTTTACTTGAGCTTTTTGATGCGCTCGGTTTGACTTATCACGTCAGTGAGGCGAATACCAAACTTGTCGTTTACCACCACCACTTCACCATGGGCAATCAGGGTGCCGTTCACCATCACATCCAGCGGCTCACCGGCCACCCGGTCGAGTTCCACCACTGAGCCCTGATTGAGCTGCAGCAGATTGCGGATGCTGATATAACTGCGCCCCACCTCCATGGAGATGGTCACTGGAATATCCAAAATGGCATCCAGCTTGGCGGCCTCTTCGCTGCTTAAGGGTTTAGTCTCATCTTTGAGCTCTTCAAACTCGGCGGCCTTGGCTTCTTCCAGGGCCTGCTCGGCCATCGCTGCGGCCCAATCGTCTTCGGTATTCATCTCATATCACCTTAGAGGTCATTGATATCTCTGGCTTTGCCCTTTCGGGTCACCAATTGCAATTCGGTTTTCACTGTCTCAGGACGGGGGATCTTTTCACAGATCTTGAGTGCCAACTGTTCACGGGATTTACCCAGTTTGCAGCGGTAAGTGGGCAGCTCTTCAATCTTCATCAAAACATATTCAGGCAGCTCGACCGGGATCACATCGCCGGCCTGCATCTCCATCACGTCCCTCAGGCTTATCTGGTGCTCAACCACTGTGGCTTCAAAGCCCACTTCGACATCCATGATTTCATCTTTGAGCGCCTGAGACCAACGCATGTCGGTATCCTGCTTATCGCTCTGCACACCCGCATCAAGCAATTCACGGATTGGCTCAATCATGGAATAAGGCATGGTGATGTGGAAATCACCGCCACCGCCGTCCACTTCGATGTGGAAGGAGTTCACCACCACCACTTCTGTAGGACTCACGATATTCGCCATGGCCGGGTTCACTTCTGAGTCGAGGTAATCAAACTCAACATCCATCACCGGCGCCCAGGCGTCTTTATAATCTTCGAAGATGATTTTCAGCAGCAGCTGTACAATGCGCCGCTCTGTCGGGGTAAATTCGCGGCCTTCAATTTTGGCGTGAAAGCGGCCATCGCCACCAAAAAAGTTGTCCACCAAAATAAACACCAGCCGCGCTTCCATGGTGATAAGCGCAGTGCCTTTGAGCGGTTGAAACCGCACCATGTTCAGGCTGGTTGGAACAAACAGGGTATGAACGTATTCGCCAAACTTGAGCATCTGCACGCCGTTGATAGACACTTCAGCGGCGCGGCGCATCATATTGAACATGCTTATGCGCAAATGGCGGGCAAATCGCTCGTTAACGATTTCCAGCGTTGGCATCCGGCCACGAACGATTCTGTCCTGAGAAGAGAAGTCGTAGGAGCGCGCCGACGCGCCGGCCTCACTGACCTCTTCTTCTTCAACATCATCCACGCCGTGAAGAAGCGCATCAATTTCGTCTTGGCTAAGTAAATCCGTCACAATGTTGCCTTATTCATTTGATAGCAATAACGCCCGTGTTATTGCATCACAAAACCGGTAAAGAGCACCTTTTCAACCACTTTGCGACCGGTAACGGGCTGCAGGGTATTTTGCACATTCAGCAGCGCCAGCTGCCTGAGTTCATCCTTTCCCGCCTGGGTCGACAGCTTTTGCACATCACCACCGCTGAATGTGGTCAGCAAGGCATCTTCAATCAGGGGAATGTGTTTTTTGATAAGCACGTCATCATCGGCGCCGCGCACCATCAACTGCACCTTGATCTCCACCAAACGGCTGCGAGGTTGGCCGGGCAGGTTAAACAAAAAGGGCCTGGGCATCGCCACATAAAAAGCTTCACGTGAATTTGACTCGGCAGACGATGCCGCGCCCGCCGTTTCGGTTGTGGCCTCACTGGCGACAGGCTCAGGTTCGCTGCTGCCCAAAAATAACCAGGCGCCCACACCCAGCAGTGCGGCTACGGCGACACCAATGATGATAAAAATGCCTTTCTTACTTTTCTTGGCACTGGTTTCTTCCAGTTGTAGGGACTCTTCTTCTGCCATCTGGCTTATCCTTTTTGCTCAGCACCCGGGTGCATCAAGGCTCAATCAAGCCCAAAATAAACAAGTGTCTATAGGTTACCTGCTTAAGCGTAATAATCTATACCCGAGCTATAACTTGTTGTCTGATTTGCGCTTGATTGTAACTCTTCTGCTGGAAATTCATCCATGGTCACAAACTGGTTGCCTTCCGGGGCGTCCTGGCGTTCACGGCCGTCACCACGACGCTCATGGGATACCTGTCCATCGGTCAATTCCATGCCTTGCTGGGCAAGCAACTCTCTGAGTCTGGGCATTGCCTGCTCGACAACGTCTTTGGTTTGCTGGGCGGATACATGGAACTGTACCTGGGTTTCATTGCCCTGAACCTGGATGCGAACCATCATGGAGCCAAGCTCCGGCGGGTCAAGGCGTATTTCGGCCTGTTGTATGCCGTCCCTGACCATGGCGATAAGCTTGGTGTGCATGACAGGGGCAAATCGGGCAACCATGTCCGGCTGCGTCATGGGCCGCTCATGGGCCGTGCGAAGCGACATTGTCATGGGCTGTGCTTCGTGAATGCGGGCCTGATGCAAAGACGGTGCTTTCAGGTCGGAAACTGATTCGGTTGCCGCCAGGCTCTTGGTCTCTATGGCGGCCAAATCGGATTTATTGGCGACGGGCTCTGCAAGGCGGCCGATGGTCTCCAACGACTTAAGGGGCAGCTCTTCCCTGACTGAGGTACTTGCAGCCAAGCCCTCGTCATTGACAGGCTTTGAGGCATCTGATGCCTGGGACACAATCCCCGAAAAGTCCTTGGGACTTGCGCTTTCCGGGCCCTTGATGCCCAGAGTGTCAGCGGCAACTGTCGACGCCATTCCCCGGTCAACCGTTTGTCCGGCATCAGCCTTTGCCATATCAGCCTTTGCCGCATAAGCAATAGGAGCAGCGTCAGATTCTGCATCGCCACCCACACGAGCCATGGCCACCTCCAACCCTTTCGCCCCTGAAGGCGCACGGGTCGCAGCTTGAGTCAATGCCGCTGCAGCACCATTACCCGACTGAAGATTGGACTTGGCAACGTCTACAGCCGCATTATCAGACGGGCTCTTCAACGAAGCGTCCGTTGCCGATGGGGTATGTGCGGCTTGTGGCAGTGACTGCATAAAGAGGGCTAACTGCTCTTGGGCGTCAATATCTGATTCCAGCCCCTGAATGTCAGTCTGCAGCAGCTTTGCCAGTGCATCTTTCAGGGAGGGATTATCGGCCAATAAGCCAGTGAACGCGTCTTCATCCAGGGCGGTCAGCGCTGATGGGGTCAAACCGAGCTGTGAGGCTATTTGGTCACGCTCAGCATCATCGGCATTTTTCATCAGGGCACTGAAACGTAAAAAGAGCGCGTCAACCGCGATCGCCTGTTCGTTGTCGGCGATAACGCCATCGGTTGCCGCCTGCATTTCTGACGGTGCCGTTTCAAGCGGCAAGGCTTCGCCGCCTTTCACGGCAGCCTTATCGGCGGCAAATTGACGGGAAAAATGAATTTGGGCCAGCACGCTAGAAACCCCATCACCTGCAGCATCGGCAGTATCCGCTTCACCTTCTGCTGGAAACGAGGCATTACTTTGGTCGTCTGGCCTGGGGCCTTTTAACTGCAAACCTTTTACGGCAGACTCTTCGTAAGCTGCTGTTTTTGTGATGATAGATTCAAAATCTGCACCATCAGCTGTGGCGCTGGATGGTTCAGGGCTGGCACTGCCAGCACCGCCGCTGGCCGCGCCAAAAAGCACATTGAGGATCTGTTGCATCAGTGTTCTCCCGCATTGTCCCGGGCACTGTGTGCCGGCTAGAGACAAGGCCGATAGGGACAAAGTCTATGAGTCTGACAGGATTGCAGCAAATGCCATGCCAATCGTACAGTTATCCGAATGCTGCGCTTACCCCAGCGGTTACTGAGTCAGCTATTGCGGGCCTTTGCGGATAAACTGCTGCATGGCGAACTCATCGAGCAATTTTTGCTCTTGTCTCGCTTCTTTTGCTTCGCGTTTGTCGGCTTTGTGCTTGAGCAGCAGCTCGACCGCCTTACGTTTCTGCTGCTTTTCAAGCCAATGGCGGCGTCTGTGCTCCAACTGGCTTTCAGCGCCGGTCACGCTTTGCACCTGCTGCGAAATCGCCTGATCGATTTGCTTAATAAATCGATGAAACTGCTGATAATAGCTGGCGCTGATGTTCTTGCCTTCCTGACCGGAAAGTTGACGCATATAGTCAAGCCGGTACTGATTGAGTGCGTCCAGCTGTTGCGTCAGGCGACCAAGTTCCAACTGCGCACTGCGAAGTTGCAGTGCCGCCTGTTCCTCAGCATCCTGGGCCAGTTTTAATACCGTCAGCAGCGGGTCCGGGCGCGCCATGGATTAGCCCTTACACTGGGCGGCAATCTGCCCGAGCATGGTTTCACTGTCGGTCAGACTGATGGCATCACGCATCCCCTGCCGCAAAAAGGCGTTCATGGCGGGCTGCAGGCGAATGGCATTATCGATGCGGGGATCGCTGCCGGCGGCATAGGCGCCAATGGAGATCAAATCCCGGTTTTGCTGGTAGAGAGAATAGGTTTGTTTTACCCGGCGCATCGCCTCGAGGTGAGCCGGGCTGATGACCATGGGGGCAACCCGGCTGATTGAAGCCTCTATATCAATGGCAGGGTAATGACCCGAATCGGCCAATGAGCGGGAAAGCACTATGTGACCATCCAAAATGGCGCGTGCCGCATCCGCTATGGGGTCCTGTAAATCGTCCCCTTCGGTCAATACTGTGTAAAACGCAGTAATGGATCCCTGCCCCGGCCCACCGTTTCCGGCACGCTCGACGAGCCTGGGCAACTTGGCAAACACTGATGGCGGATAGCCCTTGGTTGCGGGAGGCTCTCCCACGGCCAGGGCAATCTCACGCTGCGCCTGGGCATAGCGGGTCAGACTATCCATCAAAAGCAAGACATTAAATCCCAAATCGCGGAAATACTCGGCAATGCGGGTGGAAGTTTCACAGGCACGCAGGCGCATCAAGGGCGATGTATCGGCGGGAGCCGCCACCACCACTGAGCGGGCACGCCCTTCAGGACCAAGGATATCTTCAATAAATTCTTTGACTTCGCGGCCACGTTCGCCAACCAGCCCCACCACAATCACATCGGCCGTGGTGCCGCGGGTCATCATGCCAAGGAGCACAGATTTGCCCACGCCCGACCCGGCAAAGAGCCCCATACGCTGCCCCTTACCCACAGTCAACATGGCGTTGATGGCACGAATGCCCACATCGAGTGGCTCATGAATTGGCCGGCGTGCCAGAGGATTAATGGCCGAGCCATGGCGTGGGGCTATGTCTGTGGTGCCCAAGGGGCCCAGACCGTCCAAAGGCTCACCACCACCATCGAGCACCCGCCCCAAAAGCGACATGCCCACATGGATCCCGGTTTGCTCACCTAATGGCCTTACCCTGGCGCCGGGCAGCACACCTTTCAGTTCTTCGATGGGCATCAGATACAGCAGGTTTTCATCAAAACCGACCACTTCGGCGATAAGCTCGCCACCCATGGTGTCGATGGCACAGAGACTGCCGACGGGGGCACGGCAACCACTGGCTTCCAGTGTCAGCCCTACCACACGTACCAGTTGCCCTTCGGCCACCGGACGATTGACCGGCAAAGATTGCCGTAGCTGACGCAGGTTATTCAGCAGATGGTGGCGACGATTTATCATCCCCCGGCTCCTGTTCAGCCCCATCCACTTCTGTTTGATTGGGGCGCCCTGTATCTGCCCCCTGCAGCTGTTGCTGCAATACCTGGGCTTCACGCTCCAGCGTTTCATGACGCTCTATCGGCGCCGCCAATACTGCCGCAATCCGGTTTTCCAGCCTCATGTCCACCCGGGAGCGCTGACTGTCTATCACCAGCTCGCCCCGCGCCAGAAGCGGGTCGCTCTCCAGCTGCCATAGTTTACGGGTGAGTTCGTCGGGGCCATACAGGCTGCTGACCAGGGTAACGTCTTCCGGATTGAGCCGGATTTTAACTTGCTGCTCTTTCAACGGCAGGCAGTCAACCCCTTCACGCAATGCTGCAAGCACATGTTCGGGATGTGTTTTTAACTCGTGCTGCAGAATTTGCTTTGCCAAGCCCATGGCGAGGGAAAGCAGTTCCTGCTCAATTTCGTTATCCAGTACCGCCATGGGTGCGGCGAACTGCTCAATCAGGCCTTCAAAGCGGGCAATCAATCGGGCGGCGTCTTCCAGACCCTGCGCCATCCCCTGCTCATGGCCCTGACGGACGCCTTCTTCGTGGCCTTCTTTCAAACCCTGTAAACGACCGGCCTCCAGCCCCTGAGCCAAGCCTTCCGCATGACCTGCCGCCAGGCCTTCCTGTTCGGCCTCGGCTCGTATCGCCTCTATTTCGGCCAGTGTGGGCGGACGGATTTCCTCTTCTTGCTCTGCAACAAAGGTTTGCCCCGGGCGCCTGCCCAGCAGGTTGGCCGGCTCTTCTTCGCGCGCAGAGGACATATCAGGCAATCGCCAGTGGGCGAATTCGTCCTGCTCCTCACCGCGCAATATGTTTTTGGGGCGTTTGCTGTCAGTCATCAGATGAACTCTTCACCGCCGCCGCCACCGAGCATGATTTCACCGGCATCAGACAGGCGTCTTGCAATGGACAGAATTTCCTTCTGGGCCAATTCCACTTCGCTGATACGGATTGGGCCCATGGCTTCGAGATCATCACGCAGCAGCTCGGCTGCGCGCTTGGACATATTGCCGAGGATCTTGTCTTTAAGCGGCTCATCGGCACCCTTGAGCGCCTTCATCAGCACATCCTGCTGCACTTCACGCAGCAAGGTTTGGATACCACGGTCGTCCACATCGATAAGGTTTTCGAACACAAACATCAGATCCTGAATTTGCTGCGCCATTTCTTCGTCGGTTTCGCGCATGGTTTCCATGAGCTGACTTTCGATGGCGGTATCCAGGTAGTTCATGATGTTGGCCGCGGCCTTCAGGCCGCCCATCTTGGCCGCCTGAGCACCACCCTGACCGGCAAATTGCTTCTCCATGATGTCGTTCAGCTCCTGCAGGGCCGCGGGCTGCACCTCTTCGAGGTTGGCAATCCGCATCAGGAGATCCAGACGGGTGTTTTCCGGGAACTGGGAGAAAATCTCCGCGGCCTGGTCTGGCTCAAGATAGGAGAGCACAATGGTTTGAATTTGCGGGTGTTCATTCTGGATAATGGTGGCCACCTGACGGGCGTCCATCCATTTCAGTGAATCCAAACCCTTGGCACCGCTGCCCATGATGATCTGTTCAATCAGGTTACCGGCCTTGTCTTCACCCAGGGCCGCCGTCAGCGCCTTGCGGACAAACTCCTCACTGTTAAAACCGATGGAGGAGAATTTCTGAATGTCATCCAGAAACTGCTTGTGCACCGCGATAACTTTTTCCTGACCAAAGTCTTCAAGCGCCGCCATGGCCATACCCACCTTTTGCACCTGTTTGGGCTCAAGGTGCTTAAGGATAGAGGCGGCATCGGCCTCACTCAGGCTCAGCAGCAGAATGGCAGTTTTTTCAACGCCGCTTAAGTTGCTGACTTTGAAACCGGATTCGGATTTTTCTTTATTTTCAGCCATTGTCCTGTTGCAACCAATTCTTCACGACTTGAGTGGAAAGCTCAGGTTCGTTGGCAACCAGAGCGCGGATAGCCTTAATCATATCATCATCTTTGTGCAGATTCGGGATGAGAATAGAGCCATCGTCGGCATAGCTGTATTCTGCATCGCTGGCATTGAGCATGCCCAGTGTGTCTGCGGCAAACTGATCTTCAATCTCTGCCAGTTCATGACCCAGGCGGCCATCATCGGGCATATCGACCTTGTCGGTGAGCAGCAGTTTCTTCAGCAGTGGCCGCACAACAAAGAGGATAAGCACCAGGATTGCCAGAGAGCCGGAAGCCAGTTTCATGGCCTTCCAGAACCAGGGCTGTTCCCACATAGGCAGCTCTGGGACTTCCTCAACCAGCTGATCCATAAAGGGCACTGTGACGACTTCGATGCTGTCACCCCGCTGACCACTGAAACCCACGGCGCCTTCAAGCAGACGACGAATATTGGCAAGCTCGGCCTCGGTGCGGGCAACACGATTTACCTGACCTTCGGTGTTGGCTTCACCGGTTTTATAGTCCACCGCCACGGATACACTCACCCGGCGCACCACGCCAACCTGTTGACGGGTGTGGCTGATGGTGGTGTCGAGCTCATAGTTACGGGTTGCTTCACGGTGTGAGTTGCCACTGGCCTGGGCCTTTTCCTGCGCTTCCTGCAGGGTTTGGGGAATGTTTGACTCCATTGGCGGCTGATTCGACAGCGCACCCGGGATCCCCATATTGGCTTCACCGTTGGTTTGGGTTTCCAGGGTCATTTCGCTGCGTACCGCCGGCAAATCCGGATTGAAACGCTTGGCGGTTTGTTCCACGGCGGTAAAGTCCATGGTCACATCCACCTGAGAGGTGTAATTTTCGGGCCCCAGGATGGGCATCAAAATGGCATCAACCTTGGCGCGGTATTCGGCCTCTTTTTGTTTGACGAGCTCGAGTTCACGGCGGGCACGGGCAGAAGCGCCGTCCTGACTGCCGGAGTTCAGCAAACGGCCGTTGGAGTCGGTCACTGTCACCCGGGTAGGCTCCAGACCCTGTACGGCAGACGCCACTATGTCGACAATGGCATCCACTTCTTCCTGACCAAGGCCACCACGACGACTGGTGACAACCACAGTGGCGCTGGCTTTGGACTGGTTACGGGCAAACACGTTTTCTTTGGGCAGCGCCAGAATTACTTTGGCACGACTGACGCTTTTCAGCTCTTCGATGGTGCGGGCGAGGTTTTGCTCCTGACTGTGCTTGAGTCTGGCCTGCTCCAGACGCTGACTCACGCCAAAACCCATGTCCTGACTCAGAAAGTCCTGATTGCTGGTACTGGCTGCATCCACACCGTTGCGGCTCAGCAGCAACCGGATGTCCTGATACTTATCTTCGGGGACTCGCAGCACGTCAAAATCCACCTGATAGGGGATTTTGTTTTTGTCGAGCACATCCAGCACCTGGATCATTTCCTGGGCTTCAAACTTACCCAAGGGGCGATATTCAGGCTCCTGTGCCCACATCATGACAAACACCGCCAATGCCAAACAAATGGCAAGGGCCAGGATCATGGTGACCTGCCGCAGCATATCGGCGCTGCCGAGGTTACCCAGCATCCCGGATTTGTTTTCCTGTTGTACACCGCTCATGCCGCTGTCGGTGCTGACGATCATATCTGTGCTCACGTTCAGTATCCTTCAGTGGCCGCTTTAAACGGGCATGCTCATGATTTCTTTATAGGCTTCGACCAGCTTGTTACGCACCTGCACCGTTGCCTCAAAGGCGACGCTGGATTTTTCCCGGGCAATGACAGTATCAGACAGGGTTACACGGGTGTCACCCATGTCGAGTCTGGTCGCCAGGCTTGAAGAGTTTTGCTGCAACTCATTCACATGGCCTACCGCATTGGCAAGCAGACTGGCAAAGTCAGCGCCACTGGTGTTACCGACCTGACGAAGCGGTTGTGGCTCAATACCCATGGAAGGACTGAGTTCGCCCTGGAGTTTCTGCATTTCCTGCATGAATGAAGATGGACCTATTTGCATATGCTGCTCCCTTCGCCATGAAATTGACGGGATAAATCGCTGATATCGGGGTACTGCAAAAGCCTTGCCAATAAACTAAAAAAGCAGGCCAAGCCTGCTTTTTGTGATGTTTTTGCCCAAATATCAGGCAGGTAGCTGAATACCCATTTCCCGCATACGGGCCATTTTATACCTGAGGGTTCTGGCACTGATCCCCAGCCGCTCGGCCACCAATTTGCGGCTGCCGCGGCACTGGCTGAGGGTCTCAAGGATTATCACGTGTTCCTGGGCCTTGAGCTCATCCCCCAATCCTTCGGGCTCGGACTTGATGGCCGTTTCTTCGTGGGTGATTTGGGTGACATCCATGGCATCAATAATGATGTCATGCACACCTATCTTAACGCCGGCAGACAGGATCAGCGCCCGCTGCACCACGTTATCGAGTTCTCGGACATTCCCCGGCCACCGATGCGCCAGCAATCTGCGACAGGCTGCTTCATCAAATTCAGGAACCTCTGTCCCCAGACGCTCTGCGTGGCGGGCCAGCAAATGCCGCGCCAGCGGCAAAATGTCCTTTGGTCGCTGGTTCAGTGCCGGCCAGGTCAGTGGGAATACGTTGATACGGTAATAGAGGTCTTCACGGAAATCCCCCCGCTCCGCCATGGCCTTGAGCTCGCGGTTGGAGGTGGCAAGTACCCGCACATCCAGCTTGATGGTTTTACGGCCACCGAGGCGCTCGACTTCCCGCTCCTGCAATACCCGCAGCAACTTCGCCTGCAAGCCCAGGTCCATTTCGGAGATTTCATCCAGCAGCAAGGTGCCACCCTGGGCCTGCTCGAATTTTCCGGGACACGCCTGATAGGCTCCTGTAAAGGCGCCTTTTTCATAACCAAACAGGGTAGCTTCCAGCATGTTTTCCGGGATGGCTGCGCAGTTGATGGCCACGAAGGGACCATCTGAGCGCAAACTTTGCTTATGGATATAGCGTGCCAGCACTTCTTTACCTGAGCCTGAGGGCCCGAGGATCATCACAGATGCCTCGGACTTGGCCACCCGCCCGGCGAGGGCAAGCAGCGCCTGACTGCGCTCATCGGCAACCACAGGCGCACCGGTATCGGCTTGTGCAGGCATGTAGCGACTGACCTGATTAAGCAGCACTTCGGGTGAAAACGGCTTGGCGAGATAATCCACTGCACCGAGTTTGATGGCACTCACGGCGCTGTCTATGGTGGCGAAGGCTGTCATCAGCAATAAGGGAACTTTGGGATGATGCTGCCGTAAGTAGGCCAACAGCCCCATGCCGCCTATGCCTTGCATCTGCACGTCGCTGATAACCATATCAAAACGTGATTCTTTCAACGCAAGAATGGCTTCTTCGGCACTGGGCAGCGCCACACAGTCAAACTGCGCCAGCATCAGGGTGTCGAGCAGTGCCTCGCGCAGAGACGCATCGTCCTCGACAAGTAGCAGTCTGCCTTCAGGCATGGCTAACCTCCTTTACTGAATCTTCTGAAATCACGGGGAATTTAAGCATGACACTGCAGCCACGATTGGATGCACATTGCATTTTCAGCTCACCGCCGTGGTTACGCACCACTGTCTGTACCACAGCAAGTCCAAGGCCTGTGCCCTGTGCCTTGGTGGTGAAAAAGGGCTCCATGACCTGCTGCTCGCTGCCCGACTCCAATCCTTTGCCATCGTCAACCACCGCCAGCACCAGACGTCCATCGTGCACACTGCCATGAAGCAGTATGTGGCGGGCCCCCGCTTCCAGGCTGTTCATCAAAAGATTATTAATGGCTGAACTCAATGCGCTCTGGGAAGCGGCCATCATTGCACCAAGGGATTCATCCTGAAACCGCAAGGCACAGGCTTTATCTGCGGCGATGGGCTCACAGGTTGCCAGCACCGGGGCGATAATGTCAGCCAACGACATGGGTGACATGGGGGCTTCCACCTTGCCCCTTGCCATCAACAACATGTCGTTCACCTGTCGCTCCAGCTCATTGAGCCGGTCCACCAGCTTTTGTTGGAAGCGACTGCGGGAGTCATGGCTCAGCTTGGGACTGGCAAGGTTTGCTGCATACAGCAGCGCGGCCGACAGGGGGGTTCTGATTTGATGTGCAAGCGTGGCGACCATTTTTCCGAGGGCAGAAAGACGTTGCAGATGAGCAAGATTACGCTGCAATAAGCGGGTTTCGGTCAAGTCGGTCAGCAGAATCAGCTGCCCGGGTTCCAATGGCGTAATGGCCAGTTTGACTCTGCGGCCATTCTTCAGCGAGACCTCATGGCCATCGTCATCCTGAGGCGAAAAGGCTCTGGCGATGACGCTGAGCCAGCGCTCACCTTCCAAAGGCCGGTCAAGCAGTTCAACCGCCACGGGATTCGCCAGAGTGACAATGCCATCGGCATTCAGGATAACCACGCCAGAGGGCATTGCTTCGAGGATCTGCGCCATTTGCTGGGCAGATGCAACACCGCTGGGCTTCACCTCTTTAAGATGAGTCCGCGCCGGAAAGTCGGCTATCTTGGCTAAAGCTTTGGTGGCCATGGAAACCCCGTCAAAATTACGTTATTGACGGGGTTAATGCAGGGACTGTGCCAGAGTAGAAATTTAGTAAATTGGGTGGGAGATGAGTAAAATTAGTCCTTACTCATCCCATACTTACGCATTTTTTCAACCAGAGTGGTTCTGCGGATCCCCAGCATTTCAGCTGCGCGGGCAACGACGTTATCCTGCTGCTCCAACGCCTGACGGATCATGTCGATTTCAAGCTCGGCCAGCAAATCTTTAAGATTTACCCCTTCCGGAGGCAATTCGCTTGGGAAGCGGGTTTCCGGAATTTCCACCGGCTCATCATCGTTGAAGATAGATGCCAGCGCATCGCGCTCCAACATCTCTTCGCTGACTTCGACACAATACTCGGGTACGTCGATGTGTCGATACTTAACGGGCAGATCGTTCACATCCACCAAACCACCCGGATACAGGATAGTCAGGCGTTCAACCAGATTGGAGAGTTCGCGGACGTTACCCGACCAATCATGTTCTTTGAGAGATTCAATGGCGCGCTGGGTGAAACGCACCTTGCCGCGGCCTTCGTTGAAGACGCGACTGACCAGCTCCTGCAGCAGCAGAGGAATGTCATCACAGCGCTCCGACAGTGACGGCATTTCAATGGGGAACACGTTGAGACGATAGAAGAGATCCTCACGGAACTCATTATTTTCTATCATGTTTTCAAGGTTTCTGTGAGTTGCTGCCACCACGCGGACATTGGCCTGAATGGGTTTACTGCCACCCACGCGCTCAAATACGCGCTCCTGCAACACGCGCAGCAGTTTTACCTGCATGGCAAGGGGCATATCACCGATTTCATCCAGAAACAGGGTACCGCCTTCAGCCAGTTCAAAGCGTCCCTTACGGGAGCTGATGGCTCCGGTAAATGACCCTTTTTCATGGCCAAAGAGTTCACTTTCAAGCAATTCCGGTGGAATAGCCCCACAGTTGACGGGAATAAAAGGACCGTCTCGACGCTCTGACAGATAATGGATATTGCGTGCAACCACTTCTTTACCGGTACCGGACTGGCCAAGCACCAATACAGTCGCATCCGATGGCGCAACCTGACTGATGAGATGACGCACGTTGACAATGCCTTCACTGCGGCCAACGAGGCTGCGGAATAACTTGGTCTGGTTGCCGCTGGTGGGTACATCCGGGCGCTTCTGCTGGCCAAAGACCTGACAGAAGTGCAGCAATTCGGTAAGTTGGGGGTAGTTGAATGGCTCTTCAATGCTACCGATAAGATTTGCGCTCAGATCATCTGTTGCGCCCAGCAGTAAAATCGGCTGCCAGGGCATTTTGGTGGCAAACACTTTTACCTGCTCCAATGGCAGGGATTCAAGGTCAACAATCAGTGCCCGAAAACGGGTTTCCTTGACGGCTTGTTCCAGGCCACTTGGGTCCAGGGTCTCTAGTTGTTCACCTAAAAACTCAAGAATGCAGGAAAGACGACCGATACGTTCGGTCTGGTTTCCTACAAGCAAAATTCTCTGGTCTGTCTGCATCATTCAGTTGGCCGTAACGCTCGAATTTCTAACGAATCGCATTAATTATTGGTGTTCGTTGCTCACAGGGCGTCAATGCTGTTACTCCGGGAAAACTGCCGGTCATTCACACCATGTCGAATATTGTATTATCGGCAGTCGAGAAGCAAGTCTCTGCTTTACAATAAACTCTTTTGCTTCTGATTCTAGACCAATTTTCCCGCGCTTCCGACCCTTTTGGTCAATTCTCTGGCTAATGTCAAAAAAGGCGCATTCACAGCGCCTTTTTATCGGGGGAAATTATGAGCAAAAATCAAACAGCTTCGTCGTGGGAAGTGATGTTATGTTGCTCTGCCGGGATGGCATCCCAACCTTCTTTTATGTCCCTTAAAATCGCCATGACATCATCTATGGCCTGGGGATCGTTGTTGAGGTTGGCCTCACTGATTTTACGCAGCATAAAATCGTAAAGGTCACCCAGGTTTTGGGCTATTTCACCGCCAGCTTCCATATTCAGGCTGTTTGACAAACCCGTAATAATACCTATGGCCTTATTGATGAAAATCCCTTTATTGGTTAAGTCATTCTGCTCAATCGCGTAACGACTCTGTGCCAGACGCTCCAGCGCGCCTGCAAACATCATCTGAATGATACGGTGGGGGGACGCGACGGCAATTTCACTTTCCAGTGATACCTTGCGATACGATTGCAGTGACCCTCTCATATGTACCTACCTATTTGCATCGATTGTTCTGTAAACATTGAGTTGGCGTTTACTTTTACTGCCGGCATGCAACAATTGCTGCCTGTGCTCACGAAGGGCGGTGGCCTTGGCCAAAAACTCCTGACTCAATCGCAACTCCTTATTCAGGAAGTATCGATCTTCGACTTCGTGGTCACCGTCTATCTTTTGCAATAAAAATTGACGCTTGAGAATCATCTCTTGCAATTGCGATACCAAGTCATCGGCACTTTCATCTTCAGCGGTGATTTTCTCCAGTTTTTCAAACAGTAAAATTAAACTGCTATTGAGCGCTTCAAGTTCGTGCATGTCGTTCTCCGGGTGATGCTCTATTCAGTTTAGTCTTTTACCACGCCAGGGAGCGAGTTGAGTCTGTCAATCAGGCCTGTGGATTGTTGGTTGAGGCTCGCAACCACCAAATCCATCGCGTTAAACTGTTTAAACAAACGTGCTTCCAGTGCATCCATCTTCCGGGTGAAGGCTTCGCGCTGATCATCAAGACGCTGTTTTTCACTGTTATAGGTATCGTTGCGGGTACTGATTACACCACCCGCCTTGGTATAAGTGCTGGCAAGATCCGAGAGACGGTTGGCAAGGCCCGTATCTTCGGTAGAAAACAAACCTTCCAGCGAGCTCATGTCTTCGGCGATGGCTTTATCCAGCTTGGTGCTGTCAATTTCCAGCTTGCCATAACGGTCGGTCTTGATACCCATATCATAAAGGGCAACCGTTTTACCATTGACATCGACCCGTTCACTGACCATCTTACGCAGCTGTGACTCCAGGGAACGAATCATGGCATCACCTTGTAACGCAGAGGCTTTTTTCTTATCCGCATCGTAGGATGACAGCTTGTTGATGGAATCAATCAAGGCGTTATAGGCATCGACGAAGCCCGTGACGTTTGCCTTCACCGCTTCGTCATCCTGAGAGATAGTCAGAGTCCCGACCTCTCCAATATCGGCCTTGGTCAGCTCAAGGGTTACACCCGTGATAGCACCTTTCACCTCATTGCTGCCAGAAGTGATCTTTTGATTGTCGACGTAAAGAATGGCGTCCTGCGCCGTTTGCAGTTCGGACAGACTGGTGCCATTGAACATGTCGTTCAGACCGGTACCCGTGGTATCAGTGGCTGTCACGCTGATTTGATTGGCTGTGCCTGTTTCTTCCGAAGAAAACACCAGACGGCTGCCTGCATCACTGGTAATGACGGTCGCAATTACCCCTTTGTTATCGCTGGCATCATTAATTTTTTTGGCAATGGCATTTAAATCGTCGGCAGGGTCAACATCGACGCCAAAGCTTTCACCATTCACAGTGAAGTCAAGACGGCCCTCGCCCACTGTATCGGTTGCTGCTGCGGTATTGGAACCCGCAACCTTATGGGAAAAAGCTAATTGCTCTACTTTGATGGAATACGTGCCGCTTTGGGCAAATTTATCAGCCGTCGCTTTAAAATAGAGACTGTCACCGGTGGAGACTTTACGAATACTGAGTTCACTGCCCTTTTGCAGCTTTTTCAGGGCATCCTGAAATTTGGCCAGTTCGCTCTTTAAGGTACCTATGGCAGAAACCTTGGCATTGATAGTGTCCTCTGTTCGGTTAAACAGGGCTTCCTTGGGCGCTTTCTCTGCGTTAACAATGGCCGAAACCATGTCATTGATGGGCAGATTAGAGCCAATTCCGGTTGCAGTTAATGCCATATCGACCTCGTATTACGGGTGCACCTCAAGCCTCGGTTTTCATCAGAAGCCCAGTGACTTCCAATAATTTTTGGGCAATTTTAAGTGCTTCTTCACTTGGGATCTGCCTGATGACGTCTCCCGATGCTATATCCAGCACACTGACTACAGGTTGCCCGGATGTCTCATCCACCCGAAACTCCAACCCCTTTTGCATCATAGACATCATAGTAGACATCTCTTCAGCAATGGCAGCCAGCTGTTCTTTTTCTGCGTCAGCCTTGTCGTTCTGTTCCTCTGCCTTGGCATTTGCCTGGCCGGCGTCAACCGGTTGGGCAAGATCAGCGCGGTTAAGCTCTGCATCCTTTGGTGCCAAAGGTTTGACAGGTGCCGCTGCGAGCTCAGTTCGCTGGTGTTGCTGTGGCACTGTGGCGCCAGCTAATGCAATATCCATACCTCACCTCATACCTTTTTGGCCAGATATCGCGAACTCATCGGGATATCGTGACTGATTTCCAGATATGGCAAAGGGAGATCCGTTGCCGAACCTCCCTTCGCCGTGCTTCAATCCCTGAGAAATTACAGCAGAGACAGGGCGATTTGAGGCAGCTGGTTAGCCTGAGCGAGCATGGCAGAACCGGTTTGTTGCAGCACCTGGTTCTTGGTCATGGCAGAGGTTTCTTTGGCGAAATCCACATCCACGATACGGCTCTTGGCGTCAGCAACGTTGGCCTGAGTGTTGGCACTGTTGCTGATGTTGTGACCCAGACGGTTCTGGATGGCGCCGAGTGTAGCGCGTTGAGTATCGATTTTCTTAATTGCAGCGTCAATTCTTACCATGGCGGTACTACGGCCGCCTGAAGTCGTTACATCTAATCCGGTTACAGACAGACTGGTGGCGTCGCTTCTAGAAACTTGAATAGTCACATCTTCGGCGTTCTGATGACCCACCTGAAACTTCTTGCCCACAGAGAAGCCGCCTGACAACAGCTTAGTGTTGCCGAAAGCTGTGGTATTACCAATGGCAGTGATTTCGGAAGCAAGTTCAGTCATCTCATTTTTCAACGCTGTCAAGTCGTCTGCACTGTTGGCACCATTCTCCGCCTGGATGGCCAGATCACGCATGCGCTGCAGCATGTTGGTCTGCTCCTGCATTGCACCTTCGGCAATCTGGGCGATGGAGATAGCATCGTTGGCGTTGCGCATACCCACTTCCAGACCACGAACCTGACTGTTCAGGCGGTTGGAGATGGCAAGACCGGCCGCGTCGTCTTTGGCGCTGTTAATGCGCAGACCGGAAGACAGACGCTCCATGGAGGTTGCCAGATCACGGTTAGACATAGTCAGGTTCTTTTGCGCTTTCATTGAAGTGACATTGGTGTTTACTGTAATGGCCATGATCGTTTCCTCTTGGTTACCTGGCTCAGGACTAGCCTGTCTTGTTCAGCCAGGCGGTCATACTCGTTACAGTATATTTAGCGGCAGCGTCTTTTTATCCTTTAGTTTTTTTTAAAAAAAATCTGACTTTTTTTAATTCTTCATATAACTCAATTATTTGCTCTATAAAAAACAGAGCGGCTAGCCTGGCCAGAGGCAAAAAGTTGCCGCCTGGCAGGCATCGCCGCTTACTGATGCCTGTCAAATATCAGCCGAGCAGGGACAGGGCAACCTGGGGCAATTGGTTGGCCTGAGCCAACATCGCCGAGCCAGTCTGCTGCAGTACCTGGTTTTTGGTCATTGCAGACGTTTCTTTGGCAAAGTCGACATCCACAATACGGCTCTTGGCGTCAGCAACGTTGGCCTGGGTGTTGGCGCTGTTGCTGATGTTATGGGCCAGGCGGTTTTGTACCGCACCGAGAGCGGCACGCTGTGTGTCTATTTTTTTGATTGCATTATCAATCTTCAACAACGCCGAGTTACGTCCTGCTGAAGAGGTGATATTGACCGCATTGACCGACAAGGTAGTGGCGTTATTTTGACTGACCTGTATGGTCACGTCCTCACCTTCCTGGTGCCCCACCTGAAATTTTTTGCCGGCAGAGAAGCCACCAGACATCAACTTGGTGTTACCGAAGGCTGTTGAGTTACCAATTGCGGTTATCTCAGTGATCAGCTGCGAGATTTCATCCTGAATCGCCTGCAGGTCATCGGCACTGTTGGCACCGTTTTCTGCCTGAATAGACAAGTCACGCATACGCTGCAGCATGTTGGTTTGTTCCTGCATCGCACCTTCTGCAATCTGGGCGATGGAGATACCATCGTTGGCATTTCGCATGCCCACTTCCAGACCACGTACTTGGCTGTTCAGACGGTTAGAAATCGCCAAGCCGGCAGCGTCGTCTTTCGCGCTGTTGATGCGCAAACCGGATGACAGACGCTCCATGGAAGTCGCCAACTGACCACTGGACATGTTCAGGTTCTTTTGGGCCTTCATGGAGGTCACATTGGTATTAACAGTAATAGCCATGTTGAGTTCCTCTTCCTAGTGTTACCGCCAAGGCTTGGAGCTTGGCTAAATTAGTTAACAAAATTACTTCCAGTGAGTGGCTGTGCCTGTCGCTACAAGTAGTCGAACAGGGACACAGAACCAACTCTGCTAAACACATTGGAGACTGCGTTCAATGCAAGCTGTTGCTTCTCAAATTCCGTAATCGCCGTTGCGTAATCCAGATCTTCCAGCAATGACAGCGCCGAGGTATTGACGACCTGCTCTTCTGCGTGTCGTCCGGCGTAACTCTCAAGACTCTTGAGGTTATTACCTGCCACGCTTCTGGCGGTGCTGAGCTGATTCAATCCGCTGTCAGTGTTATTCAAGAGCTGTGCCAACTCTGCAATGCCAGCGGGAGAATTCATGCGGCTATCGTCTTCTATCAGGGTGATAGCCTTGTTAATGGTGTCGAAAATACTGACTTCAGCCTGAGGAGCCAGGGAAATGCTGTCGCCGGCAGCAGGTGTGCCTTCCAGCTTGACCTCTATCCCGTTGAAACTCACGGGATTGGTGGCATCGAAGTTGTTCACCGTGGTGATAAGCCCATTGGCACTGTCACGAACTTCCAGGTTCACACCACCTACACCATTATCAATAAAATTAAAGGTATAAGTATCTTCCACATGGGCTGCGGGATTGGTGATTGCGGCGCTCTGAACCTTGAAGTCGCCCGCCTGGGTCGACAAATAATTGACGGCATAATCGCCAAGTGCGTTGGGGGACGTGATAAAGGCCATATCGCCGGGTACATTGGTCCCCATGGCAATACCGCGGGAAATCATGGCGTCACGCACACCGGCATCACCGCTGTAAACCATGTTCCCTGCGCCATCAAAAGCAAAAGGTTCCGTGTCTGTTTTAAAACCGGAAAACATGAAATTGCCCGATTCATCGCGGGTGTTCGCCACATTAAGCAATTCCTGCAGGCTGCCACGCATCTCATCGGCAATCATTTGCCGCTCTGAGGGCGAAAGGCCGCCATTTACACCACGCAGGATTTGCTCGCGCAAACCGGTCACCAACTCCTCGGCGCTGCCAAGTTTACTTTCGGCAATGCCCAAATGATTTTTGGCGTAGTCGATGTTCTTTAAAAATTGATCCACCAGCGCCTGCTGCTGATTCAGATTGTCGATACCCAGGGCCGCCACCGGGTCATCACCCGAGGTATTCACCTTTTTGCCACTGGACAACTGCTCGAGCAGCTTCGCGGTCTCAGTCTGCTTTTGCAGTATGTTATTGGTGTTCTGGGTAAACATTTGCGAGGTAGATATACGCATCACTCAATCCTCTTAACGCACCGACGCAAACAGGGTGTCAAAGATTTGCTGGGCCGTGGTCATAATGCGCGCCGACGCCTGATACGACTGTTGGAACCGCAGCAAATTGGCCGCCTCTTCGTCCAGGTTGACTCCGGATACTTCCTGAACCCGTCCATAGGCCTGCTGGTAAATGGCTTCGGCAGACCCCAGGCGCACTTCGGCGGCCTTGGTGCCGGAGCCAATTTGTTGCTTGGTTTTTTCGAACACATCAATGAGGGTCGACTTGCCGCCATTCATCAGCTTGGTATCGGCCAATTGCGCCATGGCCAGGGCATTGGTGTTATCACCTTCGCCGTAGCTGAGATCAAAGGTAAAACTGTCTGTAGCGGCCCCCGTGGACTCTACCTCAAAGGTAAAGCCAAAGGCGCTGATGGAAGGCGGCGTATAAGCCACACCGGCGGCAAGCACTGTGCCGTCAGCAGCGGTGACATCGTAGGTATTGGCGCCGGTGTTCAGGGTAAAGGTCAGCTCACTGCCGGTCACCGGGAAGTTGGCCGCCAGCCGATTATCGATACTGGTAACCTCGACCTTGGTGTTACCCGAGTTCGTTGCATCGGCGGTAATTTTGGGCGCCGCAGCGGCAATGCCTTTGGGATCTGTCATCACCACAGACATTTGGGCTGATGCCCCTGACGTAGGCCGGATAAGGAATCTGTCACCGTCGGCAAAAGCCCCGGCTCCAATATTGATACTAAACCCAGCGCCACCTGTGAGAGTGGAACCGCTTAAGGTCAGTGGCGTTACATCACCGGTCAGGGTATCGGTTAACTCATAGGTAGCGGGAGCCGTGTATTTAAGCTCGTAGGCACTGCCCGAGAGTGCCCCCACATCTTCGACTGATACGCTGAGTGAGGCCGTACCCGTGTTGCTTCCATACTGGCCAACACGGCTTTGGGCAATAAGCGGGTCGTTGATATCCAGGAAAATATTGCTGCCGATCTGACCGTTCATGTCAAACCCGGCCTTTTGTGCCTCATTAAAGGCATTGGCAATACCCAGCGACAACTGGCCCAGTTCATTTTCGGCCGGAATAAGGGTTTTATCCCTGAATTCATACAGAGCAGACAGTTGTCCGCCCAGCTTTGACGGGTCAACCACCAGCGTGGAGGTGCCAGTGGTTGCGGTGAGCCTGAGTTCGTCGGAGTAAGGGTCGCCCTGGGCTGTCCCTATGCTCATGGCCACTTCTGAAGACACCAACATGACAGCGCCCCCGAGCATGATGCTTTTGGCGCCATTTTCCAGAGGGATCACATTCACCTGAGCGTATTCACTCAACTCCATGATCAGCGAATCCTGCTTATCCAGCAGCTGCATGTCTTCGCCCATGGTTTTCATCAGCTCACGATTGATATTGGCAAGTTCGGTGCTGATTTCGTTGACGCGGGTCGTAATGGCATCAATCTGTTCATGGGTCTGCTTCATCTGCCCTTCGAGCTGACGCTGCATCTCGTTGATGGCGCTGGCCATCTGCTGAGCAGACCCCAGCACACCGCCACGAATACCCAGATCCGAAGGCAAGTCAGCCAGGCTATTGATATTTTTGAACATATCGTTGAGCGACTGGGGAATGGCTTTGCCTATCTGGGAAAACAGCTGATCGAGCTCGCTCATTTTGGTGTGGCTGACTTCGGCGGCCCCTTTCGCGGTTTGGCCGATACGCAGTTCGCGGGCAGCATATTCGTTGTACACCCGTTTGACACTGGAGACGTAGGTGCCCGTGCCGTAAAAACTGTTACCGGAGCGCTGTGACAGGTGAGTCGCCTGGGTAGCAACCTGGCGGTTGTACCCCTCGGTATTGACGTTGGCTATGTTGTTACTGGTGACCCCAAGCTGGGCCTGAGATGCCAGTACCCCGGTCCGGGCGATGTTCAATAAATCTATGCTCATTTCTTTCTCCGCCTGTCAGGGTCAGTTGCCAAGGGCCATTGCCTTGATTTCAGACGTCACCGCCTGCATTACCCGCATCACCTTATCGGCGTATTGAGGGTCCGTGGCATAACCGGCATTTTGTAAACCCTGCACAAAGGATGCAGGTCTCGCCGCTTGTTTAAGGGCGTCTCCATAGCGCTCGCCGCTTTTCAGGAAGTCGACAAAATCGTTGAAGCTCTGCTCCAGGGTGTCGTAAACCCGGAAGTCGGCTCGTTGACGCACCGCGACGCCCTGCTCAAATTCCAGGGTGTTGACGGCCGCTTTTTCCCCTTCCCAGCGTTTGTCTGCTTTGATATTGAACAGGTTGTTGCTCATGCTGCCGTCGGGCCTTCTAACGAGCTTCTGACCCCAACCGGTTTCCAGTGCCGATTGGGCAATCAGCACTTCAGGCTTGGTACCCAGGCGTTTGGCGGCTTCATTCGCCAGCGGCATCAAGGCACGAATAAAGTCCTGACGGCTCTCAAAATTCGGATTGTCACGCTCACTTTCAAGCTGCTTACTGGGAGTTTGCTTCCCGGCGAGCAATTGGTCGAATATGGGCGCAGCGGCACTGGAAGCAGGAGCCGATACGGCTGTTGGCGCATCCAGCACAGGCGCTTCATGGAAGCCGGAGCCTGTGAACACACCGCCTGGCAGCCCCGCAATTTGGCTTTGAGCCAAGGCCTGCGCAGCCGTTGCTTTGAGCCCGACGTTTGGCTCTTTTGCGTCAGAGGCACCGTCACGGCGCAGCATCATGGGGGCCTCCCCCATATCAAAACGCTTATCGCCGCCCAGCACAGATGAAGGTGTGATGGGGCTATCCTGAGGAGACAGCTGCTGCACCATCAAATCCACCAGCCCCAACATGCCTTTTTGCGACATATCGACTGCCATCTGCTGGTCGCGCATTTCCTCATAAAACTTGGTGTACTGGCTGTTGAATGGGCTGTCAGATTCAAACACGGCATTGGCATCACGCATGCTTTTCATCAGCATCTGCACAAAAATCCCCTCGAATTGCTTCGCGACTTCCCGCAGGGCCGCCTTGTCATCGGCCTTGGCCTGGGCTCTTAATTTGTCCAGGCCACCGATGTCGAGGAAATGTGAGGCGTTTGAAAGCTTTTCCATAGTGAGTTGCCAATTTTCCGACAAGAATCAAATGACGATAAGCTCACCATGCAAGGCTCCTGCCATCTTTAACGCTTCAAGAATAGCCAGTACGTCCGAAGGCGCAGCGCCAACAAGATTCACCGCCCTGACCAATTCATCCAGACTGGTGCCCGGATTAAACAGGAACATACGACTGTTGGCCTGAGACGCATCTATGGTGCTTTGATTGGTTACCACGGTATCGCCACCGGCAAGGGCATTGGGTTGTGACACCTGCTGGTTTTCGGCAATGGTCACCGTGAGGCCGCCATGGGTCACCGCCGCCGGCAACAACTTCACATTCTGGCCAACGACTATGGTGCCGGTGCGCGAGTTTACGATCACCTTGGCAGACTCGTCGGCGGGTTCTACTTCGAGGTTTTCCAGTGTCGCCAGGAATGACACCCGCTGGGAGGTATCCCGTGGGGCATACACCTGAACCGATGCCGCATCGAGGGCGCGAGCCATTTCCGGTCCCAGCAAGTCGTTGATGGCATCGGCCATCCGCTTGGCGGTGGAGAAGTCGGCACGGTGCAGGTTGAAAGTGAGAAAATCACCATTGGCGAAAGCCGACGGTACGGCCCGCTCGACCAGGGCGCCATTGGGGATACGCCCCACGGTCGGGGTATTCTGGATTACCTTGGAGCCATCAAGCCCTTCGGCGCTGAAGCCGGACACCACCATGCTGCCCTGGGCAATGGCGTAGATGTTGCCATCCACCCCTTTAAGGAAGGTTTGCAGCAGAGTACCGCCACGCAAACTCTTGGCTTCGCCTATGCTGGACACAGTGACATCCAGCGTCTGGCCGGGCTTGATAAACGGCGGCATATCAGCATGCACCGCCACCACGGCCACGTTTTTAATCTTGGGCTTCACGTTGGTCGGCAAATTAATGCCGAAGTTCTTCAGCATGGTGGTAAAGGTTTGCTCTGTATAGTTCGCCTTTTCCCCGGTGCCGGGCAACCCCACCACCAAACCATAGCCAATGAGCTGGTTACTTCGCACACCCTGCACGGCAGCGATATCTTTAATGCGCTCGGCTTTGACCGGCACTGTCATGGCCAGCAGGGCCACGGCGAGCAGAACCTTGATTTTCATGTCCAAGCTCCTTTAGAAGGGCCACCAATCGCTGAGGAAGAACTGGCTCAGCCAGCCCACCTGCTGCGAATTGGCAAAGGTACCAGTACCGCTGTATTGAATGCGGGCATTGGCCACCCGGGTGGATTCCACCTTGTTGTCTGTGGTGATGTCCTGGGGCCGGATAACCCCGGTCACCCGAATAAATTCATCACCGTTGTTGATGCTTATCCACTTTTCACCGCGGATCACCAAATTGCCATTGGCCAGCACCTGTAATACATGGGCAGAAATATTGCCTCTGAGACTGTTGCTCTGATCGGCATCGGCCTCACGCTTGGTGTTCATGCTGTCGGAATACCCCAGACTCAGCGGATTACCACTGATGGTGACCGGGCCGCCAAGGGCCTGAATGGCATCCATATTGAGATCCGAGCCCTTTTTGATTTCGTTGTTGGCGCTCTTGGTTGCCTGGGTCGATTCCGTCAGCACTACGGTAATGATGTCCCCTACCCGGTGGGCGCGGATATCCGTGTACAGGCTTGCCGCCTGTGAGTCGAGGAAAATAGAGCCCGTAGGTTCCAACGCGACCGGCGGCTCTTCAGGCACCACAGGGGCATAGTAAGGATCGTCCGGAATGGGTTTGTGTTCCGTACTGGCGCATCCTGCGAGCACCAGCAGCGAACCGACCATAAGGTATCTGAGCATAGCCATCGCCTCTTACAGATTCTGGTTAACGTAAGCCAGCATCTGATCCACCGCTGAAATCACCTTGGAGTTCATTTCATAGATGCGTTGACTTTCGATGAGATTGACCAGCTCCTCGGTCACATTCACGTTTGAGGTTTCAAGCGCCCCCTGACGAATTGCCCCCATACCATCCAAAGAGGCAGTACCCTGAATGGGCGTACCACTGGCGCCGGTTTCCAGGTACAGGTTCTGACCTATGGGATCAAGACCAGAGGGATTGATAAAGTCAGACAGGGTCAGCTGCCCTACAATCTGGCTTTCAGCGGCGCCGGGGGTTTTTACTGACACTTCCCCTTCGGCAGACACAGTGATACTGGTGGCATTGTCGGGAATGGTGATGGCAGGCTGAAGCACATAGCCTGAGCCGGGCGTCACTATCTGGCCGGTATCGTCCAGCGAGAACTGACCATTACGGGTGTAAGCCGTGGTGCCATCGGGCAACTGAATTTCAAAAAAGCCCGGGCCTTCAATCATCATATCCAGCGCGTTATCCGTGGTCAGCATGTTGCCCTGGGTGAACATCTTTTGGGTCGCCACCACCTTGGTGCCGGCGCCTATGTTCAATCCATTGGGTAATTTGGTATTTGACGCACTGATACCGCCGGCCTGATTCACAGTTTGATAGAGCAGGTCTTCAAACACGGCACGGCTTTTTTTGTAGCCGACGGTACTGGCGTTGGCGACGTTGTTGGATATCACGGCGATATCCGTTTGCTGAGCATCTAAGCCAGTTTTACTTATCCATAATGCGGGATGCATAATCCTGTCTCCTTAGCCAATACGTACTAGTTGTGCAGAAGCTTTATCGTTTTCTTCTGCGGTTTTCATCATCTTGACCTGCAGCTCAAACTGCCGCTGGATATCAATCAAGGCCACCATTTCTTCGACGGGGTTGACGTTGCTGCCTTCCACGGCGCGGCTCTCAAGGGCCACGGTTTCATCCTGTGGCGCAGTGTTGCCATCCATCAGCCGGAACAGACCATCGTCACCGCGCATCAGGTTTTGATTACCGGGGTTTACCAGTTTTATCCTGGCCACCTCTTCCACCACTTCGGCAGTGGCGCCCTGAGGACGAACCGTGATGGTGCCGTCCTGGGCAATTTCCACCTTGTCGATGGGCAGCGGCAGAACGATGGGACCGGCATCGCCCATGACAGGGCGCCCCTGTGAATTGGTCAGCAAACCGGTTTCGTCAAATTTCAGGCTACCGGCACGGGTATAGGCCTCGTTGCCATCGGCGTCTTCCACCGCTATCCAGCCATCGCCTTTCACGGCGACATCCAAATCCCGGGCGGTACTGTTAATCGGGCCGTGACGGAAACTGGCCTGGGGATTTTCGGTCATGGCGAATACCCGTGTGGGCAATCCCTCACCAAAGGCTTGCATGGAGCGGGATTGCTCCAGATCGGCCTTGAAGCCATCGGTATTGGCGTTGGCCAGATTGTTGGCCCGAATGGAAAGCGAATTGAGATTCTGCTTGGCACCACTCATGGCGATATAGAGAAATTTGTCCACGCTGGGCTCCGTCAAAGATCTAGCATGCACTTAGCAAAGCAAACTGCATGCCAAGTAACCAAGAGCAAGTCCGGCAAGGACTGGGAAGGCGAAAATCAGCACGACAAGGGGGAAGGATGCAGGCAAAAAATTGCCGCCCGAAGGCGGCAACCAAGGAGAGAAAATCTTAACGGATCTGCAGAATGGTCTGCTGCAGTGTGTTATTCACTTCCAATGTACGGCTGTTGGCCTGGAAGTTACGCTGCGCCGAAATCAGGTCAACCAACTCTGTGGTCAAATCCACGTTGGACTGTTCCAGCGCCGCCGAGCGAATGGCACCGAAGGTACCACTGTTGGCTTCGCCGGCGAGGGCTGTGCCAGAGGCCAGGCTTTCTTTCCAGGAGGTGTTACCCACCTGAGTCAGCCCCTGCTCGTTGGCAAAACGCACCAGGGCAACGCGGCCAAGGGGTACGGTGCTGCCATTACTGTAGGCGGCTTTAATCAGGCCATCTTCACCCACTTCCACGTTGGTCAGGCGGCCTACAGTGGTACCGTCCTGGGTCAGCTCAGTCACCTCAAACGCAGATGCGTACTGAGTCGGGTTGGCAAAATTAATGGTAAGGGTTTGGCTGCCGTCGGCACCTGGCCCCAGAATGCCGGCACCACCAATCCCCAGGGGCTCTGTGGTAATGATAGCGGGGTTGGTTCCAGTGTATGTACCAGTGCTGTTAAAGGTCAGCACCGCCCCCGACCAGCCACCGATGGTTTGGGCAGTTCCGGTGGCGTCAGGGGTACCGTCACCATTGGTATCCATTTGGTAAGTACCTGGACCACCGCCAAGATTCACAGGCTGACCGTCAAGGGCATAGTAAGCCACCCAGTTGTTTTCACCTGTGTAGGCACCATTGTTTGGCCGAACAAAGTAGGTGGTCAGAATGTGTGGCTCGCCGAGAGAGTCATAAATAGTAGACGAGGTAGAGTTATTGAACGTGGTTGGATCATCAGGGTCAAACGCCGCTGGGTCTTTGGTTTTTTCACCGGCGTTCAGGTTCATCTGAATACCCACGTTCTCTGTCATCACCGGGCTGCCTGCGGTGTCAGGAATTTGTACAGGACGGGTGGTAGTCAAACTCACAGAAGTGGAGTTGCCGAATTTGTCTACCGGGAAGGTCTGCAGGAAGTTGCCCGCTGAATCCACCAAATAGTTGTTGCTGTCTACCTTAAATGCACCGGCGCGGGTGAAGCTGTAATCACGGGCCGACGGATCGGCCGACGTCACAAAAAAGCCGCCACCGCTGATGGCCAAGTCCAGCGCGTTGCTGGTGAACTGCAAACTGCCCTGATGGAACTGCTGCGCCACCTGAGTAGTGGTCACGCCGCCACCCACCTGGGTTTTGCTGTTGGAGAAAATGGACGCCGCATACACATCGGCAAACTCAGCACGCGACTCTTTAAAGCCCGTGGTGTTGACGTTGGCGATATTATTGGCTGTGGTATTCAAATCTTTTTGGGCGGCAGCGATGCCACTGAGTGCGATATTGAAAGACATAAGTCAGTTACCTCTTTAGTCTGTTTTTTCTGGATCAGCTCTCAGCCACAGCCAGAACATCCGATAGTTTAATGCCGCCAATGCCACGCAAATTAAGAATGGCGCCTGTTGCTGCAGTCCCGAGCGACACGCTGGTCACATGGGCATAAGTTGAAACCGGTAATTCTTCGGCCTTACCATCAATACGGCCACTGGCCTTGATGGTGTAAGTGCCTTCGGCGACGGGTTTGCCTTCAGCATCGAGGCCGTCCCAATTCACATCAATATTGCCGCCGTCACTGCCGTCAACACTGAAGGTTTTCACCAGCTGTCCCTTGGCATCTTCAATACGCACCATGATGGTTTCGATGGGCTTGGAGGTACTGATGACACCATGGAGGTTGGGCTCTTCGGTGGACACATGGCCTGAAGCCGACGGGATCAACACCTTCTGCCCCACCAGACCCGATGCCTGCAGTGCCTGACTCGAGGTCATCACAGTATTGAGATTCACAATGTGGTCGTTCAGATTCGCGATACCGTCCACAGTGGAGAAGGACGCCATCTGGGCAATCATCTGATCATTTTCTACCGGCTTGAACGGGTCCTGCATCGACAACTGCTGAGACAAAAGGGCGAAAAAGTCCTCTTGGGTTAGCTCCTGCTTTTTGGCCTCTGGCACTGCTTCTTTGGTCTGCAACCTGACACTGTCCAGAAAGGGATTTCCCGTGCTCTGGGTTGACTGGGCCGCCGATGCCTGACTGATAGAGTTAAGAAAACTCACGGCTTACCTCCTTAGCGCCACATCCGTTATTTGCCCATTCTCAGAGTCTGCATCAGCATACTCTTGGCGGTGTCGGCCACCTGGACATTCATCTGGTACGAACGTGATGCGGAAATCATGTCAGCCATTTCTTCCATCACGTTCACATTGGGTTTGTAAATAAAGCCATCGGCATCCGCCATGGGATGATCCGGGTTGTATTCTTTTTGCAGCGGCTTATCGCTTTCGACTATGCCTTTGACATTCACACCACGGGCAGATTGCTGCTGGCTGGCTTTGGCAAGCTCAGCTTCAAACACCGGATGACGTGCCCGGTAGGTTTTATCGACACTGCTGGAAACTGAATCTGCGTTGGCAATGTTGCTTGCGGTGGTGTTGAGGCGAACCGATTGCGCACTCATACCAGAGCCAGACACATTGAAGATATTAAACAAGCTCATTGTCAGTCTCCTTTAATGGCCTTTTTCATACCGTTGAACTTGCCCTCCAGAAAGCCCAGCGACATCTGATATTCCAGCGCATTCTGCATAAAGGCCGACTGCTCCTGCTGGATATCTACCGTGTTGCCATCGCCGGTATCGGGCTGATTGGGAACACGGAACTGCACGTGTTGCCGGCTCAGAGCTTGCAAGTCAAAATGCCCTTCACTGGTTTGAGCCATTTGCATGCCACGCTGATGACTGCGTGCAGCCTGCAGCGCATCGGCAAAGTTCACATCCCGGGCTTTGTAGTGGGGGGTATCGGCGTTGGCGATATTGCTTGAGAGGACTTCCGCCCGCTCTGCTCTGATGCCAAGGGTAAATTGATGCACCCCAAGCGCCTTATCGAAACTGATCGCCATAAAATTGCCTCCACGCCATGATGGCTGATGAAAAGCAATTCATGTGCCAAATCTTGAGTGTTAACCATGGCAAATGACAGGCAACAAAAAAGCCGCCTTGAAAAAGACGGCTTTTTTGTTTTTATTCATATGGTTATTTTGCTAGGTCTTTTTCTGGTAGTAAATACCCGGGTTGCAGCGCACCATGTCAAATTCATCGGTCAATCCGGCAATTGACTCGGAAGCGCCAAGAAACAATATGCCCTTGGGGTTAAGGGCGGCAGCAAATTGCCGCAGTATTTTCGCCTTTGCCTCAGGGGCAAAGTAAATGAGCACGTTGCGGCAAAAAATGATGTCGAATTTGCCGAGCAAGGCATAACTTTCCAGCAGGTTATGTGCTCTGAAACTCACCATACGACGAACATTGTCTTTTACCCGCATGTTGCCGCTTGGCAAGGTATCGAAAAAAGCCCGTTTACGCTCATCCGATAAACCGCGCCCCAGCGCCAAACTGTCGTATTCAGCTTGCTTACAACGCTCCAGCATCGAGGGGGACAAATCCGTTGCCTGAATCGACGCACCGGCCGGTAAGCCACCTGGACGTTTTTGCTGATATTCGAGAATGGTCATTGCCAGCGAATAAGGCTCCTGCCCGGAGGAACAAGCCGCAGACCAGATTTTCAATGGCCTGCCAAGCTTGGCATAGTCAGGCAGCAAGGCATTGGCGAGCAATTCAAAGGGGTATTTATCACGAAACCACAGGGTTTCGTTGGTGGTCATGGCATCAATAACCTCGGCGCGCAGTTGCCGCTCTGTGGGTTTCATTGAATGTTTGACCACTTCCGATAATGACGGCAGATTGTATTTGCCCATCAGAGGTGCAAGGCGGCTGCGGACCAGATACTGCTTGTTTTCGCCAAGCACTATGCCGCTGTGTTGTTCAAGGAACAACCTGAATTGATTATATTCCGCTTCAGCCAGTGATTTGTCTGACACCGTATCTCATCCTGCACCTGATAGAGAAAATTAACTCAATAACTGGTTAACCTTCTGATTTTATTCCCCAAAAATAAGCGCTGCTTTATACATTATCCAGTAGCTGAATACAAGCGCCCTTGGAGGAGTATAACCCCGCCCAAGGGGAATGCCATCCTGCTCAGAGACTCAGGTGCTTGTTCACCGCCGCCGCCAGCTCATCGGGGTTGAACTTGGCGATGAAGTCATTTGCGCCCACTTTCTGCACCATGGCCTGATTAAACACGCCGCTCAGCGATGTGTGCAGAATCACCTTGATGTCCTTGAGCTTGGGGTCATCGCGAATTTCCGCCGTAAGTGTGTATCCGTCCATTTCCGGCATCTCGATATCTGAGATGATAAGCGGGATCTCATGCGCTACGTTGGTCATTTCCGCCGAAATGGCTTTCAGTTTTTCCAGAGCTTCGCGGCCATCTTTTGCCGTATCAATCTGCAGTTCAAGGGAGGTGAGCGCACGAATGATTTGCTTGCGTGCCACTGCAGAGTCATCAATCACCATGATGTGGAAGTGCTGCCCACGGTCGAGGGTAAGCTGTGCATCGGTATCTTCGCTGATAGCCGTGCGGACCGGGCTGATTTCATCAAGGATTTTTTCAACGTCCAGGATTTCAACCAGCTCGCCATCAATCTCGGTTACCGCAGTGAGGTAAGAGTAGCGGCCTGCCCCCTGAGGCGGCGGCATAATGGCTTCCCAGTTCATGTTGATGATGCGCTCAACCGAGTTCACCAAAAAGCCCTGCACGCTGCGGTTATATTCGGAGATAATGATAAAGCAGTTCTGGATGTTCTCTATCGGTTTGCCACCGGTGGCCGCACTGAGGTCAATAACAGAAATGGTGGTGCCACGTATATGGGCTACACCGCGTACATATGGATTGAGCTTGGGTAATCCGGTCAAAGGTGGGCACTGCAATACTTCTTTTACTTTAAAGACGTTAATACCGAAGCGCTGACGGCCGTTCAGTTTGAACAGCAGCAGCTCCAATCGGTTTTGCCCCACCAGCTGGGTGCGCTTGTTGACTGACTCAAGAATGCTCGACATAAGTTCGCCTTAGTGGTCTTGATGGAATGGCGCCCCGATTAACTCGGAGCATAGGCATGTAACTTGCTTTTGTTATTGTCACCGACAACCCGTGCCCCAACTTCGTCAAACTTCTGACGGCACGTCTCAGTGCTTGAACGAGGTATTTTGGTGCTGAATGAAAGTATAGGTGTAATCTGGCGCGACACGCTAGTCTGTTCATTATGAAAGTAAAGTTAGCACAAGTTTTGGTGATGCTGCTGTTGGTTTCCGGAGTATCAATTGCAGAAGAACCACAGATTCCCAGTATATCGGCCATCGCTTCGGCGGCTGAAGCCGTGGTTATTGAAAAAATTGACGCCCCGGCCAACGCCAGAATCAGCGTAGAGGCTCAAAGCCTGGAGAGCCGTGGCAACATCCCCCGCTGTGAAGGGCCTGTCTCAGCGAGACTTGCCACCGACAGGCCTATTTCCCGCAACAATACGGTGCGCATCAGCTGTATCAGCCCGGATCTGGACTATCCTTGGCAAATGTTCCTTTCAGTGCGCGCCGATGTGCTTTTCCCGGTGGTAGTCGCCAAACGCCCCCTGGGCAACGGCGATTTACTGGACTCTGAGAGTATTGAAGTTCGATACGTTGACAGAACGCTGTTGCGAGGCCAACAGTTTGTTCAACCAGAGCCACTTTACGGCTCCCGGGTGAAGCGGCGCATTCCCCAGGATGCCCCCATTTTTGCCGACAACCTCTGTTTCGTGTGCAAGGGCGATGCGGTGGCCATTTACGCCAAGTCAGCCGGTTTTGAGATAAAAACCCAGGGTGAGGCCTTGGCGGATGGTAACGAAGGCGATAGGATTAGAATTAGAAATATCAATTCAAACAGAACATTAGAGGCAACTGTCATCGGCGTTGGCGAAGTGGAAGTCAAAATGTAAAATAAGCTAAAGCTTTCCTGGCTGCGGCCGATACAGATCCCAAGAAACCCAAATCCGTGATACTGGAGCCCGAGATGGCCATCGAATTACCCAAAAACAATGCCGCGTCCAACCGCGTTGGCAACACCAGCAGCCCGCTGACCAGTGCCCGCACTGCCCAGGCATCAGCAGCACAAACGGCACAGCCACAGGCACCACAAAAGGCCGACTCGGTGATGATCACCAGCCAGGCTCAGCAGCTGCAAAGCGTACAGTCAAAGCTGTCTTCTCTGCCGGAAGTTGACCAAAAGAAAGTGGCCGAAATCAAGCAAGCCATTGCTGAAGGCCGTTATAAAATTGACCCAGAAAAGCTCGCGGCCAATATCGCCAGCTTTGAAGCAGAACTACAGGAATTAGGCCGAGACGCCTGATATCCAGCACGGATTGGGGAAAATCCAAGGCCGGCCATTTGATTATGGCCGGCTTTTTGCATTCTTTTATTACTAACCCAGATGTCAATAAAACCGGGATGCAACACCATGGATCACGTCAACGAACTCAATCAGCTGCTCGATGCACAACAAAGTCTGCTGGAGCAGCTTCTGGCCTCGATGGCGGCTGAACGTGCAGCCTTGATAGCCCAAAATGCGTCAGAGCTGATGAACATTGCAGAGCACAAATCCTCTGCCCTGCTGCGACTGAAGCAAAATGATGATGCCATGGCGGCTCACCCAGGTCACAGCCTGCTGACAAGCGATACAGCCCTCTCGGCCAAGGTACAGTCGGTACAAAATACCCTGATGCGCTGCAAGCATGAAAACCAAGCCAACGCACAGCTCATTGAGCACAGTCAGGCGAGCATTAACCGACTGGCGCAGGCGCTGCAGGTAAGCCGTAACGCAAGCTCCCTTACCTACACAGACAAGGGTAAAACATCGACCATCTCAACGCTGGGCAGCAGTATCGAAGTCTGAGGATGCCAATGGCAATCTCCTCGGTCAGCCGGCGACAGAGGTCATCGACGACCAACAAGAAAGCCCCTTGATGAGGGGCTTTTTCACAGCACAACGTAAAGAGTCATATCCTGACGGCGCCATCTGCACCATTAGAAATAGGTAACTTCCTTCACTTTGGATGGGCGATTCTGCTGCTGGTAGATATCCCACACGCGCGCAAAATCCAGTTCAAGCTCAGTGACATAATGCTCGCCAGCGGGATAGGCCTTAACCACTTTAGCTCCCCTGATCACACCTGATACCGACGCTTTAATACTGTCGCTGCCCATGGCCCAATCATTCACGCTGGCACCGGCACTGATTTTTTGACCATATACCTGCTCTGCCAATTCTCGATAAGCCGCAAGCTTGGACGCCTGCATCGCCATCAGCACTTTCTCGGCCTGGGTTTTGGCAGGCTGTGTTGCCAAAGGCGCGTAGCCAATGGCTGTCAGCTTGGGAAAACTGGCAGGGGCTTCAGTTTCCCATTGAACATAACGGTCATCACTGCTGGCGCAACCGGCTAAAAATACCATGGCCACACAGGCATAAATCCACTTTTTCATCTGTCTTCTCCAAGCAGAGTGACCCTATCAAGCCCAGGTGCTTCATGGCGATACAAGAGCCCGTCTTTGGAGACCACCTGCTGGGAGTACCCAAGGTAATCTCTGAGATCCCCCGGACGACTGAACGATTGGGAAGCCGCCACCACGCGATTATTGGCTATGTCGACCAGACGGCTGTTCACTGTCATGCCATCGCGCCCCAGGCTGTATGTGGCCACAAGCACATGCTGGGTCTGGGCAGTGTCACGCAGCTTTTGCCAATCCCGGCTCAGCAATAAGTCCCCTTTATCAGTAACTCTCAGGGTTTGGCTAATGGCCGTATCCACCACGTTGAAGTATCGGGCGTGAAGCGCGTCCATCATCCCTTGCTGGAGCTGACGGGCAAAACTGCCGCTGTGGGTCATGTCATCGACGTTTACCGGTGTCGTTACCACTATGGGGTCGCTGGAAGTGAGCACATCGTTGGTCAGCAGCAACTCATTGACTATCTGCTGTGCCAGAACATTGACTTGCTCCCGCTGAGGATAGCCTTCTTCAGCATAGGATACGCTCTGGGGCGTTTTCGGCTGCCCTTGTGCAGGTAACAACACAAAAGAGAGTGCCAGAGCGGTGAGCATTCGCACCTTCATAGAGTCAACTCCATGATTTAATATAAGTTAATAAGAAAACCGGAAAGGAGTTTTCTAATCCATTACACAGCTATCGGCAACGCAAGCAATTACTTTACCCCAAAAGCCCACAATTCAGCTGGGTAGCCTGCCTGGGGCGGCACGCAACTTGCTTAAATCACTGCACGACTTACCCATCCGTTATTTATCTTGCGCCGCGGCAACCTTAAATGGCTTGCACGCCTTGTGCCAAAGACACCAACGGATGTAACCCTCAACCCTTTGAGATGTGGCAGGACAGGCATATGGGATTGATAAAATCCGCTCTCGTATTCGGTGCGCTCCTTGTGAGCATTCAGGCCCAGGCCGACTGGGTGACGGCTGAGGGTGAGGCTGTCATCGTCAACGGCAACATTACCAAGGCCCGCGCAGAAGCCATAGAGCAGGCCGTCAGTTATGCCAGCCTGCAAGCCGGTGTCAGCGTAGAAACAACTCAACAGACGGTGGATGGGCACCTGACAGATTCAAGCACCCGCCTGATGCAACAACTGATGAGTGGACCGGTGCAACTTGTCAGCGAACAAATAGAAAACAACCGTTTGCGAGTGCAACTTAGGGTCGAGCTCATGGAGGCCCCACAAAGTCAGTGCCAAAGTACTCACCTGAAGGCGGCGATTCTATTACCCGAAGCCGCGGTAAGGGACCGCAGTCAACTCACGCACGGGCAGATAAATAGCCTGGGCGAAGCAGTCTCACAACAGCTCGCCCGAAGACTGGACAGTACCTCAGGTGCGGCCTTTGCCAACTTGCGCCCCGGCGCCAGACTTGATGTAGACCCAAGACAACTTGCCGCCCCCGGCTATCGTTTGCCGGGTTACCTTGCCATGGCAAGTGATAGCCAATACGTGCTGGTGCCCCAAATAACCGACGTTTCCACCGAGCCTTCCCAAAGCAGCTACTTTGGCCTCGTATCAAACGCCCCTGAACGCCAGTTTGCACTGACCATGACTCTCTTCCAGGGGATCAGCGGCGAAATTATCTGGCGTGAAAAGTTTGAAACCTCGGCCCCCTGGGAGTTCGAACGGACAGAGTCAGTGTCGCCAACCCATGACAGATTCTGGCGCTCAGCCTACGGCATGGCAGTGGATAAACTGCTGGTGCAGGCGGTGAAAGAACTCGACAAAGCACTGCTCTGCCGCCCTGTGCTGGGGCAAATTGTTGCCAGGCAGGGGCAAACCCTGATCCTGAATCTGGGACGTCGCCATGGTATCAAGGTGGGGGATGAACTCGCCGTGGTACTGGCAAAACATATTCCGGACAGACTGAACGATACCCGCACAACCGGCAACAACACCAAAACAAACATCAGCATAACCCAGGTCACCGAAGACAGCGCCCGCGCCGAACTTTCCGGCCTTGGCAGTGTGGACAACATTCAGATAAGCGATATTGCGATAAAAACCGGGCAGAACAAGAATTAACCAGTTAAATATCAAGACTTTTAATCAAAGACAAAATAGGTATAATCAGCGGGTCTCCCTATAGCTCAACAGGATAGAGCAGTCGCCTCCTAAGCGACCGATCGGGGTTCGAGTCCCTGTGGGGAGGCCATTCAGCTATCTTTTACCTTTAAAAACAACAGCTTGCACCACACTCCAATATCAAAAACCACCTATAGACCACCAGCAAACGATTAGATTTATTCTGGTGAAATGACAGGTGCTTTTTCGTGTACCTCATGCGGCACCATCAGTCGCTTCTTGTGTCAGTTCCATTGCGTCCGCTCGTATCCTCAAGTATTCCCGCCGCTGCTGCTTGGTAGCGTCTGAATCGTGGTTAATGCCACCATGCTTTGAAAGCCAATAGCGAGGACGTTTAAACCGAGCGCACTCCCACGCCTTCAATGCTTCCTCTGTCCTGCTTAGCTCTTCAATCACCACTCCCACGGCTCCGCACTCTTAACCCGCTGCTTGTACTCTTCCTCGGTCATCCAGCAACCACAAAGACAAGTCTCAGGGCTGCATGGCTCAAACTGCATCAGTACCAGGCAATCCTGCTGGCTTATCTTGTGGGTCAGATTCTCAGGGCTTTGCCTCTGGATCTTTTCAAGTCTGCGCTTAAGCATCGACATCACGGACGCCCTCTCGGAAGAACATATCCAGCTGTAAGTCGTTGGCGACTCTCTCGGCTGAATAGACTCCGGTTTTCCCTGCTCTGCCGACCTCATAGACGGTCATGCTGCCGTCTTGGTTTTCATAAATGCCCCGTCCATGCTCAGCCAATACACGCTTAGCCTCTGCCAAGAAACGATTACGCTCTGCCTCGTTGCACTTGCCGTAATTCATCACACGCCCCCCGCCTTACAAGAAAACTCTTTGACCAATCCTATGCGGCTATCCAGCTGTTCAAAAGTGAAGTGATTTGATGCCACTGGCATAACATTGGAAACCTGCGCTGGCATAACCCGCATGGCTTTGATGACTGCGCCAAGAACCGACCGGATAACGGCATCCTTCTGTAGTGCTGAACTGCTGCCGCTGACAATCTCAACCCCATTAAGCGCGATTGTATTGGGATACTTATCCAGCACGTCCCCTAGCTGCTCAAACGCCACCAGACCGTCCCTGATAGCCTCTAGCTGTGGCGCAATGTCTTTCACGAACTGATTGGCTGTCTCGCTTCTGGCTTTGGCTCTAGCCTTGGCAAGCGCTGCCCTTGTCTCTTCATCTGATGCAACTTGTTTATGCAGTGCGTCAATCAACTGAGACTTACGGGCTTGAAGCTCTGCCTGCTGGTCTAACAGTTTGATGTACTCATTGCTGGCTAACCCGCCCATGTTCAATCGCTCGGACAGGACGCTTAGCTGCTGGTCAACTTGTTGAATGCTGCTTACGTTCATTGGTTTTTACCCTCTAGGATGTTTTCAAGGTGTGCGATTCGATGCTCAAGCTCGTCACTCTCAACGATGGCTCTCTGCTTGGTGATTCCGTCCAGTAGTGCGCTGGCTATGTCTGCTGGAATACGCCCTTCCATCGCTGCTGAATTGATGTGTTCGGCTTTCTCTGTTGCTGTCATGCTTTCCAGTTGCTCAGCTGTCAGGATCTCCACAGGCTGATGACTGGCTTTAAGCGTTGGGATGCCACGGTTCAACACAAGCGCCGCTGCCTGCATGTCTCCTTCAATGGCTGCATTAATGACTGTCTTTAAGACTTCCGGACAAGCGCTCTTAATGAGTCGCGTTGTGTGATTGGTTGCGCCCTTTGGCTTTCCCTTTGGATTGCCGCTGACGCCCTTCTGAAATGGCATAAAACCTAGCCTTAACCTCATCTGATAACCTGATTAAATTATAGCTCAAAATACTGTATATCCATACAGTCAACATTGTTTCAGGGCTGATATTTTCAATAGATTGGAGTGGGATGTGAAATGTGGACTTAATGCCCTAAACCATATCTTCATAGAGTTTGCCCAAGATAAGGCATCACGGAACTTAGCTGATATGCAGACTAACCTTGCCTTAACCTTATCTCGTAGCAACTCTCGATATTTTTGAGGTGGTCTATTAGTTGTAATAGCTCAGACCTGATCTGACAGTTACCCGATTTTGGGGTGCCGTTGTCAGATTAGATTTGGGCTAAATTCTTTTCAGCCCAAACCCGTTTTCCATCAATTAATGTCGCCATCGGTGTGCGACCGCAGCACATTTTGCCCTGATGGGTGCGCTCATTGTTGTACAGCGCCAGCCATTCGTCCAAGTCTTTTTGCAGCTCCTCCAGTGTGCTATACAGCTTTTTGCGGAACGTGACCTGATAGAACTCATTCAGAATGGTCTTGTGGAAACGCTCGCAGATACCGTTTGTCTGTGGATGTCTGGCTTTGGTTTTCGTGTGGTCGATATCATTGATGGCCAGATACAGCTGATAATCGTGCTGCTCAACCTTACCGCAGTACTCGGTGCCCCGGTCAGTGAGAATACGCAGCATCGGCAGCGCCTGAGCTTCGAAAAACGGCAATACTCTGTCGTTCAACAGGTCGGCAGAGGTGATTGGGGTTTTGGTGGTGTAGAGCTTGGCAAAGGCGACCTTACTGTAGGTATCGACGAAGGTCTGCTGGTATATCCGCCCCACACCTTTGAGGTTGCCGACGTAAAAGGTGTCCTGTGAGCCCAGATAGCCAGGATGATGGGTTTCAATTTCACCGCAGGCCTCATCGTCCTGGGCTTTCTTTTCCAGGGCTGCCACCTGCGCTTCTGTCAGAATGATGCCATCGCGCTCCATCTTTGCTTCCAATGCGACCAGGCGCTTCTTGAGGTTTTCCAGCCCGTGCCTGAGCCAAATTGAACGTACGCCGCTGCCGGAAACAAAGACGCCCTGCTTGCGCAGTTCGTTGCTGGTTCGGGTTTGACCATAGGCGGGAAACTCAATGGCGTAATCAATGACAGCTTGCTCTATATGGTCATCAACACGATTTTTCAGATTGGGCGTGCGTCTGGAGCGGTTGATAAGCGCATCAATGCCGCCATCCTCAACCAGTTCACGATAGCGATAGAAGGTGTCACGGGACACGCCCATAACCTTGCAGGCTTTGGAAACGTTGCCGAGCTCCTCAGCGAGATTCAGCAAACCTGCTTTGTGTTTAATGATGGGGTTGTTAGTATGCAGCATGAGAGTTACCTCTTTTGTTTTGATTGAAGATTCGACACCTTTATCAAAACGGGTAACTCTCACCTTTTCAAGATGATGTGTCAGATCAAGTCGCGACTAATACATATTAGTGGTTTTATTACTGAATTAGGATGCTAAATGCATTAAAAACAGAAATATAAGACACATGTTCTCTCCCATGCTCGACTAAAACCTCATCCGTGGGCTTGGTAACTACAGAGCCTTGAGACTTTTCAGAATGAGGTTTTCGATTGGCCTTCAGCTAGCAGTCTGACAGCATTGTTACTCCATCGCTCTGCCCAGCCTTCTGAACTGAGAATCCCATCCTTTGCTACATCGTCCATCTCAGCACACACTAGCCAGCTTAGGTTAACGGGCTTATCTCTGTTGATTACGTTCCTTTCTTGGTAGCGCCCATCAAGAAACTCGATAACCTGATACGTATTGCTGAAGCCCATAAAGGCTTCATTGCCTAACAGTGATTGAATGATTGATGTGTTGGGCTTTCTTGGTATATCTACGTTGCTGACACATTCAGCCCACTGGCTCGCTGCATCATAAAAGTCAAAAACCTCATCATCTGGACTAATGTCCAAATCTTGCCCAATGAGCTTTCTTAAATAGCTTTTGTGAAAAACATCGGCATCATTTTCATAAAATGATGTTGTAGTTAAAGCTTTATTATTAAGAGCTGTGTTATCCCCTTTATTATTGGGTGACATCGGCGTCATCTCCTCCATGACATGGGCGTCACCCCTAGGCATGACATCTATGTCACCCCTTAATATTGCTAATGCGTTTTCAGTTGGGGTGAGCTTTCTGCTTGTGCCATGTATCGACTTTGCCGTATTCACATAAAGCCAGCCTCCACACTCAAGGTCTTTAATGTATCGCTGTATTTGTCGAACACTTTTCCCCAGCCTGTCGGCCAAGTGAGTATTGGAAGCATGGAAATCCCGCTTTGCGTGATGGAAAGAGATTGCTTTGCTTACAATCCATGCATGATTTAAATCCAATCCACTTTGGATAACTGCTATCTGTATCGACTCAGGGATCCATGTCCCTTTCTCGGATTTACTTTCAGCCATCGAAGCTTTACTCTTTTGTGATGGCTAGCGGCTTAGGTCGCCAAACTTGCACCGCTAGTCATTGTTTTAAGAAAGGGGTTTAAGCTACTGCTTAGGCTCCTTTTCTTTTCCTGGGTCATAAACCGGATCATTGGCAGCCAATTCACCAACACGATTCAGCAACCAAGCAACGCCCCGCCACTGGATAGCCTTCCTTAACGCCTTATCAAGCCTTATGGTTTGCTTTGCGTAATAATGTGACCTCTCATCTGCAATTTGTTCCTCCCTGCAATTGTGATAGCGCTCAATCTCATGTGCTGACATATACCACTTTGTTTCAGCTTCGGACTGGTCGCATTCCCAAGGAATAAATGACCTGCTCAGCTCGTTCATTACCCTGCTCTGCTGCTCCCCGTTGGTTAAGAAGGTGATTTGCGCCTCAGTTAAGCGTTCACCGTTAAGTAGTCGTGCCAACACCATAGACGCGCCATAGGTTCGCTTGCTCATTGTCTTGCCTCCATTGATGGATTCGCCGTCAAAAAGTGGCTGATAGGTGGTTTATTCAGAACACACAAAGCTAACCAACTTAAAATCAGGCAGTTAAAAGCCTAGTTTTCTCCCTACAAGGGATAAGCCTAAGAGGTTTTGGTTTGGGTTCTGCTGTCTAAGAAGTTGTTTAAGTCGGTCAATCTGTATCTCACCAGTCGACCAACCTTTACAAAGGGGAGGTTGTAGCGTCCACAGCTTCGCCAGACGGTCAGCGTTCCTTCTGTTACGCCCAAGTAAGCTGCTGCTTCAGAGTTATTGAGTAGGATTTGATTGTCTTGCATGTTATCACCAGTTAAGTGTGCTTAAGTCTGGTGAAACTATATTTGAGTAACAGTTCCCCGATAGAACGGAACGGGGAAACTATTTTTTATTCGGTGAGATATTTAAAAACGGTATTTTCGCAACGCCCGACCTCTTTGTAGATTTTCTTAGCTGCCCATTTCTTAGTTATCGCCTTCTCAGGATGCGTGACCTTTAGCTGTTCATATAAAGCCAACGCTTTCTGTTTTTTTTCCTCTTTTCGATCCACCTTAGCCTTTGTAGCCTCCCCCGTTCTACTGCCGCCAGCCGTTATGGCGTCCTCAGCCATAGACAGAGCCAAGTGGTATGAGCAACCATAAAACTTATCCAAGTAATCGCTTACGTCGCATCCGTTGCCAGCCTGATTTTCTATGAAAAATATCGTATCAATCAGAACTGCTGTCGCATGTAACTTCGTAGACCTGCGCTTTTGCGCCTCCATCAACAAAAATTCTTGTACTGAGCACTTTTTCCCATTCAATGAATATGGCTTTCTATGGTCGAACTCAATTTTAAACTCATCAAAAACCCTCTGAATGTCCAACCAAGCTGTCGGAAACAGGCTTTCAGAAAGAACATCATATTTCTCGGCAAACCAAGCCTGATACTGGCTAAATTTAAGTGACTCATCATGCGTAAAGCCCTCTATAACAGGAAAATCTGCCCAGCCTTGTTTCCCGTTGGTTCTTTTCGATTTGACTGTCTCCACCATGTTAAAGCCCTCCTAGCAGTTCTTTTCGTTGCTCTGGTGTCAGTGTCTTAAGCTGTTCTTTTAATAGCTCTACAGCGGATTGCGGCTCATTCCTGATATGCTCAAGACCTGCCCGAACCTGTGATAAGTCATGGTGTGCATAGGTGCGTTGGGTAATGGCAATAGACGAATGTCCAAGCGCCTTTTGAATAACGGCAAGCTCAATGCCTGCCCTCGCCATTCTAGTAGCCGTGGAGCGCCTTAAATCGTGAAAGGTAAGCCGTTGGGCTTTGTCGTCTGAATAAAGCCCTGCTCGCTTCGTTACGCGCCGCCAGAACGAACCCTGCCCTGTTTTCTCGACTACATGCCCAAGCTGGCTGCGCTTATTAGGGAAAACAAATTGCTCGCCGGTTTCAGCCGCTTGGCTGCGCCTGCGTAATATCTCCATTGCCGTAGGGATAAGCGGCACCACCAGCCCTTTCTTGGACTTGGCTTTGCTTGCCGGTATTGCCCAAATACCCTGCTGCGGGTCTATCTCATCCCATCGCATCGACAACACGCAGTTTTTTCGCTGACCGGTCATTAATGCAATCAGCACAATGTCTTTGTAAATCTCTGGCTCATCATCCAGCGCCGCCAACAGCCTAGCTTCTTCTTCCTGAGTTAGTACCCGCTCCCTTGGCTGCTCTGCAAACTTCTTGGCAACGGCAAAGTGATTGTCAGAAATCAGCCCCTCTTTTTTGGCGTAGTTAAAAACTGATTTGATTTGCGTCAGGCATTTGTTGCTGACGGCTGCGCTCTTTGACATTTTGAGGTCTGCAATAATCTTTCGCGCATCGTCATTAGTGAGATCACGAACATCTTTGCTTTTGAAGAGTGGCTGGGCGTGTAGCTTGAACAATGACTCGGCATCTTCCAGTGACTTAGGTCTGCGCTCGCCAGCCCTGATACGCACTTGGAAATCTGCTTTATAGACCTCAAACAAGTCAGCATAAGTGAAGCTGTTTAACCGGCGTTCCCTTTCCGCCTTCTTTTGCTCGTTAGGATTGATGCCTTGCCTCAGCAGTTCCAGCTTGTCTAGTGCCGCTTTTCGGGCTTGCTCTACTGTCATCGAGTTGAAGCTGCCAAGGCTTATCGTGACCTTCTTGCCTTCGTACTTCTTAACCAACTTGAAAAATAAACCACCTTTTGAGGTCGTCTGGAAGTGCAACTCTTTAACGTCAGAATCGCCGTACCACGCAGAAATCCCTTTATCAGCAAGAGCTTTTAGCTTTGTCTTAGTGAACTTAAACCGTTCCATATAAACCACCCATAAACCACCTATAGACCACCTGAGAGGTAAAAATCAGGCTATTTTGGTCAAGATTTGTTAAGGTTAGCTTACCACTGAAATCATGATAAAGTCTTGCTTTATATGGATTTATTAAGATTGATTGAGGTTGGTACATGAGGAAGGCTTATCCCCTGTGGGGAGACCAGTCACTTCTGCTTGTGAATGCTTGCACAAGTTCCAAGCTTTTATCTCAGTTCCTCTTTTTCCTCCAATTTCGTGTTCCTGTTGCCGCTACGGTATCGGTATTGATTGGCTGTGCCGCCTGTGTGCCGCTTTCACCGTGGCTATATCCTTCATCATGGCAACTTCCGGCATACGACGCCATTAATCACCAAAGGTTGCCGTGCATGGATTCACCAATGTCGCGATCCCATGGATGCGAAGGAGTGACCTTTCCCACATCCCCTTAGGTGGCAGGCTGCGAGTACACCTTTGTAAGCTCGGGGCAGCATCCATGCTGTCGACGGTCGCTTCAGTGGATATGCCTGGGTTTGGATGTAATACTGAACCTTCCAGCCAACGGGCCGTCGGAGGCAGCATGACTCCCCCCACAGGTTTGGGTCAAAGGCGGCAAAGGGTATGCAATCGCCTTAAACCTTGAATATCGAAATCAACTGCTCCATCTGCCTTGAGTCTTCTGCAATCCGGTCGCTGGTGTGGCCAACGGTTTCACTCTTAGACTGATTATCAACCGATATTTCATTGATTCGGTTTATGTTCTGGTTCAATTCCGCAATGACGGCACTCTGTTCATCCGTCGCAGTCGCGATTTGCAGATTCATATCATTTATCTGGCCGATGGCATGCTTGATGAGGCCAAGGGCATCCATCACCTGAGCCGTTTCATCGACTGTGTTATCCGATTGCTGTCGTGCTCTGGCGACAGAGGCGTTTACCTGGTCAACGGCGCCGCGAATGGCTTCAATGATGGTATTGATCTCTCGGGTGGATTGCTGGGTTCGGCTTGCCAGTGTCCGGACTTCATCCGCTACCACGGCAAATCCCCGTCCCGCCTCACCTGCTCGGGCGGCTTCAATGGCGGCATTGAGAGCCAGTAAATTCGTTTGCTCGGCGATGCCCACTATCACATCGAGGATTTGTCCGATTTCACCTGAGCTGACTTTGAGCGCTTTGGCAATATCAGAGGTCTCTTCAAGCTCGCTGGAGAGCTGACGTATGTTGCCCATGGCATGGGTTACCACCAGATTGGTACTGTCTGCTTGGTTATCGGCATCTTTAGCGGATTGCGCCGCAAGCTGCGCATTCGCCGCCACTTCGCTGGCCGTGGCTGACATTTGATTGATAGCAGCTGCCACACTCTGGGTTTCCTGCTGCATGCTGTTTGTTGCACGTGCCGCTTCGTGGGCAACATTCGAAAGCGAGGCTGACAAGTGACGGCTGTGATCGACCGAATCGCGCACCGAGCTGACCAATGACTGGATACGACCAACGAAGGCGTTAAAGTACACCGAGACCTGTGACAACTCATCACGGCCACGCTCCTCCAGTCTCAGGGTCAGATTGGCCTCACCTTCGGCGATGTTTTTAAAAGCAATGAGGGTTTGCTGCAGAGGCTCTGTCACACTGCGGCTTATCATCAGCAGCAGTGCCAATACGGGACCCCATACCAATAGAAACACCAGCAAATATTGCCAGGTAAAATCCTTTTTCTGGGCGGCGATGTCATCCACATAGATACCTGTCCCCACAATCCAGCCCCACTCGTTAAAGCGCTTTACCACACTCATTTTGGGACTGGGTGCATCCGCGTCGGGTTTATTCCACATGTAATTGACCATAGCGGCATCACTGTTTTGAGTCAGGCGGATCATTTCGGCAAAGAGCTTCACCCCATTGGGATCCGCCATCCCCAGCACACTGGTATCCACCAGTTTTTTGGCAAAGGGATGCTGAATCATCATCCCTTGCCGGTCGATGGTGAAATAGTATTCCTTTCCTGAGTATCGGAGGTTATCGAGGGCGGCCAACGCCTTTACCTTGGCATCGGCTTCGCCAAGCTGCCCGGACTGGGCCTTATCGTGGAAGTCCTTGATGATGCTGATGGCAATATCCGTCAATGCGTTCAGCCGCGCTTCTTTTTCCTGTACCAACACCGTATCCATGTTGCGCAGGGCAAACACAAACATCAGCAGGGTCGCGACCAATGACAATAGCAGCATCACCCAAATTCGGCGTGAAATATTGTAATTTCTCAGATAGTTGCCAAGCATAAGCACCTCGATATTCGACAGCGTTGCCGGATGTATTGAGGGGGTATCGAACTGTGTCCGGGCGACATGCTCTCTTCACAGGAAGCTGTCCCCTAAACTTACGGCAAATTGCAGGTAATGCCTTGGGCTACCTGCACATCGCCAATACCGGATACAGCGCCACAACCATGTAGCCTCCCCCTTTTATTTCAAACCATAGTATGTGCTCAAAGCGCTACTAAAAACTGCACTTTAGTCGGTGGTAAGCCCAGTTAAATAATGGAATTCAAAGAAAAGTATTAGCGAAAATACTCCTGTACCGCCAGTGCTGCCACAAAACGATAGCTATCAAAGAAAAAGAAATTTGTGATAGTGAGCCAATATCGGACAGTAAATCAGGCAGCTCCCAGCCTTGAACCTGTTCCTCACCATGGTATTCACCACAACACCCTCAGGTTTGCGCCAAAACCGAGTATCTCTTTCGCAAGGTCCACTTCAGCAATATCCCTTCATCCAAAATGGGCCCGTCAACTTTCTGACCCCAAAGCTGGAACGTCTCTTGCAGACGTCCCTTGCAAATCAAGACAGGTCAATCAGATGACGACTCCTCATATCTGATACGAAACAGTAAGGTACCTCAATGACTGAAAAGATGCCTGGTAGACCTGCAAACCCATACCAATCAACCCTTGTAATGTATCATCTATATATATACATTTATCAATGAGTTATTCATTCCCCAAGGAAGCCCTATGCTCGAGCTAATCGGACGACAAACCGAACTTTTTGAAGCCGATCTCAATGTATTGTCAGGGCAACTGTCTGCCAGAGTATCGGAAGCGTCCTTTCTCGTTTTGGGGGGGGCCGGTTCGATTGGACAAGCTGTCGTCAAAGAAATATTCAAACGCCAGCCGAAAAAGCTTCATGTGATTGATATATCTGAGAATAACCTTACAGAACTCGTTAGAGACCTACGCAGTTCCTATGGTTATATTCAGGGTGACTTCCAGACGTTTGCCCTGGATATAGGTTCTCTGGAATACGATGCATTCATCAGACATGACGGCAAATACGATTATGTCCTTAATTTATCGGCACTGAAGCACGTTCGCAGTGAGAAGGATCACTTCACCCTGATGCGGATGATAGATGTAAACGTGTTTAACACCGACAAAACCATCAAGCAATCAATAGCATCGGGTGTAAAAAAGTACTTTTGTGTATCCACTGACAAAGCAGCAAATCCGGTAAATATGATGGGCGCATCCAAGCGCATCATGGAGATGTTTTTGATGCGCCACAGTGAGCAAATCACTATTTCCACTGCACGCTTTGCTAATGTGGCATTCTCAGACGGCTCGCTGTTGCATAGCTTCAATCAGAGACTACAGAAGCAGCAGCCCCTGGTGGCTCCCAATGACATCAAGCGTTATTTTGTGACCCCAAAAGAAGCGGGCTTACTCTGCCTCATGTCATGCATCTTAGGAGAGAATCGCGATATCTTTTTCCCGAAGTTAAATGAAGCGCTGCATCTCATGTCGTTCGCAGATATTGCGGTTAAATACCTTTCAGCAAGGGGGTTTGAGCCGTTTGAATGTCAAAGCGAAGACGAGGCAAGGCAGTTGGCGGCAACCTTGCCAGCACAGGGGAAATGGCCATGCTTTTTCACTGCCAGCGACACAACCGGTGAAAAAGATTTTGAAGAATTCTTTATGGCGCATGAAACTTTGGATATGACACGCTTCCAGGACTTGGGGATCATCAAAAACGATGCGGTTTACCAGCCCGAATTACTGGACGAATTTGAAAAACAGATCGAGCGAATGAAATCTGCCGGGCAATGGAGCAAGGCTGAACTGGTCGAAGTGTTCAACAGGATGATACCTGACTTTGGACACAAGGAAACCGGTAAGTACCTTGACAGTAAGATGTGAGACCAACGACATGAAGCCTGAAACGCTCGTTGAGTTTGTACGAGACATATACCAAAGCAATGAGCAAATCCCTTTGCATGTGCCGCGTTTCGGCGGCAATGAAAAGTCGTATGTACTCAACTGCATAGACAGCACTTTTGTGTCGAGTGTCGGCCAATATGTCAACAGGTTTGAACGCCAGATAGCGGACTTTACCGGTTGTGCCGGCGCCGTCGCAACCGTCAATGGTACTGCTGCTCTGCATACCGCTCTTCACCTCGCAGGGGTTGAGCGTAACGACTTGGTGATCACTCAGGCCCTGACATTTGTCGCAACGGCAAATGCGTTGTTTCATATGGGCGCGCAGCCGATATTTGTCGATATCTCACCACTGAGCTTGGGGCTGTGCCCAAGAGCGGTAGATTGTTATCTGCAGGAAAACGCGACACTGACAGAGCTTGGCCCCGTTCATAAGCAAACCGGGCAAAGGATTAAGGCTGTGGTGCCAATGCACACATTTGGTCATCCGGTGGAACTTGACGAACTGGTCAGTGTTTGCACCAAATGGCAACTCACCCTGGTCGAGGATGCAGCAGAAAGTCTTGGGTCCTATTACAAGGGGCACCATACCGGAACCATAGGGGAATTCGGTGCCATCAGCTTTAATGGTAATAAAATCATCACCACAGGAGGGGGCGGTATGCTGCTTTGCAGCGATGAGCAAAGCGCATTGCATGCAAAACATGTGACCACCACAGCCAAAGTACCCCACCCCTATGAGTTTTATCATGATGAGCCGGGATTTAATTACCGAATGCCTAATATCAATGCTGCATTAGGTTGTGCTCAAATGGAGGTGCTACCTGAGTTTCTTCGTCAAAAACGCTTGCTCGCAGAACAATATAAAGCGTTTTTTGCAGATACTGAATTCTGCTTTGTTAACGAGCCGCCTTATGCTAAGTCCAATTACTGGCTTAACGCCATCATCTGTCCAGACAGTGCCTCACGTGATGAATTATTGGAGTTCACCAACGCAGCGGGTGTCATGACTCGGCCGATCTGGAAATTGATGCATCGTTTACCTATGTTTGAACAAGCTCATCGAGGTAATTTAAAGATCTCCGAGTGGCTCGAAGGACAGCTTATAAATTTACCTAGTAGCCCCATTATACAGGAGTAATCATGTTAGTTTGCATTTTAGGCTCAGGAACGATGGGAAGCGGAATTGCTTCACTGTTTTGTATTTGTCCAGAAGTATCACGAGTGATTATCTGGGGTAGAAGTCAGGCTGCACTTGATAACAGTTACATAAGAATTAAGAAAGAGCTTAGTCGGTATGCTAAAGGGAACGCTATTTCTGCAGAAGCATTAGAGTCAATGTGCGGCAAAATTTCTTTTAAAACTGACCTTTCCGAATTAACCAACAGCGATTTGTATATTGAGGCTATCTCTGAAGACTTAGATATAAAGATTGACTTGATTTCAAGACTTAAGGTTTATATACCTGATAAAGCGATAGTAGCTACTAACACGTCTTCGTTGTCAGTCACAGCATTAGCTATGCAAGTGAATGTACCTTCTAATTTTATTGGCATTCACTTTTTCAATCCAACTTCCGTTATGAAGCTTGTCGAAGTCATAAAAGGGCTTGTAACCTCAGACGAAACCTTACGCAAGGCAATAAGCTTGGTTGAAATGCTTGATAAAAAACCGATTGTCGTTAAAGAGTCAGCAGGTTTTATAGTTAATAGAATGCTTATCCCTATGATCAATGAAGCTATAGCAATCTTAGCGGAAGGGGTGGCGTCTAAACAAGATATCGACAATGCTATGAAATATGGAGCAAACCATCCTATAGGCCCTTTAGCTTTGTCTGACTTAATTGGTAACGACGTTTGCCTTTCGATAATGGAGTCTTTATTTAAAGAGACTGGCGATCCAAAATACAGAGCTCACCCCCTACTTCGTCAATATGTGCGTGCTGGATACTTGGGTAGAAAAACTAAGGTAGGTTTTTATGAATACCAATGACGAAATTGAGCTGATAAATATAGTCAGCAAAGAACAACTTTTACAGCACTATAACGGGATAGCGGAACTCTTTGCTGAATCATTTAATAAAGAGCTAGATAAAGAATTATGGCAATGGGCATATATTAACAACCCATTTGGAGAACCCTTAGTTTCAATTGCTTTGCATCGAGGGGAAGTGGTTGGTCATTATGCTGTTATACCGATGAATCTGGAGAATAGCACAGATAAAATTTATGGTTTTTTATCAATGACAACTATGGTTGCAGTTGACTTTAGAATGCATAAATTGTTTCAAATTTTAGCTAATATGGTATATGCCAGAATAAAAAATTTAGGCGTTCCTGCTATTGTATTCGGTTTTCCAAATGACAACTCAGCACCTGGTTTTACAAAGCGGCTTGGCTGGACCATATCTGAAGATTATAAAGTAGTAAGCGTAAAACCCTATCAAATAAACGAGGTAGCGTCTATACTTGAGGGATTACTACAAAGCAACCCATATACATTGAGTCTTGAAGACTCCTCAATAAAAGACTGGCGAACTAACAAGCCAAAGCAAACGTGGCTGTATAATAATTCTTTAGGTTTAAAGTCAATTGGTAATGAGTTTGATTTAATGCACATAACCGATGGCAAGGCTCTTGCTAAATCACAGTTTCAAGCTGCTGTAAACATGATCTTACCAGTAAACGATAAATTGAATATTGATGATATAAAGATTTCATTCCCTTACAGATTTGGCTACCGCTTATTTAATACAGAAAAAGAGCCTAACTTATTTGTTCAAATGTCTATGTCGGATATTTTCTAATGAAAGTTTTAGCTATTACATCTATCCGGTCTGAATATGATTTGATGACTCCTTTATTTTCTAAATTGGAAGATGATGAAGATATTCAACTTAAATTATTGGTAAGTGGAGCTCACAATTCAGTATCATTTGGCTATACTTGTAATGATATAAAGAAGGATGGTTTTGACATCCTATTAGAGATCGAAAGCCTTATCGATGCAGATTCAAAATCAGCACGTTTGAAAAGCGCTGCGATTCTTCTGATCTCGGCCGTTGATATTGTTAAATCATACAACCCTGACCTAATCATTTACGCTGGCGACAGGGAAGATGTAATGATAGGGGCGCTTCTTGGGGGGTATCTTGGTACTCCCACCATACACTTTTATGGTGGGGATCATGCGGCAGATGGACATATTGACAATCCAATACGCCATGCTGTATCAAAATTGTCAACTTGCCACTTTGTCTCAACTGATGAGCATAAAAAGCGACTTTTAAATTTGAAAGAGCCGGAGTGGCGCATTTTCAATGTCGGTAGCATTGCTTTAGATAAATTCAGATTGATACCGAAGAATAAAGACATCGCTAGGAACGTAGCTCATAAACATATTTCTAAACCAATAGCATTGGTTATATACCATCCTATTCATGAAGAAATTGCTAAGGCCCCAAGCATTGTTAGAGTTATTCTTAGTTCTTTGGTTAAATTTGGGTATCACTGCTTTGTAGGGTTACCTAACACAGACCCCGGAAATATCCAGATTAGAAACACAATTAACAAGTTTTCAGCAGAAAGTGACGATGTAACCGTCTACGGAAACCTCTGTAGAGAAGACTTTGTTAGTTTGTTTAAATCATCATCGATTATTGTGGGAAATTCATCGGCTGGCTTACTTGAAGCTGCAAGTATTCCTATCCCGTGCATCAACGTAGGAATGAGGCAGCGTGGTCGCTCATGTGGTAAAAACGTAATCTTTGTTGACGCCCAGCAGAACGACATTGAGAGTGCTCTAGTTGCCGTTTCCTCAGACAGGTTCCAAAGTCAAATGAAGACAGTCGTAAATCCCTATGGAGACGGTTATTCGGCGGAAAAAGCATTCTCTTTAATAAAGTCTATTGATTTTAAGTCTTTACTTGATAAAAAAGAGGATCCTCTCTGTGAATAGTTCTAAAGTTGTTTTAGTAGTTGCACCTCACGCTGACGATGAAACACTGGGTTGCGGCGGAACCTTACTTAGATATGCAGAGTTGGGTGCTGAAATTCACTGGCTTCTGGTTACAGAAATGTCTACTCGTTACGGCTATAAAGAGCCTCAGGTTTTAAAACGTAATGAAGAAATAGAAAGAGTAGCTAAAGCATATCGTTTTTCTCAAGTGCACAAGCTCGGTTTACAACCTGCAGCCTTGGATACCATCTCTAAAAGTGAGCTTGTTGGCGCAATTTCTAAAGTTATTAATCGGGTAAAGCCCGATGATGTTTTCACCGTGTTTAGAAATGATGCACACAGCGATCATGAAATAGTATATGACGCAGTGATATCTGCGACAAAGTCATTCAGATGCCCGTTTATAAAACGCGTTTTTGCGTATGAAACAATTTCAGAAACGGATTTTTGCATGAAGCCGGGAGATGGTGGATTTAAGCCAAACGTTTTTGTGAATATTAGTGGGTTTCTTGAAAAAAAATTGAATATTCTAGATTTATTTGAATCTGAGGTCGGTGAATTCCCGTTTCCAAGAAGTCGCGTTGCGCTAGAGGCTTTAGCCAGGTTACGGGGAGTGCAATGCAATAGTGATGCTGCAGAGGCTTTCGTACTTTTAAAGGAAATAGTATGAGAACGTTAATTATTGCGGAGGCCGGCGTAAATCATAATGGTGATGAAGCGCTAGCATTCAGGTTAGTTGATGCAGCATTTGAAGCTGGTGCGGATATAGTAAAGTTTCAAACCTTTAAAGCAAAAAACTTGGTCACTGAGCAAGCCACTCAAGCCGAGTACCAGATAGCCAACACCCAGAAGCAGGAATCCCAGTTGGCGATGCTGAGTAGGCTCGAGTTGTCTTATGCGACCCATCATCAGTTGGTCAAACATTGTCAGTCACTGGGGATAGAGTTTCTGTCGACCGCTTTTGATTCAGAAAGCTTAGCTTTTCTGGTCAACGACCTGGGTTTAAAGCGCCTCAAAATACCGTCCGGCGAACTGACCAACGCACCGCTTGTGTTGGAGCACGCCCGCACTGGCTGCGATATTATCGTCTCCACCGGCATGGCAACACTGGCGGAAGTTGAACTGGCGCTGGGGGTCATCGCCTTTGGTTATACCGCTGCACACAGCGAGTCGCCATCGGTGGAAGCCTTTGAGCGTGCATATGCCTCTAAAGCAGGGCAAAAAGCCCTGCAAGAAAAGGTCACTGTCTTACACTGCACCACCGAATACCCGGCACCTTTGGCAGAGATCAATCTTAAAGCTATTGATACGCTGGCTTCTGCATTTAATTTGTCTACCGGCTACTCAGATCACAGTGAAGGGATCACCGTCGCGATTGCAGCTGTGGCTCGAGGCGCGGTACTGATAGAAAAGCACTTCACCCTCGATAAAACCATGCCGGGTCCCGATCACAAGGCATCCCTCGAGCCAGAAGAACTTGTCGCCATGGTTAGCGCGATCCGCCAGGTTGAGCTTGCCCTTGGCTCCGGGGTGAAATCCCCCACTGCTTCGGAAATAAAAAACAAAGCCGTGGCGCGTAAAAGCTTGGTTGCAACCCAAAACATCCAAGCTGGTGAGTCTTTCACCGGTGAGAATATTTCGATAAAACGCCCGGGAAATGGCATATCCCCCTATCGCTATTGGGAACTGCTCGAACGTACCGCAAGCAGGGATTATCACGCTGGAGATCTGATCATTGAGTAGACAGAAGCCACTTATCCTGATTGGAGGTGGAGGTCATGCCTGTGTGCTGGCCGATATTCTGCTGGGTCAGGGCAGAGAGATTCTCGCAGTCATCTGTCCGAATGAGATTTCGGCCAGAGGGATATTTGCAGGCATTCCCCATCTGACCAGGGATGAAGATATCCTGCAATTCGCAGCCGATAGCGTACTGCTGGTCAATGGTATTGGCATGCTTCCGCATTCGACTCTTCGAAGGCGCATTAACCTAAAATTTCTTGAGAAGGGCTACTGTTTTGAAACCGTGATAGCCAGCGATGCAAAAGTATCTTCCTTTGCAGAAGTTAAATCTGGCGCTCAGATACTAAATGGGGCCAGAGTCCATACTGGCGCTGTGATTGCCGAACATACCATAATTAATACATGTGCATTGATTGAGCATGACTGTCATATTGGTGCCTACACACATGTAGCACCCAAGGCGACTGTTTGTGGTGAAGTTCGCATGGCAGAAGATGTTTATATCGGCGCCAACGCAACCTTGATACAAGGATTGATGCTAGGGCCAAAGAGCATAGTAGGTGCTGGTGCGATTTTGACTCAGTCGCTGAACGAGGGTGAGATATGCTTTCCCGCCCGCTCACTCATTAAAGAAAAAATATAGTATCCAAGGATATTCAATGAATTGCTACTGGAAAAATGTGTTGATTAAATCTGACGATTCGATTCGTAATGCGCTGGAGATCATCAACAGGGAAGCCTTGAGAGTGGCTCTGGTCGTTGATAAAGAACAAAATCTTGTGGGCGTTGTCACCGATGGTGATATTCGGCGGGGCCTGCTGAACAATTTGTGTCTTTCTGACGGTATCGCTATGGTTATGAATACCAATCCAACCACGGCACAATCAGGTACGCCGAAGCAAGACCTCGTTGAATTGATGCAACGCAAAGGGATTATCTCAGTACCACTGTTGAAAAACGGTAAAATCGTCGGGCTGGAAACTCTCCAAAGTGCGCTGACCAGACCCACTTACCCCAACCCTGTTCTGATCATGGCGGGCGGCTTTGGCTCCAGGCTCAAACCTTTAACCGATGACTGTCCAAAACCGATGCTTAAGATAGGTCAACGCCCCATTCTTGAAACGTTGATTATGCAAATGGTGAAATGTGGTTTTGAGCATTTTTACGTATCAACCCACTACATGCCTGAAAAAATCCATTCCCATTTTGGTGATGGTAAAAATTTTGGTGCAAATATCACCTATGTTCACGAAGATGTCCCTCTCGGAACGGGAGGTGCGTTAGGATTAGTGAAAGATAAACTACAGGATGATCTGCCGTTAATCGTGATCAATGGGGATGTATTAACCACAGTCAACTTTGAGCGACTTCTTGAGTTCCATTTAATCAATCAAGCAGATGCGACAATGTGCGTGCGGGAATATGAGTATCAGGTTCCCTACGGCGTAATCACTACCAAGGGAAAGAAAATCTCCGGAATGGTGGAAAAGCCTGTACAGCATTTCTTTGTAAATGCAGGGATCTATGTGGTATCCCCTGCTGTATATAAATCCGTCGAACCAAACAGTCACATAGATATGCCAGCTTTACTTGAAAAACACATGCATGCACGTGACAGAGTCTACACATTCCCTATCCATGAATATTGGCTGGATATTGGTCGAATGGATGAATTCAACAAAGCACAATCTGACATAGAAGTGTTAGGGATTAATTAATGCTTAACGATAAACGTGTGCTGGCTCTCATACCTGCTCGAGGCGGCAGCAAACGCCTTCCGCGTAAGAATATTCGTCTACTTAAGGGTATTCCCCTTATTGGCTGGACCATTACAGCGGCTAAACAGAGTCAATATATTGATGAAATATTCATCAGCACTGATGACCAAGAAATACTCGAATACGCCAAAACATTAGCTGTTTGGGCTCCAGAATTACGCCCCGCTGAACTGGCAACTGACTCAGCTACAAGTTCTGATGTTATTTCATATACATTATCCAAATATGGGAATGACTATGATCTGGTTGTTTTATTACAGCCAACCTCGCCCTTCAGATCGGCTCTGCACATAGATGAAGCGCTGGAGCTACTGATAGTAAATCAGGCAGAAATGGTCGCATCCGTAACTCACTGTGAACATTCGCCACTATGGGCAAACACCTTACCAGCTAACCATTCGCTCAATGGTTTCATCAAAACAGAAAACCTGAAGAGAGCACAGGATTTACCAAACTACTACCGTTTAAATGGTGCTATCTATGTTTTCGATATAGAAGCATTTTTACAAAATGGCAGTATCTGTTATGGCGAAAAAAGCTTTGCCTATTTAATGAACAATGAGCACTCTATCGACATCGACAATGAGTATGATTTTTGGCTAGCTGAGGCTATTTTAAGGATGAACAACATACAGGATTAGAACGAAAACACTATCACTAAATGAATCGCTGAATCGTTACTGACTTTCTGCTCGGGGGACTATTCCAATAGTCATTCGGAATGAGAAGTTGGGGTGACCGTTCATAGTGGCAGATTACTTGCTTTAGCAACATTTCAATCTATAAGTCACCCATAAGTTATTCAGCTTCGTCAAAAAATTGACTAGCATATCTGATTTCATTAGGAGTTTCAGTCATGAGTATCGAAAGTTCCGTAACACCATTTTTTTCGGTAACTCGATTTGGTGAGGCATATCTTCCCAGCGTCAACAGAAAGCTATTTGATCACCAAACGTCCAATAAATTATTTGAAAGAAAGTATCCCAACCTTTTCACAAAAGAAAATCATCTCTATGTGATCGTAGGTACAGATTCCGGTTTATTGGCAAACTACGTACTTGAACACAAGCTTCCAAAGGGCAGTCGCTACCTGTTTGTCGAACTGGAATCAGTGATGGCTTTAATGAATATAGAGATACCTGAAGACCGTGCGGACAGAGTACAAGTACACTCTTTAGCTACTTTTTGTGACGTGATAGAACAAGATCCTCTGCCAGTTTACTTTATAAAGAAAGCAACCAGAACTTATAAATCTCAGGGCACAAAATTCGCTTATATCACAGAATATATATCCTTGAACAGCAAAGTAGAAGAGATCATGGAGCAGCAAACATTTTTTCATTCTGACGCACTGAATCAAAAAATGTTCATCAAACGCCAATTAGAAAATGTGGCAGACAATCTCGTGCCAGCCAAAGTGCTTTCCAATAGCTTTCCAGGTAAAGATTGTGTAATCCTTGCAGGAGGCCCATCACTAGACGACATATTACCGTGGGTAATAAATCATCAAGAAGAGCTTGTCATTTTTGCAGTTTCAAGAATTTGCCGCCAATTGTGCTCTATTGGCTTAATCCCCGATATAGTCGTATCGGTTGATCCTTACGAAGCAAGCTTTGATGTCAGTAAAGAAATGCTAAAACTTCCTGAATCGGTATTATTCATTAATAGCAATCATACCGAATCTCGATTATTGTCCAATTGGCACGGCCCTTCCGCCTACCTCGGTACCTATCTTCCTTGGAATAACGAGGAAAATGATAGCAACATATCGACTGCAGGTCCCACAGTTACGAATGCAACTATTCGAGTTGCCGCAGCCATGGGCTTCAAACAGATTTTATTGGTTGGTACTGATCTTTGTTATTCTAGCAACGGAGATACTCATGCTAAAGGTAGTTTGGAAGCCGCTGCAGGCCCCAACATGGGCATCATTGGTGAATGGGTCGACACATATAACGGTTCCAAAGCTGAAACGTCTATACAGATGGTACTCGCGCAGGAAGAGCTTGCCTGTGAAGTAGAACATCTACAGAAGGGTCAACGGATATTCAATTTGTCAGCTAACGCTGCGATAGTGAAAGGAATTGAGCATAGACCCACATCGAATATCCAGCTATCAGGTACCGTGGACAAGCATTCAGTTATCACTAATCTAACTCAACCCCTTCAAAATAAAGAGCGCATTCAAAAACTTTTAAGTGCAAGACATCAAATAAAATTAGCATATAAATCACTAAAAAAAATACAAAACGGCAGTTTTGAAGCACTTAAAATAAATAATACCATCAAAGAGAACAATTCAAAAAATAATGAGGCAAAATATAGTTCACTATTAGAACAGATTGACAATATTGAGCAAAAACTGTCTAACCACCATAGGTCAATATACCAACTTATTAAATTTTTTGGTTACGCTGAGTTTTCCCAATTTCTGACTCCTACAGATAGTAACGAATGGCAGGAGCAAGACCTGATTTTTATGACAGACTCATATTACAAAGCTGTTCACTCAACCTCTAAACAATTAGCACCACTAATCTCTTGCGCTCTTCAAAAGGTCAATTTACGTCTTGAAGAGCTATCTAATAGCGCAAATTCTAAGGTGTTATTCTGTAACTGGTCAAAATTCCAGGAGTACGGTCGTGCTATCATCTGGCAAAAATCCAATATGAATACACTCTCTAGACAAGAACAACAGCACGTTCAATTAATGATTGAAAAATATAACGAACTTATTAATCAAAAATCGGATTACTCAAAACGAATCGATATAAGCCATTCTCTACTGGACCAAGTAGAGCGGAAAATTTTACTTTTGCACAACACACACAATGACTTTGGTCTATCGCAATTGGCAGCAATCCTGAAGAATAAGTCAGCGAAAGATAAAGAAGCGGGAAGGTTATACAGGCTGGCAGACTGTTTTTATCATCAGTTGAAGGGAGAACATTCACTCGCGCTGGGCACGCTCCTCAAGTTAGATGAGTCACAGCTCACCGAACGTGAATTCAAGGAAATGGCCTCCCTTGGCCTCAAGGTGCAAAAACCTGAAATTTCCTTGCTGGCGCTTAATAAGTTGATTGAATACAGCGACGAGTATTATCCCCTCTACGCCAGTGTGCTGAAGTTAACCGGTCAGTATCAAAACGCCGCAGAAACCTACCTTGAGTACCTGAACAAGTACCCGGGCGATGTGGTGACCTGGATTAAGTTTGGCCAGTTTATGGTGGAAGCGGGTGAGCGGGACATGGCTATCAACGCCTTCCATCAGGCGGAACAGGCCGATCCGGGGAATGCCGTTGCCAAGCATTATTTAAGCGAACTCTATCACCAATAAGGGACGCACCTTTGCCTGTGGGCGGCAACTGGCTATAATGCCGCCCAGCCGTACTGCTTTCCTATGCAGCTTTTCCACTCAATCAGGAGCCTCTTTTGCAAACCAGTCACATCCCCCTCGAGCAGTACCGTCGCAAGTGGATTTTCAACAATAAAGACCTGCCGGTAAGCGATGATGACAAGGCCTGTATTTATCCTCTGGATGAAAAAAGTGCCATGGCGGTGTGGAAACAACTGGTGAGTGATAAGGCCAGCGCGTCAGAGCATTTCTCCAAGGCCGATTGGGGCGGACGCCCTAAAAGCTGGGTGAAAAGCGATATCTGGCAAGACGCCTGGGACTGCGACGAAGCCGCCCTGCCCCCCGTTGTGGCAGCACATTTTGAGTGGCCGGACGAAACCCGGGTGTTCTTTTGCTACGACAAATATCAGGCCATCGAAACCCGCTGGGATGTGTTTGTGCGTAACTGGAAATGCTTTCTGTTTTTTGATGATGGCCCACTGCTTATTTCAGACAGCCAGCCGCAGGTTGCACTCTTTACTCAGGATGGCAACGTGCAACTGGGCGTTCGCAGCTAACATCTATGCAGGTCGGTTTACCCGCCCTGCCACTCTTTTTTTCCCGGAGCCGTTATGAAGTCACTCCTTTCCTTACTGTTACTCTGCCTTTCTTTTCAAGTTGTTGCCAAAGAGGTTGCGGGTATAGCTCTGCCCAATAGCCTGTCGCAGGATAATCAAACCTATGTGCTCAATGGCGCAGGGGTACGCAGCAAATTTTTGATGGACCTGTACGTGGGCAGCCTCTATCTGACCGCCACAACTGATACTGCCGACAAGGTGTTGGCGCAGGATAAAGCCATTATCCGGCTGGATATTCTGTCCGACCTTATCACCAGCGATAAAATGCGCGATGCCATTAGCGACGGCTTTGAAGCCGCAACCGATGGCAAGATGGATGACGCCATGAAGGCCAGTATCGCCGCCTTTATGACGCTGTTTGAAGCCGATATCAAACCCGGCGACAACTTCGTGCTGATTGCCAGCCGGGATGGCGTGGAAGCCATCAAAAATGATATCCCCCAGCCCAAGGTAGGTGACGCGACCTTCGCCAAAGCCCTTCTCAACATTTGGCTCGGCGAGCATCCGGCCCAGAAAAGTCTCAAGCGGGATATGCTCGGTCACTGACGCATCATCCCTAAAAAGCAAAAAAGGACCCTAAGGGTCCTTTTTATCTTTCTGCCTTGTTCAGCCCTGCCTGGCTTTTGAAATAACCCACGCCCCAAGCGGCTTAAAAGGCTCTGTTGGGTGCCATCAAAACTCGACGTTAAAGGCCAGTGCCAAAGCGGCCTCATTGGAGAGTTTTTCTCGCTCCCCTGTGCCCAATTCCATTTCGCCATTAAACATCATGCCTGCATAGGTGTTGAGGCTCACCTTCTGGCCTATCTGCCAGCCGAGGCGTAAAAATCCTACCCATTCGTCGAATTCCACGGTTTGTCCATTGTCATCCAGCAATACACGTTGGCTGCGCCGGGAGCTGCCAAGCCCCAATTGCCACGCCGGCGACATTTCATAGATGAGCTCAAGCCCTGCCGGCCCGCTGAAACCTGCGTCAAAGGGGTTGGTTAACACAAAGGTGTCCGACAATCGCCAGTTAACAGCCACAAACGGGAAGACACGATTTTTGCCTATATCATCCAAATAGATAGCACCAAGGCCGAGCAGGTTACCATTCTCAAATCTGTGCATGGCAGTGGCAACGAGCCCCCAGCTCCGGGCATCGGACGAAGAAGCTGTATCGGCCCAGGTATACTGCAACATGGGGCTCAGGCTATAAAACCAATTGTCATCACGATAACCGACAGACATGGACAGGTTATATCTGTTGATGGAGCTCCAGGGGGTTACCCGGCCTGCAAAGAGTGCTTCATCACCGGATTGCCAGCGGTAGTCCAGTACATCGTAACCAAGCGACCATCCCAGCGACCAGTTCTTATTCAGTCCGTGGTTCCCTTTAAGGTCAAACATATACAGATCGCGCCCCAGACTCGCCTGCCCCACTTCGGCATCCTGGGTACTGACATAGGCAGCCTGAAACGACAAGGACGCCGGACGCCCCTGGGCCATGGCTTTTGGCGCCATAACGCCCAGGAGCAAGGCTAAGGAACAAAGCGTGGCCGTCAGGGTAACATTGCCGGGATTAAGGATACTGTTGTTGGCAGTGCTCTTTTGCTGAGCATTCTGATTGTTGAGGGACGCGTCGGTTACAACATCTGATGCAGTTGATAGGGTTGACTTAACTGAGGTTTGCGGCGACAGATTCGGCATCTTCATGGGTATCATCCGTGGTAAAAATATCGGGAGCCAATACGCAGCCGCCGCGCCGAGGATCAGCTTTTTGCGGCAGCCAAAAACATTTTCACTGTGTCTTTCAGATAACGGGCACGCTCGGCGTCTGTCTCTTGCAGTGGCAATCCCAGCTCCAACAGCAGGCGCCTTTCCCCGTATAGCATCAGGCATAATCTGATAGCAGCATGACGCACATCCCCAAACCGGAATGCCCCCGTCGCCTCCACTCTGGAGAAATAGTCGCTGAGCATCGCCAGTATACGGCTTGGCCCACCGGCAAAATACAAACGGGAAACTTCAGGGTGAGTCTCTGACTGTGACAAACAGGCCCGGTAAACAGTCAAGGCTTCTTCGCTGACAATCATGTCGCCAAAACGACTGGCAAACTGCATCAACACCTGCTCTGGATGTGCTACATCCGCCAGCATGTCGGGAGTCATTTCATGCACATCGCATTTGCATTCGATTGAGGCGACAAACAAATCATCCTTGTTGCCAAAATGAGCATAGACGGTTTGTTTAGAGACCCCCGCTTTTTTGGCCACCTCATCCATACTGGTATTGGGAAAACCCTGGGCGCAAAAAAGCGCAATAGCCGCTTCCAAAATGGCGGCACGCTTTTGTTCACTGCGACTTGGGCTGGGAGATTGTACGGATGTCATTCATCACACTCAGTCAGGTTACGCGAAAAATCAGTCTAAATTTAAGCATAGAATAGACTAGACAGTCCAGTTCCACCAAAATAGACTAGACAGTCCAGTTCTACCACTTTTTAACCGGAACCCTACCGGAGTGATACCGACAGGACACATACATGAATGCAATGAATTGCCACAAGTGGATAAGACAGCTACCTCTGTTCCTGGGGCTGAGTCTCTTGTCCGCCTGTCAGGAAAAGGATGCCGGGCCGTTCAGTGACAATAACCCGCCCACAGTTATCACCCAAAGCCTGAGTCTGAGCGAGGGCTATCAAAGGCCGCTGGAATTCAGTGGCACCATTCGCGCCGCCAACACCACAGGTGTGGGCTTCGAACTCGCCGGCAAGCTCAGTGGCCTCTTTGCCGACAGCGGCAACCGGGTACAAAAAGGCCAGCTGCTCGCGGCGCTTGATACCAGCCTGCTGGAAGCCGAGCAGCAAGAACTCAAAGCAGCGCTGAGCCAAAACAGTGCCGATCTCAGCCTGGCTCAATCTACCCTCAAACGCAGCCAGGAACTCAAGAAACAAGGGTATGTGTCCAGCCAACAGCTGGATGAACTCGAAGGACGACTGGGTAGTCTCGAAGGCGCCCGGGAGCGTCTGAAGGCCAGTCTGTATGCCAATACCCTGAAACTGGAAAAGTCCCGACTGCTGGCCCCATTTGACGGCAGCATCGGCAGCCGCAGCTTCAATCTCGGAGAAGTCGTTCCCTTGGGGCAGCCGGTGTTCGTTCTGGTTGAAGACAAAGCCGCCCAGGCCCATGTTGGCGTACCGGCTGACATAGCCAAGACGCTTACCCAGGGCCAACTGATGGATCTGCGCGTGGGCCGCGAGCATTACCGCGCGGTGCTCGCCGGTATTAACCCCGCCATAGACCCTGTAACCCGCACTGTGGGGCTTAGGCTGTCGCTGCCACCCGATGCTCACGTCCTCAACGGTGAAATTGCCTACCTTAATTATCAGCAGCAGGTGAATACCCCGGGCTTTTGGGTGCCTGTGTCTGCACTCACCGATGGGCTTCGTGGTCTTTGGAATCTTTACGTGGTTGAGCCCCATGGGGAAAACGAATTTGTGGTCGAGCGCCGGGACGTGGAAATCCTCTTCACCGATAAAGACAGGGCCTATCTTGTTGGCGCCCTCAAAGCGGGAGACGAGATTGTCACCCAGGGATTGCACAAACTGGTGGTGGGCGAGCATGTCCAGCCCATGACAGCCCTTGCCACGAGGTAGACCATGATTAAAGCCTTTGTGGAAAATGGCAGGCTGGCGGCGCTGTTTATTGCGCTCTTGCTGGTTGCCGGTCTTGGCGCCATGAGTGCCCTGCCCCGACTCGAAGACCCCCATATCACCAACAGATATGCCTCTGTCATTACTCACTATCCGGGCGCCTCTGCAGAGCGGGTAGAAGCCCTTGTTACTGAGGTGCTGGAAAACCAGTTAAGGCGGCTGGAAGAATTAAAGCTTATCCAGTCCACCTCCAGACCGGGCATTTCGGTAATTCAGCTGGAGCTGAAGGACGATATCACCGAAACCGACCCCGTCTGGTCCCGGGCCAGAGACTTAATGGCCGACAGCCGGGCTAAGTTGCCCGAAGGAGCACTTAACCCCACCCTTGACGATCAGATTGGCTACGCCAATACCGTTATTCTGGGTCTTGCGTGGCGCGGTGGTGGCGAGCCCAGAGTCGATATTCTCGGGCGGTACGCCAAAGAGATGCAGAGTCGCCTGCGACTGTTGCCCGGTACCGACTTTGCCCACCTCTATGGTGCCCCCAGCGAAGAAATACTGGTGGAGCTCGATGGCAACAAGGTCAATCAACTCTCGTTAACCCCCGGTGACATAGCGCAAATACTCACCGCAGCCGACAGTAAAATCGCCGCGGGTGAAATCCACAACAGCCACTTCCGCGCCCTGGTCGAGGTATCGGGGGAGCTGGACTCCCAAACCCGCATCCGCCAGGTTCCCCTCAAGGTGGACGCCTCAGGTCAGATAATCCGCCTGGGTGACGTTGCCCGCGTCAGTCGCCAATACAAGTCTCCGCCCGATACCCTGGCACTCCTGTCCGGCGAGCGCGGCATCATGGTCAGCGCCCGCATGCTCAATAACACCCGGGTAGACAAGTGGCTCGCCCAGGTTCGCAGCACAGTATCCGAGCTCGAAGCCGGTATGCCCGCCAATATCGAGGTACAGTGGCTGTTTGAGCAGGAGAGCTACACAGTCACCCGCTTGGGTGAGCTGGCAATGAACCTGCTGCAGGGCTTTATCATCATCCTGCTGGTGTTGATGCTTACCCTGGGGCTTCGCAATGCACTGGTCGTCTCACTGTCATTGCCCCTTACCGCGCTTTTTACCCTGGCATGCATGCGCGCGGTGGATTTACCCATTCATCAGATGTCAGTCACGGGCCTGGTGGTGGCGCTGGGGATCATGGTGGATAACGCCATTGTGATAGTGGATGCCATTTCCCAAAGAAGGCAGGAAGGGCAGGCACGGCTCGAAGCGGTCGGCAATACCTTAAAGCACCTGTGGCTGCCTTTGGCCGGTTCTACCATTACCACCATACTCGCCTTTGCTCCCATCGTGCTGATGCCGGGCGCAGCGGGCGAATTTGTGGGTGGCATTGCCATATCCGTGATGTTTGCCCTCGCCGGTTCCTACCTTATCTCTCATACCCTGATTGCCGGATTGGCCGGGCGTTTCAGTCCCGCAAACGAAGGCAACGACTGGCGCGCCCATGGCATTCGCATGCCAAAGCTAGCCAGTGCTTACGAAGGGCTGCTCGGCAAAGTCCTGCAACGCCCCCTGACCAGCGCACTGCTGATAGGCCTGTTGCCCCTGTTGGGCTTTATGGCATCAGGTCGCATGACAGAGCAATTCTTCCCGCCTTCTGACAGGGATATGTTCCAGATTGAAGTGTATCTTGCCCCCCAGGTGAGCCTGGAGCGCAGCCAAATCACAGTGGCGGCCATGGACAAACTGCTGGAGCAAACCGATGGCATAGAGCGCATCGATTGGGTGGTCGGCGGCAACATCCCCTCTTTTTATTACAATATCACCCAGCGCCAGCAGGGGGCGGCCAACTATGCCCAGGCCATGGTGAAAGTGAAGAATTTCGATACCGCCAATGCCCTCATCCCCGAGCTGCAACGCACCCTCGACAGAGAGTTTCCCGAAGCGCAGGTGCTGGTTCGAAAACTGGAGCAGGGGCCGCCATTTAACGCACCCGTGGAGCTGATGGTGTACGGCCCGTCGCTGGAGGAACTCAGACGCATCGGCGATGACATCCGGGCCATTCTCGCCTCACACGACAAGGTGATCCATACCCGCGCCACCCTGAGCCCGGGCGCACCCAAGGTACAGCTGGCGGTGGACGAGGATGCGTCGCTCATGAGCGGGCTGACGCTCACCGATATCGCCAATCAGGTGCAAATGGCCACCACAGGCAGAAGCGGCGGCAGCATACTGGAACAGACAGAGTCGCTGCCGGTGCGGGTACGTCTCGATAACAGCATGCGCGAGCAGCAAGGGCGCCTTGCCGCCATAGAGCTGGTGTCCCGCGCGGGCAGCGGCATCCCCCTGTCGGCACTGTCTCAAACGCACATCACAGTCAGCCGCGGCGCCATTCCACGGCGTAACGGCCAGCGGGTCAATACCCTTGAGGCCTACATTCAAACCGATGTGTTGCCTGCCAGGGTCCTGGGCGACGTCCGTGAGCGCATTGATGCCCTGCCCTTGCCGCCGGGATATCACATTGAAGTGGGCGGCGAGAGCGCCAAGCGAAATGAGGCTGTGGGCAATCTGTTGTCATCGGTGGCCCTGGTCATCACCTTGTTGCTGGCCACTGTGGTACTCAGTTTCAACTCCTTCCGCCTGACCGGCATCATACTGCTCAGCGCAGCGCAGTCGGCAGGACTTGGGCTGCTTGCGGTGTACCTGTTTGATTATCCTTTCGGCTTTACGGTGATCATCGGCTTGCTGGGGTTAATGGGGCTTGCCATTAACGCCGCCATCGTGATTTTGGCCGAGCTTGAGGATGTGGCCGATGCCAGACAGATGTCATTGCAAACCCTGGTGAAAACCGTGGCCAGCTGCACCCGCCACATCACATCGACGACCATAACCACGGTAGGGGGATTTTTACCGCTGATTATTGCCGGAGGGGGATTTTGGCCACCTTTTGCGGTGGCCATTGCCGGTGGAACCGTGCTGACGACCCTGTTGTCGTTGGTGTGGGTACCTGTAATGTATCGCCTGCTGATGCAAAAACGCGTGCAGGCTCAACTCTCGGTTCAGCCGGTGTGAGCCTTGAGGGTATGGTAAATTTTGTCTTTCAGCTCGGCACGCTCGAGTTTGAGGGCTGAGAAGTGTTCATCTGTGGTGGGCACTTTGTTGACCTCCAGACCACGGATCTTATGATCCAGTTCGTGATAACGTCTGGCTTTGGCGCTGAAGTCGCTGTTACTGGATTTTAGACTTTGGATAAGCTCGCTGTAATCGGGAAACTCATTGGAAAGAAGGTGGTTTTCTCCCAGCATGGTGACCTCCATTTGGGTGGGTTGTAAGGGTATCGAGGCATGCTGCCCTCTCCATTTAGCCCTGTTGGCTCAAGTCAGAAGGCAGCACAAAAAACGTACAACCTATTCACCATAAGCCGCACCCAAGAGTTGTGCAAACTTGAGCCAATAAAAAGGCGCCCTCGGGCGCCTTTTGTCTCCTTTACATCCGCTTAGAACGACTGACGGAATGCCGCCCAGTAGGTGCGACCACGAATATCGTAAAGATTGCCGTTGTATGTGCCATCGTAGGCAAATACCGGATCTTCATCGGTCAGGTTGGTGACCCCCACAGAGACACTGTTGTTCCATGGCAATACATAGCTGTAACTGAGGTTGTGGGTCCAGGCGCTGTCGAGCTCGTACAGCTCTTCTGTGCCCTCGATGTAATCCCAGCTGGTTTGGGTGCCAATGAAGTTGCCGTAATAATTCAGGGCATGATCACCATAGTGGTAGGCCATGGTCAGGTTGATGCGGTCTTCCGGTACCCCTTCACGACCGGCCAGGTCATCCCCCAGAATTTGCTCGCCAGCCTCGGCATAGGTGGACTTGTACTTGAAGTAGTGTGACCAGCCCAGCCCCAGAGTCAGTTCACCAAAACCGGTGTCAAACTTGGCATCGGCCTTGAGATCCAGGCCTTCACGCTCAGACAGACCCAGATTGAGCTTCTGGCTGACAACATAGTCAATCTTGCCATTACCCAGACGGGAAATTGAAGTGGAGGGATAGATATCCGACACATCAGGACGCGGCACACCGGCGGCATCGGCCGCTTCCCACAGTTTGGCCTGGGTACGGACTATCTCACTGGCGGAGAGCTCTTCAATCAGGTTGGTGGTCTCAAGCTGCCAGTAATCCACCGAGAAGCTGATATCGTCGGTGATATTCCACACCACACCAAAGTTAAGAGACTCCGACTCTTCCGGCTCCAACTCCTGATTACCACCGGTACGGGTCGGCGCATAGTCGCGGCGGGCACAGGCGTCTATATCCTCTCCTTCGGTGTAACAGTTGAGGTAGTTGGTGATATAGCCAAAGCCCTCAGAGGTGCCCTGGTACAGATCAGACAAGGTCGGCGCCCTGAAACCTGTGCCCCATGAAGTACGCAGCAAGAGCGCATCAACCGGCTTGTAGCGCAGTGACACCTGAGGGTTAAAGGTACTGCCAAAATCAGAGTAATGGTCGTAACGACCGGCGAGGTTCAGCTCGACACTTTCAAGCAAGGGCAGCACAAACTCGGCATACACCGCTTTAACGTCACGCTCACCCGAGCCGCCACTGCCGCCGTTTCCGCCCACAATCAGCCCGGCTTCCGCCAGGGCATCCACTCTGGAGTCGAGGGTTTCTTCACGGTAGCCGCCACCCAGATACATGGCCGACAAACCACCGGGCAGTTCAAACAAGTCCAGCGACACGCCGCCATTGATGTCGAGGTAGGTGGCATTCATGCGCTTGTCGTAGTTGGCGGTGGCGCCGCCTGGCATTACCGAATTGGGGTCGCGGGGATCCCAGCCCACAAAGCTGTTGCTGGCATCATCCCAGTAACCCACCAGATCAGAGGTGGCCCCCACCAATTGATAGCCGGTACCCCAGGTAAAGTTGGCGTACTTGTTATAGTTTACCGACAGATCCCAGCTCCAATCGTCGTGATTGCCGTTGAGTGCCAGCAGGTAGTCGTAGATGTTGTCGTGGTGTTCGGCAACCCTGTCCCCTGCGGTATCGAAGCGGAACGTCATGGCCGCGTAGGGGTCTGGCAGCAGCTCCACCAGCTCAAGACCTTCTTCAGTGGTGTAAGCCGGCAAGCCCTGCGGAATGGAAATCTTGCCGGGCACCGGTGCAGAAATGTCCATGGTTTCGTTGGACGCCCAGTAAGCACGGGCAGTGAGCTGAATTTCATCACCAAGCTCGTAGGTATAGTGCAGCAGGGTATTATCGCGGCGCTGATCCACCGAGGTTGCCGCAGCCTTGGTGTAATCGTAGGCACACAGGGTATCACCGGGGTAATCCGAGTCCTCCAGCACACCCATGAACTTGTCGCCGTATACATCGGCGCAGCGCCTGTCGGCATTGGCAAAAGGCGCCGAGTAAACCCAGCCACCGGCGCCGCCCTGAGTCAGGGTACGGCCGGTGGGACTGATATTCACCCAATCCTGATAGTCGTTGGGATTGCCGCCTTCCTTGAGAAACGGCTGGGTATACCAGCGATCGGACTGCATAATGCGGTCCACTTCGTAGTGTTCAAAGGTGAAGACCAGATGGCCCTTGTCTGAACTTAAACCACCGGTAAAGGACAGATTGGACGAGTCTCCCCCCTCCTGAGAAGGTCTGTCCATACGGCCATCAAACTGAATGCCCTGAAAGTCTTTTTTCAGAATGATGTTCACCACACCGGCGATGGCATCGGTGCCATAAATGGCAGAGGCCCCATCGGTGAGGATTTCAATGCGCTCAACCGCCGCCATGGGGATGGTATTGATGTTGGCAGCCCCGCCGTCCATCACAGGTGATTTGGCCATGCGTTTGCCGTCAAGCAGCGTCAGGGTATGAAAGGCCGAAGCCCCCTTGAGCTGAACCGTGGCCTGGGAACCCCATCCATTGTTTGACCCACCGCCCCAGGAGCCAAAGGCATTGAGGTTGGAACTTCTTAAGGCGTCGCCCACCGTGGCAAAGCCTGCCTTGGCGATGTCGTCGGCTGTGATGGTGGTGATGGGGGTCGCTCCTTCCATGTCCACCCGCATAATATTGGAGCCGGTAACCGCAATACGCTCTACCTTGTCCTGATCCAACGCCTGCTCTTCAGCCCAAAGAGGGCTGACAGCCGTGCCCATCAGCAACGCCAAACTCAATGCCAGTTTGCTCTGTTTCACTCTTTCTCTCCCTTTTTATTGTTTTCCCGGTGCTCCGGATACAAAAGCGCCATTTTTATATCACATACTTTATTTTGTATACAATATGTTTAATTAAATTAACAAAAGGTGAAACCAGAGTTGGAGCTTGGTCAATTTTTCGTACGCCGTCCCGGTGTACATTAGTCACACCCTGCGAGTCTGTAAGGAAAAACAATGAACTATAAAGAATGGCCACTGGCTAAACAGATAGGCATATTGGCAACCCTGCTTACCTTGGTGGTGTTTGCCCTGATGGGATTGATCGCCTACAAATCTGCATCCAATGCGCTGCAGCAAAAAGGCACCCATGCCATGTCATCCAAAGCAGAAGCCGTCACCGACATGCTGGCACTGCAGTACCAAAGCCTTGCCGCCCTCGCCCACCGCAATGCCGATGTACTCAGAGAGATGTACCCGGGCAACTTTTATAAACCCGGTCATAAAGTGAAAGTGCTCGGACAGGACACCCCTGCGCTGATGCACGACAAAGAGCAAATCAATTCAACCAAGAGCAAGGTCGACCGTTATGCCAACCTCACCGGCGGCACAGCCACCGTGTTTGTGAAAGACGGCGATGACTTTCTGCGAATTTCCACCTCACTCAAAAAAGCCGACGGAAGCCGGGCTCTGGGCACTTACCTCGGCAAAACCCATCCTGCTTACGGCGTTTTGTCGCAGGGTGGGCAATATGAGGGCTACGCCAGACTCTTTGGTCGCGACTATATGACTGTGTACAGGGCCGTGAAAGATCCCGCTGGCGAGGTGGTGGCTGTGCTGTATATCGGCTTTGATATCGGCGAGTCACTGACCGAGCTGAAAGCCGCTGTCAGCCGCTTGAAGGTTGAAAAAACCGGCCACTTTATGTTGATTAACAAAAAGGGGGAAGTGGTTTACGCCCAGGAAAGTGAGGCCGGTGAGACCCTGAATACCAACATGCTGGAGGGGCTTTCCCCTGCTGACTTGCCATCGGGCAACGCAGAGATGCAGTTTACCGACGACCAGGGGCTGGAAAGATACCTTATCACCCGCGACATTCCGGGTTGGCACTGGCGCCTGGTCGCGTCGGTGCCGCTGGCGGAGCTCCATGAAGAAAGTGTGGCCCTGCTCAAACTCAACACCCTGCTGTCAATTGGCGCCATTGCGTTTATCACCCTGAGCCTGTCCTGGGTGCTGCTGCGGTCCCTGAAACCCTTGACCGAGCTGAAAACTCAGCTTGAGGGCCTCGGCCGGGGTGAACTGGATCAGCATTGGCAAACCAGTCCGGCCGACACTCAAAACGAGGTGAACCATATCCGCAACAGTGTGGCCACCATGGCAGGCAATCTGAAAACCCTTATCGAATCGCTGAAATCGTCTGTCGCCACACTCGGCACCATGGCCGAGGATGCCAGACAAATCGCCGCACAAAATGGCGATGAAGCCACAGCACTGATGGCACAAACCGACCAAATCGCCACCGCCATCGAAGAGATGTCTACCTCTATCCGCGATGTTGCTGAGCATTCCAGTGATGGGGCGCAGCAAAGCCAGAGTGTAGATAGTGCCGCTAAAGAGGGTCAGAAGCGGCTGGACGGCATGGTGGCCGATCTGGGCCGCCTCAGTGAGGTATTGGCAGCAAGTCACGATGCCGTTGAACAGGTGTCCAAAGAGAGCGAAGCTATCAGTCAGGTCACCGAAGTCATCAACAGCATTGCCGAACAAACCAATTTGCTGGCACTGAATGCCGCCATCGAAGCGGCCCGCGCCGGTGAACAGGGGCGCGGCTTTGCCGTGGTTGCCGATGAAGTCAGGACCCTTGCCAGCCGCACCCAAAGCTCCATTCAGGAAATCGGCAAAACCATAGGTAATCTGCAGGACAAGGTGAAAAACACCGCCGCCCAGATGAAAAAAGCCCACGAGCTGGGCCAAAGCTGCGCCGAACAGGGCAGTATCACGGGTAAAGAGCTGGACACCATTACCGGCCGTATTGGTGATTTGGCCACGGTTTCCGCCAGCATTGCCAGTGCCACCCAGCAACAAAGCACCGTGGCAGAAGACATTACCCGTAATCTGCACCTGATTAGCGATCTTGCCCGGGAAGGAGAGTTCCGCGCCGGGGCCACAGTGGACAGCGCCAATCAGCTAAGGGATTTGGCACGGGATCTGACCGCACGGATTGGGGTATTCAGAACCTGAGCCCGACTACTCGCAAAAAAGCCGCCCCATGGCGGCTTTTTTATTGCCCGCTAAGGTGCCTGCCATGAACTTCATTCCCCGCGCTGAATTTCGTTACTTGTGCCGGGCATCGAGACTTAATGCGGCATCCCACATCAGCACCAACTCCCCTTTACGCTCTCGCTTGATATCCTGCCAGTGGCGCCCTTCCAACGCACCTTCGAGGGCGTAGAGCAGATTGAGGCTTGCCGGAATGCCCGACTGTTTCAGGCGCAGCATCACTTCGATACTGCCAAGTTCCCTAAGCTGTTCAAGGCTGGTCACGCCTATCTTGCTGAGCCATGCAGCAGACTTGGGGCCAAGATTGGCGGCATTTATGATGGGGGTCACTGGATACTCCGATGCGGGCGGTTTACGCCATCATAGCATCAGGCCATTAGCCCCAAAAAACAAACCCCGCACAGGGCGGGGTTTATCATGTTACAGGCGCTTATTCGTCGTCTGACTTGCGATCCATGTTTTCGGTGTTTTCAAGCCACAGGGCGTTGATAATCCCGAAGGAACAGGCCAAGAGTACGCCCAGAATCCAGGTGAAATACCACATAGCGACTCCTTATCAGTACAGTGAATGCTTGTTGTTGTCGATGAACTGGCGGCTCAAACGACCATACATCTTGTAGTAGGTCCAGATGGTGTACGAGAGCACAATCGGAACAAAGATGATGGCAGCCCAGGTCATCACATTCAGGGTCATTTCACTGGCCGTGGCATCCCACATTGTCAGGCTCACGCCCGGCTCCAGTGATGATGGCATCACAAACGGGAACATGGCAGCACCACAGGTCAGAATCACACCGGCAACCGCCAGGGAGCTGAACAGGAATGCAAAACCACTGCGGTTCAAGCGGCTTGCGAGAATCACCAGCACAGGCATCGCCAGACCCAACACAGGGAAAGCCATGGTGATGGGGTAAGTCTGATAGTTGGCCATCCAGGCGCCACTGACCAGCTCAACGGTTTTACCCACTGGATTGGAAGCGGCATGGGTATCAATGGCTGACGTGATCACATAACCATCAATACCGTTGGCGACCCAGAAACCGGCGGCGGCGAACAGCACTACCAGCAAAGCAGCACACACCTGAGCAGCATGGGTGGCACGCACACGCATTTCGCCATCGGTCTTCATTTGCAGCCAGGTTGCGCCCTGCATCATAAACATGCTCACGCTCACCAGACCGGCCAGCAAACCGAAGGGGTTCAACAGGCCAAACAGACCACCATGGTACTTGGCGCGCAGGAACTCGTCGAAGTTAAAGGGAACGCCCTGCAGCAGGTTACCGAAGGCCACACCGATAATCAGCGGCGGCACAAAGGAGCCCACAAACAGCGCCCAGTCCCAGGACTTACGCCATTTTGGCGCTTCAATCTTGGAGCGATAGTCAAAGCCCACCGGACGCAGGAACAGCGCCAGCAGCACTATCACCATGGCCACATAGAAGCCCGAGAAAGACACGGCATACACCATGGGCCAGGCAGCAAACAGCGCGCCACCGGCGGTAATAAGCCACACCTGGTTACCATCCCAGTGGGGGGCAACGGTGTTAATCATTACCCTTCTGTCGGTGTCGTCTTTACCCAGGATGGGCAGCAGCGCGCCCACGCCCATGTCAAATCCGTCGGTGACAGCGAAGCCGATAAAGAGTACCCCCACCAGCGCCCACCAGATAAAACGCAATACTTCGTAATCAAACATAGTCTTATCCTTCCCTTAGGCTTCCAGTTTCTCGAAATGGTAGCGGCCGGTCTTGAGACTGCTTGGGCCAAGACGGGCATACTTGAACATCAGGAAGAGCTCAATCACCAGCAGCACTGAGTAGAACAGTGTGATGGAAATGATGCTGAACCAGAGATCGCTGGGGTTAAGGCTGGAGGCCGACATAAAGGTGGGCAACACTTCAGAAATGGTCCATGGCTGACGACCATACTCGGCCACAAACCATCCACACTCAATGGCAATCCAGGGCAGCGGCAGGCTGTAGAGCGCGGCCTTGAGTACCCATTTCTTCTCTTCGATGCGGTGACGGGTGCTTTGCCAGAAGGCTGCGGCAAACACAAACAGCATGATAACACCCAGGCCCACCATCACGCGGAACGACCAGAACAGCGGTGCCACGCTTGGAATAGAGTCCTTGGCGGCAGCCTTGATTTGCTCTTCAGTGGCGTCCACCACCTTGTCGGTGTAACGCTTGAGCAGCAAACCATAGCCCAGGTCTATCTTGGCTTCTTCAAAGGCGGCCTTAAGCTCTGGATCTTTATTGCCGGCGCGCAGCTGCTCGAGCATGGCGTAAGCCTTTATGCCGTTGCGGATACGCACTTCGTGCTCATCTATCAGATCGCGAAGGCCTGTCACTTCCTCATCCAATGAACGGGTAGCAATAATGCCCATGGCATAAGGAATTTTGATGGCACCGTCGGTGTGCATGGTTTCCTGATTTGGGAAACCGACCACGGTAAAGGGCGCAGGAGCCGGCTCAGTGTGCCACTCGGCTTCAACGGCAGCCAGTTTCACGCGCTGCACTTCCCCCACCTTGTAGCCTGATTCGTCACCGAGCACGATAACGGACAGGATAGAGGCCATACCAAAGCTTGCGGCGATGGCAAAAGAGCGACGGGCAAACGGCAGGTCACGCTTCTTGAGGATGTAGTATGCACTGATGGCGAGCACGAACATGGCACCGGCCACATAGCCAGAGGCCACAGTGTGAACAAACTTCACCTGGGCAACCGGGTTAAAGACCACTTCGGCAAAGCTGGTCATTTCCATGCGCATGGTTTCGTAGTTGAATACGCTGCCCACAGGGTTTTGCATCCAGCCGTTGGCCACCAAAATCCACAGTGCAGACATATTGGTACCGAGCGCCATCAGCCAGGTCACTGCCAGGTGCTGACGCTTGGAGAATCTGTCCCAACCGAAGAAGAACATACCCACGAAGGTAGATTCAAGGAAGAAGGCCATCAAGCCTTCAATGGCAAGGGGCGCACCAAAGATGTCGCCTACATAGTGAGAATAGTATGACCAGTTGGTTCCGAACTGGAACTCCATGGCCAGGCCCGTGGTTACGCCAAGGGCAAAGTTAATCCCGAACAGCTTACCCCAGAACTTGGTCATGTCCTTGTAGATCTGCTTGTTGGTCATCACGTAAAGCGATTCCATGATAGCCAGCAGAAAGGCCATGCCCAGGGTCAGGGGTACAAACAGGAAGTGATACATGGCCGTCAGCGCAAACTGCAAGCGCGATAGCTCAACAACCTCTTCAACAATCATCAGCGACTCCTTACTTGGTGCGTCCTGCTACCCTTATCCGATCCCCATCGATAAGTGCAGCAACCTTTGTAGGATAGTAAAATTTGAGTTATTGATGCCCCGGCATTCTGAATCGGTCCAAGGGCAGACATTTTGACGTCCTGGTCCATCTTCCCTGCCTGCGAGTTTTTGCCCCGATAACCCAGACTCAACTCACACTTTCACAGCAGTTTGTGATGGCCACCCGGCGTCACCGGGTGTGAAACACCCAAAAATTATTGCAATCAGGCAATTACACATGGTTTTAAGGGATTTCAGCAGCAATTTTATACCACCCTGAATTGACGTAAATCAATCAATGCGGAGGCTTTAAGTGGAATTTGCAAGCGAGTACACATTTTGTGAGGCGGCGTGATTGACACCCCATATTCAATGGAATAGGCAAGCACCATCGCCCCATGAAACGTGCGTACTTTTGCACCTTAAGCGGATAAAACCAAACAAACCACACCCAATCCAATTGAAAATCAATAAAACATAAATATATATACAACAAAACTTCACCAGCTTTGTTTAAAATAATGATTTATATGAATTTAAACTTGATAGCAAATACGTGGCAATTAAAATGGATAAGTTTTTTTAATGTATAATTTCAATTTTTCTCGTTTGAGACTCACGAGATGACTGGCTAATATACGCACAAGTCGAGGAGATGCCCCCAATTGACGTGTTCCGGGGCTCACTCCGCAACCCCTGAAACTGACTGTGGAGATGTGCCATGAAAAACTTCTTTGACCGTGTGATTAAGGCTTATAAGCGCGTTTTCGTTGAACTGTACAACGCTCGCCCACTGTAAGCAGTACCCTATTTCCCTTGAAGTGAATTGATGTTTTGTTAGCGCAAAACGGCCCCGCCCTGAAAAGGTGCGGGGCATTTTTTTATCCGGCATCAGGTTATACCCATTTGGAGGCAGTTATCACCCCAAAGTGCTGAAAGCCACACTCAGGGCGATTGGTGACAGGCGCAACCGAATTAGCGTCAATATTTCATTGCGTTACACAATAAAAAAAGGAGCGATTCTCATCGCTCCTTTTTGTCAGCTCTATTCGCTGAATATCAGCGCCGGTTAACCCAGTTTCACCCGGGCGTTACGGAACATGCGCATCCATGGGCTGTCCTCGCCCCAGTTGTCTGGGTGCCAGGAGTTGGCCACGGTGCGGAACACCCGCTCTGGGTGCGGCATCATGATAGTGACGCGGCCATCCAGGGTAGTGATACCGGTCAGGCCGTTTGGCGAGCCGTTGGGGTTCTGCGGGTACTGGGTGGCGATGTCGCCATGACCATTCACATAACGCAGCGCCACTGTGCCTGTGGCTTCGGCGCGGGCCAGTGCTTCGGCGTTGGCGAACTCGGCAAAACCTTCACCGTGAGACACGGCGATTGGCATGCGTGAGCCTTCCATGCCAGAGAAGAACAGCGATGGACTCGACTGCACTTCCACCAGGCTGAAGCGGGCTTCAAAGCGCTCGGAGCGGTTACGCACGAAGCGTGGCCAGTGCTCGGCACCGGGGATGATGTCTTTAAGGTTCGACATCATCTGACAGCCGTTACACACCCCGAGGGCAAAGCTGCTGTCGCGCTCGAAGAAGCGGCTGAACTCGTCGCGGGCACGCTGGTTAAAGAGGATGGACTTGGCCCAGCCTTCACCTGCGCCCAGCACGTCACCGTAAGAGAAGCCACCACAGGCCACCAGGCCCTGGAACTCTTCGAGGCTGATGCGGCCAGAGAGGATGTCGGACATGTGTACGTCGCGGCTCTCAAAACCGGCTCTATCAAACGCAGCCGCCATCTCCACGTGGGAGTTAACGCCCTGCTCGCGCAGAATCGCCATCTTGGGCGCGACGCCCTTCAAGATATAAGGCGCAGCCACATCGTCACTTGGGTCGAAGCCAAGCTTCACGGTCAGACCCGGCTCGTCGGCTTTCTGCTTCAGTTCAAACTCCTGGCGGGCACACTCAGGGTTATCACGCAGGGCCTGCATACGGTAGGTGGTCTCGGACCACAGAGTGCGCAGGGCTACGCGGCTGTCTGCAAACACCAGACGCTCGCCATCGTGGATACGTACCTGACCGTCACTGTTCAGCTTGGCAACGGCATGTACGGCAAGACCTGCCGCTTCGAAGGCGCCGCGTACAGCATCTTCATCGGCTTTACTCACCTGAATAACACCGCCGAGCTCTTCGTTAAAGAGACGCTCAAGATCGGAGCCTGCAATACCGGCCAGATTGATGTCCAGACCCGTGTTACCGGCAAAGGCCATTTCCACCAGCGTGGTGAACAGACCACCGTCACTCTTGTCGTGGTAAGCAATCACCTGCTTGGCGGCAACCAGCTTCTGCATGGTCTCGAAGAAACCGCGCAGACTGGCGGCGTTATCCAGATCCGGCGCCACGTCACCCAGCTCACCAAACACCTGCGCCAGGCACGAACCACCGAGGCGGTTTTGACCATTGGCAAGGTCGATAAAGAGGATGCTGGTGTCACCCTTGTCGGAGCGCAGCTCTGGGGTCACAGTGTTACGCACATCATTCACCGCACCGAAGGCGGAAATGATAAGACTCATAGGCGCGGTCACGGCTTTCTTCTCGCCGTTCACTTCCCAGGCAGTCTTCATGGACATGGAGTCCTTGCCCACAGGGATGGTGAGTTCCAGCTCAGGACACAGCTCTTCGCCCACGGCTTTCACTGCCTCAAAAAGACCTGCGTCTTCACCCGGGTGACCGGCAGCGGCCATCCAGTTGGCAGACAGCTTAATACGCTTGAACGAGCCAATGTCGGCACCGGCGATGTTCATGATGGACTCGGCCACCGCCATACGGGCAGATGCGCCAAAGTCCAGCAACGCCAGCGGCGTGCGCTCGCCCATGGACATGGCTTCACCGGCGTAGGTGTCGAAAGTGGCAGCGGTCACGGCGCAGTCAGCCACAGGCACCTGCCAGGGGCCAACCAGCTGGTCGCGGGCCACAAGACCGGTCACAGTGCGGTCACCAATGGTGATAAGGAAGGTCTTGTCGGCCACGGTTGGCAGCGACAGCACGCGCTTCACCGCTTCACCAACAGCAATCTTGTTCTGATCCAGCGCAGGGCTTACCGCCTTTTTGCTTTCCGCCTGGCGGCTCATCTTGGGCGGCTTGCCCAGCAGCACTTCCAGTGGCAGATCGATTGGGGTGTTATCGAAGTGTTCGTCATTGAGGCTTAAGTGCGGCTCGGCAGTAGCTTCACCCACTACGGCAAATGGCGCACGCTCACGCTCACAGATGGCGGCGAAGGTGTCGATATCTTCGGCGGCCACAGACAGCACATAACGCTCCTGGGACTCGTTACACCAGATTTCCAGCGGGCTCATGCCGCGCTCGTCACACAGCACATTACGCAGCTCGAAACGGCCACCGCGGTCGCCATCATTCACCAGCTCAGGCAGGGCGTTGGACAAACCACCGGCACCCACGTCATGGATAAACTGAATGGGGTTCTTGTCACCCATCTGCCAGCAGCGGTCAATCACTTCCTGACAGCGACGCTCCATCTCTGGGTTATCGCGCTGCACCGAGGCAAAGTCCAGATCTTCGCTGGACTGGCCAGAAGCCATGGAAGAAGCCGCGCCGCCGCCCAGACCAATGTTCATCGCAGGGCCACCCAGCACGACCAGCTTGGCGCCAACGGTGATTTCACCTTTCTGCACATGGTCTTCGCGGATGTTGCCGATACCACCGGCCAGCATGATGGGCTTGTGGTAACCACGGACTTCCACGCCGTTGTGGCTTGCGACTTCCTGCTCGTAGGTACGGAAGTAACCGAGCAGAGCCGGACGGCCAAACTCGTTGTTAAAGGCAGCGCCGCCCAGAGGGCCTTCGGTCATGATGTCCAGCGCAGTGACGATTCGGTCTGGCTTGCCGTAGTTACCTTCCCAAGGCTGTACAAAGCCCGGGATCTTCAGGTTGGATACGCTGAAGCCGGTCAAACCTGCCTTTGGCTTGGCGCCGCGGCCGGTGGCACCTTCGTCACGGATTTCACCGCCGGAACCGGTGGCAGCACCTGGGTATGGGCTGATAGCGGTTGGGTGGTTGTGGGTTTCCACCTTCATCAGGATATGAACCGGCTCCTGATGGTAGTTATACACACCGTCGGCGTCCGGGAAAAAGCGGCCAGCCTCGGTACCCACCATCACGGCGGCGTTATCCTTGTAGGCAGACAGCACATTGTCCGGCGTCTTTTCGAAGGTGTTTTTGATCATCTTGAACAGCGACTTGGGCTGCTCTACGCCGTCGATGGTCCAATCGGCGTTGAAAATCTTATGACGACAGTGCTCAGAGTTTGCCTGGGCAAACATCATCAGCTCGATGTCGTTGGGGTTACGGCCCAGACGGGTGAAGTTTTCGACCAGATAGTCGATTTCATCTTCCGCCAGTGCCAGACCCATGTTGCGGTTGGCCACTTCCAGCGCGGCGCGGCCTTCGCCGAGGATATTCACGCTGGTGAACGGCTTGGGCTCGGTGTGGGCAAAAAGCACCGACGCATCGTCAAAGCTCGCCAGTACCACTTCCACCATGCGGTCGTGGATAAGGGCTTTAAGCTCCTTGGTCTGGGCATCGCTCAGGGCATCCGACTCGACATAGTAGGCAACACCACGCTCCAGACGCTTGATTTTATCAAGGCCGCAGTTGTGGGCGATGTCGGTAGCTTTGGAGGACCAGGGAGAGATGGTGCCGGGGCGGGGAGTGACAAACAGGAGGGTTCCTGTGGGGGCATGGGGCTCAATGGCGGGACCGTAGGTCAGGATCTTGCCGAGTCTGTCTTGCTCGGTCGCATTGAGCGCCTCGTTCAAGTCCGCCAAATGGATATATTCGGCATAGATTTGGCGTACAGGAAGTGCTGCATTTTCACAGGCTTCCATCAGCTTTTGCACTCTAAACGCCGAGAGTGCAGGAGCTCCACGGATGATCTCCATCACGTCAATTCACCTTACTTTTTATAATTACAGGGTCAGAGGTGGCGCTATTATAGGGAAATGCGCCCCGTAAATCACCTGCCATGCTTACTCAAAACAGTGTTTCCTGTAATATTGGGTTCCGGTTCTGGCACGGATTGCCGGACTGTTCAGCAAGGGCTCAGGATGCATCGGGTAGAATTGCGCCGATTTCGACAAGCCTTGACTGAATTTCCTGGGGTTAATTGATTGATAAGACTAAGAAGAGTCCTTTTTCTACTTGCCGGTTTACTGGTGCTGTCTGCGTGTCAGCCGCCAGGGCTTGTTGTGGACGATTCTCAGCCCAGAGCCGAATCTGAGACCCTTCGAGTAGGTACCCTGTATGGTGCCCAAATCTACATGAGCTCGGGCCAGGGCCTGTCAGGCTTTGATTATGAGCTGGCGCAGAAATTTGCCGACTACCTGGGCAAGCCGCTGGAAATGCAGCCTTACAGCAACCGAAGCGAGCTTTACGATGCGCTGGCAAAGGGCGACATCGACCTCATCGCCGCCGGTATCACCGAAAGCCCCAACCGCCGCAATCGTTTTCGTATGGGACCGCCCCTTTACCGGGTGGATCAGGTCGTGGTTTACCGTCAGGGCAATAAGGCACCCGAGTCCATAGAACAACTCAGCGGCAATTTGACGGTGGTGGCCGACTCGGCCTTTGTGGAAACTCTCACCCGGCTGCAACAAACCCACACCAATCTAAGCTGGGAGCAAACCAGCGAAAAAGATAACGACGAACTCATTGCCATGATTGCCAGCGGTGAACTCAACTACACCCTGGCTCAGTCGACCAGCCTGGATATCAACCGCCGTTACATGCCGGAGCTCAGAAGTGGCCTGGTGCTGGAGCAAAAAGTGCCGGTGGTCTGGCTGTTGCCAGCCCAAAACAGCGATGCGCTGATGAGTAAGCTGCTGGCCTTCTGGCATCAGGAAAAACGCGCCGGCACCCTGGCACACCTCAATGAAAAATACTTCGGCCATGTGAAGCGTTTTGATTACGTCGACACCCGCGCCTTTATCCGCGCCATTGATGCCAAGCTGCCCCGCTACCGGCCCCTGTTTGAAGAATACGCAGGCGATCTCGACTGGCGAAAACTGGCCGCAGCCAGTTATCAGGAGTCCCACTGGAACCCCAACGCCCGTTCGCCTACCGGGGTGCGCGGCATGATGATGCTGACCAATGCCACCGCCAGCCAGCTGGGGGTGACTAATCGTCTCGACCCACGGCAAAGCATTCGTGGCGGCGCCGATTATCTGCGGGATTTGATAAACCGCTTGCCTGAGTCCATTCCGGAGAATCAGCGGATGTGGTTTGCCCTTGCCGCCTACAACATTGGGCTGGGCCATTTGGAAGATGCCCGCCGACTGGCTGAAGCGCAGGGGCTGAACCCCAGCGCCTGGCGGGATGTGAAGCAGGTATTGCCATTACTGCAAAAGCGCAAGTTTTACAGCCAGACCCGTTACGGCTATGCCAGGGGCGGTGAAGCGGTGCATTATGTGGACTCCATCCGTCGCTACTACGACACCCTGGTATGGGTGGACAATCAAAAACCCAAGGATGAGCCCCAGCTTCAGGATGAAGTTCAGGTAGAAGAAACCGCCGCCAGCACCACTGCACAGCCGCCAACAGCGACTCCCCACGAGTAACACCTTTACTGGTGAACAGAAATCCACCACTGAAGCAGTGGCTGTGATCCCCTGCTCTTGCCAGTATCCCGGAGCACTGCTAATGTGCGGTGTAGAAAAAGAATTGGCCGTTAAGGACCAATGAGTTACAAGGGGCCTTACATGAAAAGAAAAACCATCAATAACCATACCGCTGCAAGACGCCGCACCCTGGTCAAATTCCGCCACAGCCGCTTGCTGCGCAGACAAAAACTCTTCTTTAGCCTTATCCAGTCTGAAGAGTAAATACACAGGGCTTTCGCCCACGCTCCATTGCGTCCTTATTCAGCAGCAGACTGCGCATCACCGGCAGTCTGCTTGAGGGCTTTTTGCTCTTTGCGGCGGCGACGGAAAAAGTCGCTGAGCAGCCCTGAACATTCGTCGGCCAGCACTCCTTCTTCCACGGCTATTTGGTGATTAAAGGCAGGATGCCTGACCAAATCCACCACACTGCCTGCGGCACCGGTTTTTCCATCTCTGGCACCAAACACCAGACGGCTGATACGACTGTGTACCATCACTCCGGCACACATGGCACAGGGTTCCAGAGTCACATAGAGGGTGGTGTCGAGCAGTCGGTAATTGCCCAGTAACTTTCCTGCCTCCCGCAGGCACTGCATCTCCGCGTGGGCGCTGGGGTCGTTCAGGCCAATATTGTGGTTATAGCCCGTCGCTATCACCTCGCCTTCCTTCACCAGCACAGCCCCCACGGGCACTTCCCCCCTCGCCTCCGCCTCTTTGGCTGCTGCGAGTGCGAGCGACATAAAATGCTTGTCCAACTCTGATTGTTGCAATGTCATTTCCACCCCATTTTTGACGGGCACAGTATAACCGCCGCCTCCCTTCCCTGGCAAAATTTGCTCCCGTGGCTAGACTTTAATCAGACATTTCAAAGGCCGCTGCTAATGCGTTTTCAAAAGCAATCCGGGCACTTATACATTCAATATCTCACTTTGCTCCTCGGGATCGTTTTTATAGTCCTGTATCTGAAGTGGGCTGATCACCAACCTCAGCTAAAACAGCTGGAACTGGTCCTTGAGAGTGTGCCAGTACTCTTCTGGTTGGTGATTATGTTCAGCTGTCGCTATATCCGCCACCTCAAGCACAGCTATCTCCTGCTCCTGAGCGGCGCAATCGTCTCTTTCTTCGGAAGCATGATGAACTGGCTGGATGAAATCACCCTGCCAACAAAATTAGCCTTTGTAGAGGACATTCTGCTGTCCATCGGGCTTATCCTCTCGGCAACGGGACTGTTGCTGCTTTTCCGTCATCAGGTGGTTCAGCACAGTTTACTTAAGAAAATTGCCGCCACCGATCCCCTTACCGGCGCCCTCAACCGCCGCGCCTTTAAGGCACCCAAAGAACACAAACACAGTGAGCGCACTGTGTTTGCACTGGTGGACGTGGATCACTTCAAGCGCATTAATGATACCTTCGGCCACGATGCCGGTGATTTTGTGCTGGTCGAACTCGCCAAACTCATCAGCAGCCACATACGTGAAGAGGATCAGTTTTTTCGTTGGGGCGGTGAAGAGTTTTTGCTGGAATTCAGGCAAGCCGAGTTGGCACAGGCAAGCAAAAGGATGGAATCCCTGCGCCAACTGGTTGAGTCCAGCCATTTCAATCTCAATGGTCAGGCCATCAAGATCACCGTCAGTGCTGGGCTCGCCGCCGTTTCACCGGGCCATGGGGGGCTCGAAAAGGCGTTGAAGGCAGCCGATGAAGCTCTCTACCGCGCCAAGGGCAACGGCCGTAACCGAATTGAAATGGCGGCATAAACACAGCGTTATTCTGTGCCTTTAAGGCATTGGTTCTGAAAAGTTTCCCCCTCAGACATGGCTGCTTGGGTTGAAGCGGTATACCTATTTAAGTCAATCAACCACGGCCATCCCCGGTGGGTAATAGGTAACTTCAAAGCGCACCCCATCAAGGTCTTTCATAAACAAGGCGATGGCACCACCGAGGTTTTGCACCTCAGGTACCTCGAACCCCGCCTCCGCCATGGCGGCACGCACCCCATAGACCTGCTCAGGCGATGACGCGCCAAAGCCCAGGTGATTCATACCTGCACCGTAACGCTCGTAGGCAGAGGTACCGGCTTTTGCCTGCAAAAACTGAAAGAAAAAGCCTTCGCCATCCGTCCATACGTGGTTTTTCTTTTTTGAAAAGCCGAGCAAAGGCAGTAATTGCTCGTAGTAAGGCATGCTGAGTTCCAGCGATGACACCAGAAGGGTGATGTGGTCAATCTTCATAAGCAAACTGTTCCCTGTATTAAAACCCTGTGTATGGCTCATTGAACTTGGTTTTAGTCAAACTCATGCGTCCAAAACCACTGCCAAGCACCATTCAACTTGCAATTCATTCGCTATTCAATCCTGTGACTTTATCTCTCTTATGGTGAGATCAATCAGCATTACCTCAATCGCAGCAACACAAGGAAAGCTATTGGAAATAGTATTCCAGTAAGACTTTAATGCTGTTTCAAGCCCAGAAAGCGGTACTGGTTGATTTTCAATCTGCCAATGTTGCTGATGAGACTTTCCCTGCCAGACTAATAAAAACACACCACAACCCGCCGTTTCTTCACGTAGGTAATCACCGGCAAGTTGGTTACGTAATCGCTCACAGAGTTCAGAACCAGACCATCCCTTATCCAGCAACTTGAGCTCAATTGGCACCGGTGAAGCTATCTGTGAGCTTTGAGTCCAAATATCCGGCCTCTGCTTATTTGGCAGCTCGTTTTCTTGTGCACAAGAGTAGCGTCCAGAAGATTTGAGATTCAGCCAACCCACTATGAGATTACGCAATTCGGTTTCACCGTCAGCCTTCTGCCAAGTCTTATAGGGGCTGTCATTACCACGTTCTACCCAAGCCTTCAAATCAAGCAAACGATCAACAGTTAGCTCAAAAAGCTGCCGATTGGTTGTAGGTTTGCTCTCTTGGTACTGGTCATAATCCCGTACTTGTTGCTCCGTCCAAAACTCCAAATCAGCATCTTGTTCTGCTCGTTGGTAAGCCCGCTTTTGCATCCAAGGCCGATATGTCTCATCTGGATGCTCTTTAGCTAACTCGGTCAAGGCAATATAAGTCTCTTTCCCAGGGATCTCAGATAGTAAATTAAATAGAGCATTGCGGCCGTCTTGCGCATCATCGCGCAGCCCAGGCGAATACACTCCTTTACCCGCTCGTTCAATGTCGTCTCGGGCTCGGATATACCTATGCATAAGGATATAAAGTCTTTTTAAATGTCTGATATCACGGAAACTACCGCGGCTATAGCCAATACGTGATGAACGCCTTGTTCCCATTAACTCCGATATAAATCGCTGAGCTTCGTGTGATGCCTCTTTCGGTGGAAGGCTCGACAACCACTTCTCAAATACAGAAATTCCTTCTTCTGCGTCAAAGTCAGCCCAAAGCGCAAACCAAACTGCCGACTGTCCACACATCGCATTTCGGGCAACTTTTGACCCTACCAATTTCAAGACCGGTTCAGTATCTGCGTTACCATTCAGTAAAATATTGATGCCATAACCTAAAGCTTCACTGCTTAAGATTTCGTGCTGCCGCAACCACGATAGGATCGAAGGAACCAATTGGCTATGCATCCACGGCGCGTGGTAAACCAAATCACTCAAAATGTAGTGTGTAGGTTTAGTTGCTTCTGTATTCGCGAGCTCCCAGTGCAATTCGGTGAGGACTGCTTCCAAGACCAGCTGTGGATACGCCACATACATTCGTTCAAACCAACTTGGGAAGCCGTTGAGCTCCCAGACAATATATCGAAGCGCATGGCGAACCTCGGCTTCTGTCAAATTTTCAGGAAAGTCGATGTTCTCGCTCGCTTCTATTTCGAGGCCAGCCATGGCGAAGACAAGCGAATAGGGTATGGAGTTGGTATTACCTCCTTCTGAACGCAGGCCAGGAGTATAGTTACGCCAATAAGATATTGCGGCTTCCCGGTAAGCCCGAGCGACATCCTCACCAAACTCAGGAATCAAGGCTTGCCAATCTGCACCGTCACTACGGCTTGTCCGAAAACCAGAGCCCTCAATTTCTCCTAACAACCAAAGTTGGTCGTCGCTGACCCTACCTTGCGCTAATCCAGGAGGATGACAAACAACATCTGGGTTAGCCTTTAAACGTTCTATCCATTTAGTGCGGTTGAGCTTACGTTCTTCCTGTTTTTGTTTCCACTTCGCTTCTTGCTGAGCTGATTTTTCCTCCAATTCAATGAGACTTTGCGACTTAGTTGGATTGAGGAACGTACTATGTTGCAGTGCCAATTCCGAATTACCTTCGACCGCACATTTGAGTAGTTCCAACCAACCTTCAGGTCTATCCGCTTGGGTAAACAACCTGTGGGCAAGTGACAATGCAACCAATTTATCATCCAGAAACTCACGCGTTGCAATGAATCCCAGCACGTCATGAAACCTTTCAGCTTCGAATTTCCAGTAATGTTGAAGCCATTGAACCGGCCAGTCATCTATCAGCCGTTCGGATTTTTTTATCCAACGCCGATGCCGCGCATCTTCAATACAATGCCAAAACAAGGCGTCATTCAGTTCTTTCCAGGCCGGAACAAGTTGATATAGGGAACTTTTGTAGTCGTCAAAACCTTCACCATGCCAATACTGTACTGTTGGCCCCTTCAATAAAATAGTAAATCCTTCAAGCAACATAGCGGCCTCAGAACGGGCTGAAACCAGCCGTTCGACCGCATGTGTTGCTGGGCCTAGTAGCCATAGAAATTGCTGTGAGACATGGCATTCCCGCTGCTGGATGTACGGCTCCCGATCAAGAAAATCATTCAAACCAAGGACCATAGCAATCAGAGGCTCTATCGCATCCAATGAGCCGGGATTAGGTAAACGGTCTATGAATTCATGAATCGCCTGCCCCAACCCAGTGGCCTGGTAACGGTCATATGCTTCTAACTTGTTAATTGATACAAGCAGACTGTTTACCGAAGCTATATCAGGCTCTACTTCCTCTAAAATCTCGGTCAGTAATCTGCGGGGCAAAGGCTGTGGCAGGACATTCAGTTGAGCCCATAAACTACTTTGTTGTTCCTGCGTCCCGCATGTCATCACAGCCCGTGTTGCAGCAATGCGCGCAAATGCCCCCCGCTCAGTGTCGATTGCAATTTCGAACAATGGAGGCAAACAGTCGTGCATATTTCCCTGCCAAACCAATCGACCCAGGAAAAAAATTGCGCCAACGTTGCTTCTATGCTCTGTGATAATACGAAGGGCATCCCCACTCAGATCCGGCTGGGCAATCTTGGCTATCGCGCTGTTATCCCGCGCCGAACGGTTATCTTCATCCGCGACAATTCTGCTGACAATGTCGTGAAGGAGAGCTTGTCGTTCTGCAAATGGCAAATGCGCTGCATCGCCTCCTTCGACTGCAATTTCCGGAGCAATTTTTAGGGCTTTATGACGAAGTCCATCATCGAATAATATTAACCAGGACAATACCGGCCGAAGACGTGGTGTAACGATTGAGTGCCCATATTGCTCACGAATAAACAGTGACTCGATAGCATGACGGGCATAACCATTTTTGAGCTGTTCAGCAAACCATTCCGCTGCGAGCAGCTCCCTAACATCCCTGTGTCTAAAACGCACCATGCCATAAAGCACGTCATTGAAAATCCCACGTTCAAGCAATGCTTGCACGTCTGCCGGTTCCCAGTCGCCCAGAACCCTTTCTGCATCAATGCCTTTATTTGAGTAAATAGAGTCCGGAACACAAATACCTGCTTCACCCGTTAGAATCACAGCAGCGGCAAGCAAGCGTGCCCCATGCCTTGCTTTCTGCCGATTAAGAGGCTGGCGCTGTGCACGATTTGGATCAATTTCCTTTAAGCGAAGATCAATATTGTGTTGCAGTAACTCAAGCCGGCCATTAAGTGTTTGATCTGCCTGCCACTTAGCCAATATGCCTTCGAGATCAAACGGACGCCCTGCCATCTGCATCAAATTTGCACGATGGAGGTCAGTGATCAACTTGTCTACTTGTTGCACCCCACGAGCATTGGCAAAGAATCGAATGTCTTTTTCATCCAGTGCATTAAGCAAGTAAACTTTCAAGGCACTTTCAGGTTCATCCTGCTTTTCTCTATCAATTTCTCCGGCGTTGCTGACTTCCTCTACCTTCGGTCGTAAATAGGGTAGGTATCGCTCCAGCATGTCTCTATCTGATCTTGCACGCCAGGCATAGGGGCGGCTGGAAATAAAAATGTGCGCACGTCGCTTAGCGAAATTTATTCGAGTCGCAAAACACTTAATTGCCTTCTCAAATGCACGTGGATTTTCCAATCGTGCCTCGTCGATTGAATCAAGGAAAAACCAAGCTTCATCTTGTGAACTTAGCCAGTGCTCAAAAGACTCCAAGCTGCCTACGTCAAATGAGTTTTCGAAGCCATCTTCGATATCTTCTATGCGGATAAAGAAGGCTGCACGGCCTTCATCTTCAGCACACTTTGCGCGAGCCTCCATCTCGAAACTTTTTCCTGCTCCGGCCTCAGCCAAAATAACGCAGCGATACTCCCCTTCAAGTTCCGGCCAGCCAGTACGCTTCCCTTCCCCCCAGATTGAGAGTATTTCCATTTCGTCAGCATCAGCTTCAGATTTTGGTACCTTCGAAAAAAACCTCTTGAGGGGCACTGACCTGTCATTCATATCGAAACACCTCCAGATCCACTAGGTTGGAGTTCCCTGTGTTCATAAACGATAACGTGGGACTTCAGGATACTCACGATCGTAAAATTCCGGCGTCATTCATTTCACAGCTTGGGTATATTGGGCACTGAATCTATTTCATCCAGTTCCCACATCAGAGTCAACGAAATAGTCTGACACAACAGTTAGTTGGCCCAATAACATTTGGTAAATAGTCGGACCTGTACACCAATCCCCCGTTCCGATGCTGCCGAGGACCTTGCTGAAAATGGCGTGGCGAGGCATGGATGCCGAAGCAGCGTCAGTCGAATCAGGGATGAGCGTCAGACGCGCTAGCCGATTTTCGGCATAAGGTCGAGGGGTAGTCAGCATCGGTGGGGTGTCCTTGGGGATGCAAGGGGTATTGGACAAGCAATACCCCTTGCCCGGAGGCGGGCTGGAAGGCCGCGACTTTGCAGTACTAAAACAGAGAGAATAATTGCATGCTGGTGCCATCAGCAGGAAAGTGTCAACTGTATTCGGGATGGGCCAGATGAAAAAATAAAGCCCATGATTTCATGGGCTTTATTTCGTCTAACTCAGGCTAACTGCGACAGTTGAATAAGCGCAATTATTCCCACTCGATGGTGGCAGGTGGCTTGCCGGAGATGTCGTACACCACGCGGGAAATACCGTCGACTTCGTTGATGATGCGGTTGGATACGCGGCCAAGGAAATCGTATGGCAGGTGCGCCCAGTGTGCAGTCATAAAGTCGATGGTTTCCACGGCGCGCAGCGACACAACCCAGTCGTACTTACGGCCATCGCCCATCACGCCCACACTGCGAACCGGCAGGAACACGGTGAACGCCTGGCTGACCTTGTTGTACAGATCGGCGCGGTGCAGCTCTTCAATGAAGATGGCATCGGCGCGGCGCAAAAGGTCGCAGTATTCTTTCTTCACTTCGCCAAGTACACGCACCCCAAGGCCCGGGCCTGGGAATGGGTGGCGATAGAGCATGTCGTAAGGCAGGCCGAGTTCCAGACCAATCTTACGCACTTCGTCTTTGAAGAGTTCACGCAGCGGTTCTACCAAGCCCAGCTCCATATCATCGGGCAGACCACCCACGTTGTGGTGCGACTTGATCACATGGGCCTTGCCGGTGGCACTGCCTGCAGACTCAATCACGTCTGGATAGATGGTGCCCTGGGCCAGCCACTTGGCGTTAACGCACTTGGAGGCTTCTTCGTCGAAGATTTCCACGAACACGCGGCCGATGATCTTACGCTTGGCCTCAGGGTCGTTTTCGCCCTTGAGGGCGTCGAGGAAACGGCTTTCAGCATCCACGTGAACAATGTTGAGACCAAAGTGGTCGCCGAACATTTCCAGTACCTGCTTGGCTTCGTTGAGGCGCAAGAGGCCATTGTCAACGAATACACAGGTCAGACGCTTGCCGATGGCGCGGTGCAGCAGCATGGCCGTCACGGAAGAGTCCACACCGCCGGAGAGGCCGAGGATCACTTCATCGTCGCCCACCTGAGCCTTGATGCGCTCTACCGCGTCTTCGATGATGGAGGCTGGCTGCCACTTGTTATCACAGCCACAGATGTCCATCACAAAATGTTCCAGCATGCGCTTGCCCTGACGGGTGTGAGTCACTTCGGGGTGGAACTGCACACCGTAGAACTTCTTGTCTTCGTTGGCCATTACGGCAAACGGACAGGTCTCGGTCTTGGCAACAGCCACAAAGCCTTCTGGAATTTCAGAGACCTTGTCACCGTGGCTCATCCACACGTCCAAGAGCGGCTTGCCGGCGTCGGAAATGCCGTCTTCGATGTGACGCAGCAGCGCACTGTCGCTCAGTACTTCAACCTGGGCATAGCCGAACTCGCGCTCGCCAACGCCCTGGATAACCTTGCCGCCCAGCTGCTCGCTCATGGTCTGCATGCCGTAGCAAATACCCAGCACGGGCACACCGGCGTTAAACACATACTCAGGGGCGCGGGGAGAGTTTTCTTCGGTGACAGACTCGGGGCCACCGGCCAGAACGATACCGTTAGGGGCAAATTCGCGGATCTGCGCTTCGGTCACATCCCAGGCCCAGAGTTCGCAGTACACGCCGATTTCACGGATACGGCGGGCAATCAGCTGAGTGTACTGAGAACCGAAATCCAGAATAAGTATCTTGTGCTCATGAATGTTGCTCATGGAAAACCTTTATCTCATTTGGCATTTATCTTGTTCCGGCGCCAGAGATGGCACCGGACATCAGGTACAGCAAGGGCGACCCGGGGCCGCCCTTTTCAATCAGCCACCGGTACGATAGTTAGGGGCTTCTTTGGTGATGGTCACATCGTGCACATGGGACTCGCCCATACCGGCAGAGGTCACCTTCACGAACTGAGCTTTTTCACCCAGTTCCTTGATGGTGGCGCAGCCAGTAAGGCCCATACAGGAGCGCAGGCCGCCCATATGCTGGTGAATGATTTCCTTGAGCTTGCCCTTGTAAGGCACGCGACCTTCGATACCCTCGGGTACCAGTTTGTCGGCTGCGTTGTCGCTCTGGAAGTAACGGTCAGATGACCCCTGGCTCATGGCGCCAAGAGAACCCATGCCACGGTAAGACTTGTAAGCACGGCCCTGATACAGCTCGGTTTCACCCGGGGCTTCGTCGGTACCGGCAAACATGGAGCCTGCCATGATGCAGGAAGCACCCGCAGCCAGCGCCTTGGCGAGATCGCCTGAGAAGCGGATACCACCGTCGGCAATTACAGGTATATTCAGGTGCTTCACCGCAGCGGCGGCGTCAGATACGGCAGTGATTTGCGGTACGCCCACACCGGTTACGATACGGGTGGTACAGATAGAGCCGGGGCCAATACCCACTTTCACCGCGTTCACACCGGCTTCAACCAGCGCCAGTGCGCCTTCGGCTGTGGCCACGTTGCCGCCGATGATTTGCAAATCAGGGTACTTGGCGCGGGTATCGCGAATACGCTGGAGTACGCCTTCAGAGTGACCGTGGGAAGAGTCGATGAGCAGTACGTCCACACCGGCTTTCACCAGGGCATCAACGCGCTCTTCGTTGCCGGCACCGGCACCTACGGCCGCGCCCACACGCAGACGGCCCAGCTCGTCTTTACAGGCATTGGGCTTACGCTCGGCTTTTTCGAAGTCTTTCACTGTGATAAGACCCTTGAGGCAGAAGTTGTCGTCTACCACCAGTACTTTTTCGATACGGTTGGTGTGCATCAGCTTTTGCACATCTTCGAGCTTGGTGCCTTCCGGTACAGTCACCAGACGCTCTTTCGGGGTCATCACTTCCTGCACGGTTTTGGACCAGTCGGTCACAAAGCGCACATCACGGCCGGTGATAATGCCTACCAGCTCGTTGGCTTCGTTCACCACGGGGTAACCGGCAAAGCCGTTACGCTCTGTGAGCTTACGCAGCTCAGTCAGGGTAGTGCCCGGAGTCACAGTAACAGGGTCCTGTACCACACCGGCTTCGTAGATTTTAACCTTGCGGACTTCTTCAGCCTGGGCCTCGATGCTCATGTTTTTATGAATAAAGCCCAAACCACCTTCCTGAGCCATGGCAATTGCCAAGCGGGCTTCAGTCACGGTATCCATGGCGGCAGACACCAACGGAATATTGAGCTCGATTTTTTGAGTCAGTCGAGTCTTGAGGATTGCGGTATTAGGGAGGACGGTTGAGTGCGCTGGGACCAGTAACACATCGTCAAAAGTCAGCGCTTCTTTGATTAAACGTAGCATTGCAACATCTCCCCTTGGGTAGGATAAGTAGAGGTGAAATATTGCGGCGGCATTATACCTTGCAAGTGGGGGTCGGTAAATGCAAAATTGTGAAAAATTACCATTTGCCCGGAATTTTCAATGCAAGTCCCTAAAAATGATGTTTATACCGTGTCCCGCCTCAATGGCGAAGTACGGCAACTTCTGGAGGGGCAATTGGGGCGGATCTGGCTGACCGGTGAAATCTCCAATTTTTCTTCTCCTTCTTCCGGCCATTGGTACCTCACCCTCAAAGACAGCCACTCCCAGCTGCGCTGTGCCATGTTCAAGGGCCGTAACACCACGGTGGCATTCAAACCCATCAATGGTCAGCAGGTGCTGGTGCGGGGCAGCATCAGCGTATACGAGCCCAGGGGCGACTATCAGCTGCTGATTGAGGCCATGTTCCCCGCAGGTGACGGCCTGCTCGCTGCCCAGTTTGAAGCCCTCAAGATGAAACTCGCCGCCGAAGGCTTGTTCGCCCAGGACACCAAGCGGCCACTGCCAGAGTCGATTCAACGCATCGGGGTAATCACCTCTCCAACGGGCGCAGCCATCCGTGATGTGCTCCATGTACTCAAGCGGCGCGACCCAAGCATCGAGGTGGTGATTTACCCCACGGCAGTTCAGGGGGCTGCAGCAGACAAAGACATCATTCGTGCCATTGAGCTTGCCAATGAACGTCTTGAGGTGGATGTACTGCTCCTGACACGGGGCGGCGGCAGTCTGGAAGATCTCTGGTGCTTTAACAGCGAAGCCCTGGCGCATGCCATCTATAACAGCGCCCTGACCATAGTGAGCGCCGTGGGGCACGAGGTCGACACCAGCATTGCCGACTTTGTGGCCGATATCAGGGCACCGACCCCATCCGCAGGCGCTGAGCTGCTGTCGGGCGACCAGAGCCACAAGCAGCAAAAACTTGCCGGCGCCCTTGCCAGACTCACCCAGGGCTGGCGCCATTATGCGCTGAAACGTCATTCCGGATTGATTGCGCTGCAATCACGGCTGGATCGGCAAGACCCAAAGCGCCAGTTGCAGCAGCAGTCACAGCGCCTCGATGAGTTGGAGCTCAGGCTCACATCCGGCATTCAAAGACGCCTCTCGTCTCACATACTGACCACAGAGCGGTTAAAAGCGAGGCTCGAGCGCCACTCACCGGCCCAGCGCTTGATGCTGGAGCGGCAGCGGCTCACCTACCTCGATGAGCGGCTCAAAGGCGCCGTGGACGACATGCTGGAGGATGCCCAAACCCGTCTGGGGGGGCTCAGCCACTCACTCGCCAGCGTCTCTCCTCTGGCGACCTTGAGCCGCGGCTACTCCATCACCCGTGAGGCAGATGGCAAGGTGCTGACCCACGCAGGCAGCATGAAAGCCGGCGATACCATAGAGACTCAGCTGGCTCAGGGCTCGCTTCTGGCCCGTGTTGTTGAGGTTAAGCCGGAGTAACACAACGGACGGCAGCATGGGTTTTCTGACCCTCTTAAGGACATAAATTCAGGACTTAAATACAGGACATAAAAAAGCCAGGCATCTGCCCGGCTTTTTCATTGAAGCGTTTGTCTGACTGGTTGCCAATCGGCAACATCAGGCCTTCTTGTTCTTGATGTGGCTCATCATACGCTTGCGGCGACGCTCCTGGCTCAGGGTCAGTTTTTCCTTGCGGCCTTCGAACGGGTTATCACCCTCGTGGAAACGCAGCTGGATTGGCGTACCCACCACCTTAAGCGCACGGCGATAGTAGTTCATCATGTAACGCTTGTAAGAATCCGGCAGTCTGCTCACCTGGTTACCGTGTACCACCACGATAGGCGGATTGTAGCCACCCACGTGGGCGTATTTGAGCTTAACACGTCGACCATTCACCATGGGTGGCTGGTGATCGTCCTGTGCCATCTGCATGATACGGGTCAGCATGGAAGTGCTCACACGGCGGGTCGCACTGTCGTAGGCCTCTTCGATAGACTCAAACAAGTGACCAACGCCTGTACCATGAAGCGCAGAAATAAAGTGAATGCGGGCAAAATCGATAAAGCCCAGACGACGGTCGAGCTCGGTTTTTACGCGATCTTTCACGTCCTGATCCAGGCCATCCCACTTGTTCACGGCAAGCACCAGGGCGCGGCCTGAGTTGAGCACAAAGCCCAGGAGTCCCAGGTCCTGCTCGGCAATGCCTTCATGGGCATCAATGACCAGGAGCACCACGTTGGAGTCTTCGACGGCTTTCAGGGTCTTAATAACCGAGAACTTTTCAATCACTTCGTGAACACGGGCACGGCGACGCACACCGGCGGTGTCGATAAGCACGTAGTTACGCCCCTCACGCTCCATGGGGATGTACACAGAGTCTCGGGTCGTGCCGGGCTGGTCGTATACCACTACCCGCTCTTCACCCAGAATTCGGTTGGTCAGGGTAGACTTGCCCACATTGGGCTTACCGATAATGGCCAGCTTAATGGGCAACTCTGCCAAACGCTGCTGCTCGGCCTCGGCTTCTTCTTCGGTGTATTGGCGCTCATCGGCAACTACTTCGCCGTCGTCATCACGGGTCAGGCCCATGGCTTCGGCAAAGGGAGCCAGTGCATACTCCACCAGGCCGGTCACACCACGGCCCTGTGCGGCAGCCATCTGGTATACCTCACCCAGGCCCAGCTGCCAGAACTCACCACAGGCGGAGTCGGCATCGATGCCATCAACCTTGTTGGCCACCACGAAGGTGATTTTGTCGCGGCTGCGCAGGTGCTGGGCAATGGCCAGGTCGGCGGCGGTCAGACCGGCGCGGGCGTCGGTCATAAACAGCACTACATCGGCTTCTTCGATGGCCGCCAGCGACTGCTCGGCCATCTTGGTCTCAATGCCTTCCTCAGTGCCGTCGATACCGCCGGTATCCACCACGATAAATTCATAACCGGACAGATGAGCCCGGCCGTATTTGCGGTCACGGGTCAAACCCGGATAATCCGCCACCAAGGCATCCCGGGTTCTCGTGAGTCGGTTAAACAGGGTCGATTTGCCCACGTTGGGGCGACCCACCAGGGCCACTACAGGGATCATGCTTTTGCCTCTATAACAATCTTTTCAATAAAAAGCCCCCGGAACACACTTCCAGGGGCTTGGCAAGGTCAAACCTTGACTTAAGGAAGTGCGATACGGGCCAGTTTGCCGCTGCGGCCCTGCACGTATATCTTACCA